>NZ_JBQXEO010000004.1:0-308455 GCF_052601155.1 Micromonospora yongxingensis
GCCGCTCAGTGGCGCCGGGCACTTTTACTACGTTACCTCACCGTCTTCGCCGTGTCAAACCGTGTGTCCCGGTCTGTCGTGCTTCGTACGGGTTGGTCCCGGCGCACTCACGCAGCAGCGAACCGCTGCGTCAGGTCGTCGGATTTGGCAGGCCGGCCGCTGCGGTCTCCCGCTAGCTCGCCCGGTTCCCTGCCGGTCGTAAACCTTACCCGGTCGGCTTCGCCGCACCAAATCCGACTCGCGGCGATCCTTGGGGGCACCTCCCGGCACCGAAGTCTGGAAGGTGTAACCCCTCCGACCCGGCGGCCATTCCCGCGCTCCGGCCTCTCAGGCTTTCGCCTGTTTCGTCCGTTCCGCGCTGGCAGAGAGAAAGTTACGCGTCTGCGGGTTTGATCGTCAAATCCGCGGGAAGCGTCCCGCGTCACACTCGCTGCGCCAAGACGTTTCTCCAGGTCAGCGCGATCTGACGATTCCTCGACGTAGCGCGGGCGCGGCTGGGAGGGTCGTCGGTTCACCCACTGTGACCGGGCGGCTCCCGACTGGGGCCGCGGGCCGTCAGGCCGCCGGGCGCTGCTGGCGCCGGCGCGCGGCGAACCAGGCCCGGATGCCGAGGACACCGACGGTGGTTCCGATCGCCAGGGACGCGCCGATCAGCAGGGCGTGCACCCACAGGAAGCTGGTCGCCGCGCCGTCCCCCACCGTTCCGGACGCCCAGGAACGCGGGTCCTGCCAGATGGCGACGGCGAACCTCGGCCAGATCACCCAGGTCCAGATTCCGACCCCGACCAGGAAGACGGCCCACCCACGCGACAGCACCATGGCAGCCGAGTATGCCAGCGGACCTGCTCACCCAGCTGCGACCTGTTCCGGGCGGCGCTCCTCCTCCACTCGGCACTGCCGCCGTTTCCGCTCGGAGCGGGGTGGGCACTGCGGAACGGGACAGCCGAAGACCGTCACCGGAGGTGTCCCGTGCAACCCTCGACCTTCAGTCCCTGGGACTGGCGCGACCCGTCCGCCCTCGCCGGCGGGTACACGCAGACGACCCCCTCGGTGACCCCTCCGGACAACGCCGACGGTGGGCACGACGGGCCGGACGCACCGGGCCCCGGCACGCCGATCGACCTGGTCGGCTACCGGGTGCAGGCGACCGACGGCCGGATCGGCACCATCGACGAGGCGAGCCACGAGGCGGACGCGCGGTACCTGGTTGTCGACACGGGTCCATGGATCCTCGGCCACAAGGTGCTGCTCCCGGCCGGCACGGTGGCCCGGGTCGACCACCTGGACCGCATCGTGCACGTCGACCGGAGCCGGCAGGAGATCAGGGACGCACCGCCGTTCGACCCGGGGTCGGCGGGCCCGGAGTACCGGGAACGCGTCGGCAGCTACTACTCGGAGCGCTACCGGCCACAGGAGTCCGCGGACCCCGAGCGGGAGCGCCCGGCCGAAGCCGGCGACCCGCGGCGCTGAGCCACCGACCGGGCGGTGCGGGTGCGGCACCACGGGTACCGTGAAGCCGTGGTCCGGACGAGCAACTGCACGCCGGAGGCGGTCGAGATGGTCGACTGCCTCCCGCTCGGTGTGGTGCCCGGGTTCCCGATCAGCTCCGGCGATGGCCGTGAGCAACTCCTCGACGTACTCCGTGCTGGTGGTCTGCGGTACCGCGCCGGCGCGCGATGGCGGACGGCTCGCTGAGCCGACCCGCTGACCGACGGGGCGAATTCGTCCCGCTCGGCGCGCGCCCACGCGTCATCCACCTTCCGCACGAGAGGCACACCACCATGTCCGTCGCACGAATGCTCACCGGCGACCGGCCCACCGGCCGCCTGCACCTCGGCCACTACGTCGGCAGCATCGCCAACCGGGTGCGGCTGCACCACCGGTACGAGAGCTTCTTCATCATCGCCGACCTGCACATGCTGACCACCAGGAACCGCCGCGAGGACATCGACCAGGTCTCCGGCAACGCCCGCGAGATGGTGACCGACATCCTCGCCGCCGGCGTCGACCCGGCACGGGCCACGTTCTACCTCCAGTCGGCCATCCCGGAGGTGGGCGATCTGAACACCCTCCTGCAGAACCTGGTGACCGTGCCCCGACTGGAACGGGTGCCGTCGCTGAAGGACATGGCCCGGGACGCGGGCAAGGAGGAGATGCCGTACGGGCTGCTGGGCTACCCGGTGCTCCAGGCCGCGGACATCCTCTGCGTGAAGGGGGAGGTGGTCCCGGTCGGCCGGGACAACGCCGCGCACGTCGAGGTGACCAGGGAGATCGCCCGCCGGTTCAACCACCTGTACGGGCCGGTCTTCCCGGTGCCCGAGCTGCTCCCGGCGGACACGCCGAGCCTGGTGGGCACCGACGGCGCGGCCAAGATGAGCAAGAGCC
Organism: Micromonospora yongxingensis; assembly: GCF_052601155.1. Taxonomy (NCBI): domain Bacteria; kingdom Bacillati; phylum Actinomycetota; class Actinomycetes; order Micromonosporales; family Micromonosporaceae; genus Micromonospora; species Micromonospora yongxingensis. The sequence continues at coordinate 2,386 of NZ_JBQXEO010000004.1, forward strand.
GCGGCAACACGATCGCCCTGTCCGACGACGCTGCCATGGTGCGTCGCAAGGTGCTCGGCATGTACACCGACCCGAACCGGGTGCGGGCCGACGTGCCGGGCACCGTGGAGGGCAACCCGGTCTTCGCGTACCACGAGGTGTTCAACCCGGACCGTGACGAGGTGGCCGACCTGGCCACGCGTTACCGGGCCGGGCGGGTTGGCGACGTGGAGGTCAAGGAGCGGCTGGTCGACGCGCTGGAGCGGTTCCTGGCGCCGATCCGGGAGCGTCGAGCCGAGATCGAGGCCGACCGGGGGCTGGTCGACCGGTTGATCGTCGAGGGCACCGAGCGGACCCGGCAGGAGGTCCGGCAGACGCTGGTCGAGGTCCGGCGGGCCATGGGGCTGACCGGGGCGTACCAGCAGGTTCGTCGGCGGGCCGAGCGGAGCCGACGGCGGACGGACGCCCCGGTCTGAGGCCGGGGCGTCCGGTCACCGACGCTGCGCCGGATCCGCCGCGCCCGCACCCGGCGGGACTCAGCGGATGCGGACGTCCGCCAGGTCCAGCGTGATGGGCGTCCAGGAGAGGTCCGGGGTGCGGTCCTCCTGGCGGATGTGGATCCGGCGCCGCGTCGGGACGACCAGGCCGTCGACCCGGGTGTGCCCGCTGACGTAGTGCGCGGTGGGCGAGTAGCCGTTGACCACCGGTTGGTACTCCATCCGCCGCAGCAGCCCGCCGTCGTCGAAGTAGTACAGCTGGGTCTCGTTGTGGGTGTCCACGTTCTCGGGGAAGGTGACGCTGAGACCTCGCCACACCTCGCCGTTCTCCGTCCACGGCTCGACCTCGTGGGCCTCGACGCCGGGCCACGTGAACAGCACCGGCTCGACCAGGTAGTGCCAGGTGGCGTAGGCGCGGAAGTAGCCGGCCTGGGCGATCGACCACTGGCTCTCCCGGGTGTACCCGTCGAAGCTGGCCCGGGGATGGTCCAGTTCCTCGGTCAGGGTGCCGTTCGCCGCGGTGACGGTCACACGATCGGCCTCGCGGTCGTACTCGACGACCTGGCCGCTTCCCTGATCAACGTGCCGGACCTGCTGCCGGTGCAGGTCGGCCTCGACCAGCTCGGTGCTGGCGAATTCCGGACGGCCCTTGAACTCCCAGAACGGCCCGTCGTAGGTGACCCGGGCGGTGAGGGTCGAGGCGGTGTTCCAGCGGTCCAGACCGCCGTGTCGCTCGACGACGTGAGCGAGCAGTGCGTCCATTGCTTACTCCTAAGTTAGGACTGGTCGGTGCGACCGTAGCACCGGATGGTGGACAACGACTAGAATCGGGCCGTGGCACAGCGGAGTTATCAGGACGCCTGCGGGGCGGCGCGCGCGATGGACCTCATCGGCGAGCGCTGGGCCCTGCTGGTCGTCCGGGAGCTGGTCTTCGGGCCGAAGCGCTTCGGTGACCTGCGGGCAGGCCTGCCGAAGGCCAGCCAGAACGTGCTCAGCCAGCGGCTGCGGGAGCTGGAGCAGTCCGGCATCGTCCGGCGGGTCCAGCTCGGGCCGCCGGCCAGCGTGCACGCGTACGAGCTGACCGAGCGGGGGCGGCTGCTGGAGTCGACGCTGATCGAGCTGTCCCGCTGGGGCGCCGGCCTGCCCGACGAGTCGGACGGCGAGATGAGCACGGACGCGTTCATGCTGCTGCTCAAGGCTCTCTACCGCCCTCCGACCGGCGAGCCACTGACCGCTCGGCTGGGGCTGCGGGTGGGCAGCGACGCGTTCGACGTCGGGGTGAGGCAGGACACGATCACCGTGGTCCGTGGCCGGACGAGCGAGGCCGACGTGACGGTCACCGGCACGGTCGCCGCGCTGCGCGATCTGATGTTCGGGGGCACGCCGGTGCGGTCGGCGATCTCCCGTGGAGCGATCGAGGTGCAGGGCGACATCCGGGTCGCCGAGCGGTTCTTTCCCCTCTTCTCGCCGCCGACGGACGATGAGCGCGGCTGAACGGCCGACCGGTTGTTCCCGCTTGCCGCGCTCGCGCTGCTGACCGTCCTCCTGCTCGCTGTGACCTGCCACCCGACGGGTGAGGCCGGGAAAGATCTCCGACTGCCGTGTCGACATCCCCGGTGTCCGTTCGTCGTCATGCTGTACGGCGACCCCGCCGCACCGAGAGGAGCCGGAACGTGAAGTACATGCTGCTGTTCATGAGCCCGACGACGGAGTGGGAGACGCCCGTCGACGGGTGCGACTTCGAGGACTGGATCCGCTACGACCGTGAGATGAAGGACGCCGGCATCTGGGTGTCCGGGCACCCGTTGCAGGACCTCACCACCTGCACGACGGTGCAGGTCGGGCCGGCCGGCGAACGCACGATCACCGACGGGCCGTTCGCCGAGACCCGCGAGGTGCTCGGTGGGTACGACATCATCGACGTGCCGGATCTCGACGCCGCGCTGGAGTGGGCGGCCCGCAGCCCGGGCGCCCTCGGCGGCGGGTCGGTCCAGGTGCGTCCGGTCGCCGAGATCGAGGTGGAGGTCTGACGGTGTCGCGCGAGGAGGCAGCCGGGGCGCGGCCTGTCGTGTCGTCGGTGGAGGCGGTGTTCCGGGAGGAACGCGGCCGGCTGCTCGCCTCGCTCGTGCACCGCTTCGGCGACCTCGACCTGGCCGAGGAGGTCGCCTCCGAGGCCATCGAGGCGGCGCTGGTGCACTGGCCGACCGGTGGCGTCCCGAGCCGGCCGGGTGCCTGGCTGCTCACCACGGCCCGCCGCCGTGCCGTGGACCGGCTGCGCCGCGACCGGGTGCTGGCCACCCGGCTCGCCGTGCTCCGGGCGGAGGCGGAACGGGCCGCGCCGGCTCCGCCCGCGGACGCGGACCGTGACCTGCCCGACGACCGGCTGGCACTCTTCTTCACCTGCGCGCACCCGGCCCTGCCCGCCCAGGATCGCGGAGCCCTCACTCTGCGCTTCCTCGCCGGCCTCACCACGGTCGAGGTGGCGCGGGCCTTCCTGGTGCCGCCCGCGACGATGGCCCAGCGACTCGTCCGGGCCAAGCGGAAGATCCGCGACGCGCGCATCCCGTTCCGGGTGCCCGGTGCCGACGAGCTGCCCGAACGTCTGCCCACGGTGCTCCAGGCGATCTACTCGGTCTTCACCGAGGGCTACGCCGCCAGCTCCGGCCCGGACCTCCAGCGCATCGACCTCGCCGAGGAGGCCATCCGGCTGGCCCGAATCCTGCGTCGGCTGCTGCCCGCCGAGCGGGAGGTCGCCGGGCTGCTCGGGCTGATGCTGCTGGTCCACGCCCGGCGCGCCGCGCGTACCGGGCCGGACGGCCAGGTGATCCTCCTCGACGACCAGGACCGCGGACGCTGGGACCACCCCATGATCGAGGAGGGGCGCGGGTTGGTGGTGATCGCGCTGACCGGCCGGTCGCCCGGGCCGTACGGGGTGCAGGCGGCGATCGCCGCGCTGCACGACGAGGCAGCCGACGTGGCCAGCACCGACTGGCCGCAGGTGGTGGCGCTGTACGACGTACTGCTCGGTCTGGTCCCCTCGCCGGTGGTCGCACTCAACCGCGCCGCGGCGGTGGCCATGCGGGACGGACCGGAGGCGGGGCTCGCCCTGCTGGACGGGTTGGCCGACGATCCGCGGCTGCGCGGCTACCACCTCTATCCGGCGACCCGGGCGGATCTGCTGCGTCGACTCGGCCGGTACGGCGAGGCCGCGGCGGCGTACCGGAGCGCCCTGACGCTGGTCGGCACCGAGCCGGAACGGGCGCAGCTGCTCCGCCGGCTCGAATCCGTCACCACCGGCGGACAGTCCGACTGACCTGAGGGCCCGGCCGCCGCCCCTGGCCGGCCACGGCAGGCGCTGTAGCCTGCACCGGTGAGTCTGACCGTGCCACCCGGCGAGTTCGCGGCGTACCTGTTCGACTGTGACGGCACCATCGTCGACTCGATGCCGCTGCACTACCTGGCCTGGCAGCGGGTCCTGGACGAGTGGGGCTGCGAGTTCCCGGAGGACCTGTTCTACGCCTGGGGTGGCCGGCCGGTGGCCGACATCATCGCCACCCTGAACGAGCGGCACGGTCTGACCATGCCGGTGGCGACCGTCATGGAGCGCCAGGAGAGCTACTACCAGGAGCTGCTGCCACAGCTCGCCGCCGTGCCGGAGGTGCTGGTGCACATCCACGACGCCCACCAGAGGGTGCCGTTCGCCGTCGTCTCCGGCAGCACCCGGGCCTCGGTCACCGCGTCCCTCGACGCGCTGGGCCTGCTCGACCGGTTCGACGTGCTGGTGTGCGCCGACGACTACACGCGGGCCAAGCCCGACCCGGAGGCCTTCCTGCTGGCGGCGGCGCACCTCGGCGTACCCCCGGGGTCCTGCCTGGTCTTCGAGGACACCGACCTGGGCATCCAGGCCGCGACCGCGGCCGGCATGGCGTCGGTACGCGTGCCGCACCCCCGCGAGCGCTGACCGCTCAGCGCCGCTGCCGGTCCAGCGAGCGCTGGTGCCGACGCGACGCCCGCTGGTGTGCGTGCGCGAGCAACCGGTCGACCTCCGCCAGGCTGCGCGGGCCCGGGTTGAGCACACACGCCCAGCCGTGGGTGCCGTAGACGGGATGGGGCACGACCTGGTCGAGGGCGGTGAAGTCGACCACGCGACGGTGGTCGTCGGACTGCGCCGGCGGATAGCCGAACAGGTTCTGGAACTCCTCGCGGCCGAGGTCCAGGCTGAGCCGGAAGATGCCCGGCCGATCGATCTGCGAATCCTCGTCGAAGCCGGCGGTGTCCTGCCCGACGAGGGTGGCGAACGGCCGACGACGGTCCGGGCCGACGAAGAAGAACCGGTCGCCCCAACTGGACTGCGGGGCGCCCGACGCCTCGTCGGCCCGTACGACCGCAACCTCGGGCAGGGCGAGGATGAGATCGGCGATGTCGTCGGCGCCGAGGCCGAACGACCAGGCGGCGGGCATTGATGAAGAAGCCATGACCTTCACCGTATCGTTGAACCACCCGTTGAGACTTGTACGCACGAACGCTTCAGGGAGCGGTAGCTGAACCCTCAAAGAGCAGGACACGCCTACCGGCCGGTCGACCTGGCCCGGGAGCACGGCATCTCCAGCCAGGCGGTCCGCAACTACGAGCACGACGGCGTCATCCCCGCCGCCCGGCGCACGCCGAACGGCTACCGCGCGTACACGGAGGTGCACGCCGCGGCGCTGCGCGCCTACCTGGCGCTGGTGGCGGGCCACGGATACGCGGGCGCCGGCGAGATCATGCGGGCGGCCGTCCGCGGTGACCTGGACGCCGCCCTGCGCGCCGTCGACAGCGGTCACGTGCAACTGGTACGCGACCGCGAGACCCTCGACGCCGTCGAGGCGACGATCGGGGTGCTCACCGCCGCGCCCGCGCCCCGCCCGCCCGGTCGGCCGCTGACCGTCGGCGACCTCGCCCACCGGCTCGGCGTGACACCGGCGACCCTGCGGAAGTGGGAACGGGCAGGCGTCCTGTCCCCGGCGCGCGACCGCACCTCCCGCCAGCGCCTGTACGGCCCGGACGACGTCCGGGACGCCGAACTCGCCCACCTCCTGCGCCGGGGCGGTTACCTGCTGGACCACATCGCGACGGTGATTCGGCAGGTACGCGCCGCCGACGGCCCCGAGCCGCTCGCGGCGTCCCTGCACGCCTGGCGGCAGCGGCTGGCCGTCCGCGGCCACGCGATGCTCGTTGGCGCCGGCCACCTCGCCGGCTACCTCGTGGCGACGAACGGTGACAGCCCGGCCGCCCGGCACTAGACGATCGTCAGCAGCAGCTTGCCCGGGTGGGAGCTCTGGAGCCGCCGGTGCGCCTCCACCGCCTTGCCGAGGGGGAACGTCTCGGCGACGTGCACCTGGAACGGTCCGGCCTCGATCAGTTCGTTGAGGCGCTGCAACTGCTGCGGGTTGGCCACACCGTCGTACGCCCGCACCGACATGCCGGGCCGTTCGCTCGGCTCCGGCTGCACACCGTGGGCGTACGCGACCACGCCGCCGTCGGAGAGCGCCTCGGTGAGCCGGTCCAGCGTCTTGCCGCCGGCCATGGCCAGGATGCCGTTCACCCCTTCCGGGGCAGCGTCCCGAATCCGCGCCAGCACCTCGGCGGGGTCGCCGTGGCCGTCGAGGGACACGTCGGCACCGAGCCGGGTCACCAGCGCCACCCCGTCCCGCCCGGAGGCAACCGCGATCACGTTGAGCCTCTGGCGCTTGGCCAACTGCACGGCAAGGTGGCCCTGCCCGCCGCTCGCGCCGAAGATCAACAGCCAGGCACCGGCCGGCAGGCTCAGGGTGTCCAGCCCCGCCAGGGCGGTCAACGCGTCGGTGGGCATGGCGCCGGCGTGCTCCACCGGCACACCCTCGGGCAGCTTGGCCGCGTACTGCGCCTTCGTCACCGCGTACTCGGCGTAGAAGCCGCCCTTCGGTCGGGTGGTGGCGGACACGTAGACCAGGTCGCCCGGCGCGACGTTGGTCACCTGGCTGCCGACGGCGACCACGGTCCCCGCGCCGTCGGAGCCGGGCACGATCGGGAACTCGGCACCTTCGGGCACCAGCACGCCCTGGCGTTCGTACGCGTCCCACACCCCCACGCCGGCGCTCCACACCTTGATGAGCACCTCGTCGTCGGCGACCTGAGGTACCGGCAGCTTCCGCAGGCTGATCACCTCCGGCCCGCCGAACTCGTCGAAGGCCGCAGCCTGCATCCGCTCGGGCACATCTCCGTCAGCCATCTGGATTCCCTCTCCGCGCCGGCATCACCCGTCGCAGCATGCCGGCTCCGGGGCGGACCCGGTCCGGGCCCGCGCACCGTTCACCCACAAGGGCGACCGCCGCCGGCCGGTGGCCTCGGGCACGGATGCGATGTCTACGCCTCCTGGCCGCGCAGCGCCTGCTCGACGGCGTCGCGCACCCGGGCGTCCTCACGCGCCCTGCGCGCGACGCGGTTGCGGCGCCGGTACAGCAGCGCGCCGACGAGCACGGCGATCAGCACGACGAGCACCAGCACGAGCATCCACGGCAGTGCCCAGCCGTGCGCCGTGACCTGGACCGGCTTGAGCGGGGTGATGGAGCCCGACGCGTCGGTGAGCAGTGGCGTGAGGGTCGCGGTCGCCGCCAGCCGGGCCGTGGGAGCGACGCCGTGCACGGGCACCGTCACCTTCCAACTCTCACCCGGCAGCAACTCCGGCGGTGCGGAGATCCCGCCCGCCCTGACCCGCAGGGACCCGAACGGGCCCGAGACGGACACCGCCTGCTTGCCGGCGAGGGCGGCGTTGCCGGTGTTGCGGATCGTGTAGGTGACGGTGGCGTCACCCTTGCTGAACGGGTTGAACGTGCCGGCGTACGTCACGTGGAGGTCGTCGATCGCGAGGCTCGGCTTCAGCTCGCCGCCGACCCGCAACGTGATCCGGATGCCGAGGCGCCGGTCCACGTTGATGCCCTCGGCCTGTTCGGCCTGGGTCAGGGAGGTGAGGATGCCGCCGACGTAGTCGCCGGGCGTGGCGTTCTCGGGAACGCTGATCCTGAAGGGGACCTGGGCGGTCTTCCCAGGCTGGATGGCGACGCTGCCGGTGCCGGCCCGGGCCCAGGCCCCGATCGCGGTCGACGTCTTGTCCCGGGGGAACAGGTCGAGTTGACCGGCCTCGGTCGTGAAGCCGTCGGCGGCGTACACGGACAGCTTCAAGGGCGCCTTGCCGCGGTTGGCGACGACCATCTCGTCCTCGACCACACCACCGGGGTTGACGTTGTAGCTGTAGCTGGACCGGGCCGCGCCGTAGCTGTTGGAGGCCGTCCGGACCGTCCAGGCGACGTCGCCGTCCGCCGCGAGGGCGGGACCCGGGGCCAGGCCGGCGACGGCGGAGGTGGCGAGCAGGGCCAGAGTGGCCGTACGAAGGAGTGTGCCGGTCGTGGTCTTCCAGCGCCTGACGGACGCGTTCATGTCGGGTCCTTGAGGTGATCTTGGGAGGCTTGCAACGGGTGGCGGGGTAGGCACCCTCTGGTGCCTACCCCGCCCGGTGGAACGGATCGATCAGCTGCTCAGCGCGGTGATCGTGAGGGTGGTGCGGTAGCTGCCCTTCGCGATGCTGTCCGGGATCTTCAGATCCAGGTCGGCACCGAGCTTGGCGCCGCCGCGGGGGTGACCCTGTGCGGCCGCGGCGAGGCCGCTGGAGACCGACAGGCCCTTGCCCTGGTCGTCGAAGCCCGACAGGACCGGAGCACCGGCCTCGGCGCCGGCGCCGGCGTCGAGCACGTACGGGGTCCAGCCCAGGTAGGAGCCGGAGAACGTCTTGTCGGCGTCCTGGAAGTCACCCACGTTGGCCGAGATCGACCACGGGGCGAGCGTGCGGCGGCTGTCCGACACGAGGATCGGGTTGATCTTGCCGTTCGCCTGGAAGTAGGTGCCGTCACGCTCCTGTGCGGTACCGAGGTCGACGAGGCCGTTGTAGCCGTCGATCGTCCAGCCGAACTCACCCGGAGCCGGGCTCGGCACGTTGACCTGGATGGCCTGGCCGTCACCGTGGTACGGGTGCACCGTCACGTTGTCGACGATCGAGCCGACCGGCTGACCCTCGGCGGTGTTGGTGCAGGAGAGGCCCTTCTCGACGGCCGCGTTCGGCGCCGCGCAGGTGCCGCTGCGGACGTTCTGCAGGACGAGCTTGTCGCCGCGCACCTGCACCTTGACGTAGCTGCGGACGTGCTCCTGGTTCTGCACCGAGTTGTACCAGTACTTGCTCGGGTCCAGGGGGTCCGGACCGTTGCCGCGAACACCGGTGCCGGTGGCGTCCGGCTTCTTGATGTCGTAGTACTTCGAGCCCGAGGCCGAGTTGGCCGTCACGTAGAGGACGCCGCCCGGGCCGGGGAACACGTCGGCAGCACCCGGCTTCTCCGCCGGGTTCTCCTTCTGGCCGTTCTTGATGGAGTAGCTACGGGAGTAGCTGTGGTCGTGACCCTGCAGCACCATGTCGACGCCGAGGTTCGAGAAGGCCGTGGTGAAGTCTTCCCGACGCTGCTTGTTGTCGGTGTCGGTGGCGTGGCTGGCCGGCGAGTAGATGGAGTGGTGGTAGACCAGCACCTTCCACTTCGCCTCGGCGCCGTGCTTGTTGATGACGTCCGTGACGTAGGCGACGTGGGCCGCGTCGCCGCCGAGGGAGCCGTCCGCGGGGTTGGCGTAGCTGTTGCTGTTCAGGTCGATGAACAGCACGTCCTTGTGGATGAACCAGTAGTCACCGCCGGACCGGGTCGACTGGTCCCCGCTGTAGTACTGCGACGAGCGGTCCGTGTTCGGGGTGAAGTGGTGCTGCTCGTAGGACTTGCCGCCGACGTCGTGGTTACCGATCGTCGCCACGAGGGGATACTGACGCAGCTGGTCGGGCGCCAGGAACGAGGTCCACTGGCCCTCGTCGTTGGCGCTCTCGACATGGTCGCCGCCCGACACCAGCAGTTCGGCGTTCGGGTTGGCCCCGGTGGCCACCTTCAGCGTCTCCTCCCAGCCGGCCTGGTCCTTCAGCCGGTCGCCGGAGGAGCCGATCTGGGGGTCGCCGAAGAACAGGAAGTCGTAGTCGCCCTCGAAGTCCTGCGTCTTGAAGGCGTACGCCGGGGACCAGTTGCCCTCGGAGCCGACCCGGTACGAGTACGCGGTCTTCTCACGCAGGTTGCTGATCGTCGCGTGCCGGTTGAAGCCGGTGGTGGAGGTGTTCGCCGCGCCAACGGCGTCGAAGCTGACGGCGCTGGCCGGGAACTCGCCGTTCACGATCTCGGCGGTCGGGGCGAGCTGGATCTTCTGCGCCGTGTCGGCGGAGGAGTACCAGGTCACGACCCGCTGGGTCTCGTTCGCGCCGACGCCGAGGACGATGCCGGTGATCGTGGTGGACTCGGCCGCGCTGGCGGAGGCCGTCAGGCCGCTGCCGAGGGCCACGGTGATTCCGAGGAATCCCGCCACGACCCCGGCGACGGCGCGCCGCCGTGCGAGCCCGCGGGCCCCTGTCGAGGTGCTCAATGTCATCGACATTGTTCCCTTTTCAAATAGAGAAATGGATGAGCTTCGCCCGACGATGGGCAAGCAAACTCAAGCTTTCGCTGCCTGATGAACCAACCGTGAACGTGATCTTGCGGTTGGCTGCACTTCCCGAGGTACTTAGCCTTACTCACGATCCGGACACGCGTTGCACGAACCAGATCAGGCCCATAATGGACACCGCCCCGGAAACAGCGCCGGTCGCCCAGAGGCCGACTTTCGGCGTACGGCGTCGCAACACGATCAGCAGCGGAAAGACTGCGGCGATAATCGCCAACTGAACGACCTCGATGCCGACGTTGAACACCAGAAGCGACCACAGCAGGGTCCACGACCATGCCTCGTCGATCCCGAGCGCACCCGCGAAACCGAGGCCGTGCACGAGGCCGAAACAGAACACCACGCCGAGACGGATCCAGCCGGATCGGTCCAGATCGAAATGGCCGCGGCCCGTGGCATCGAGGTCGGTGGCATGGCCGCCGCGCCGCCAGATCCCCCACAGGTGCCAGCCCGCCACCACGGCGATCGACAGCGCGATGACCGGCTCCACGATGCTCGCCGGCACGTCGACCAGGCCGAGGGCGGCGAGCATGAACGTCACCGAGTGCGCCAGGGTGAAACTCGTGGCCGCGAGCACGATCTCCCGAGGGCGCCGCGACCCGGCGATCAGCGCCAGCAGGAACAGAATGTGGTCGATCCCGGAGAGCAGGTGCTCGGCACCCAGCAGGAAGAACTCCCCGAACCGTTCGTACCAGGCCTGGCCGGTGGAGAACGAGGGGTTGGCGGCGTCGAGCGCCGCGCTGCCCGACCGGCCGTCGATGTCGTAGGTGACGATCGTCTTGGTGCCCTTGACGTAGCCCTCGTCGTCGGCGAACAGGCCGCTGCGCACCTCGTGCTCGTCGGCCCGTTGCGGGCAGGTCCAGTCGAGCAGCAGAGTGGCGTACGGCACACCTTCGCGCCAGCCGATGATCGCGTCGGTCACCTGCGTCGGCCGACAGGCCACGCCCTTCGAGGTCACCGAGAAACGGTCGGTCACATACCTCATCACTGTTTCGGCGTGGGTGTTGAGCGCCCCAGCCTCTCGCGGGGTGTCCTTCGCTTCGAAGGCGGCCGTTCCCGCCTGGAAGAGCGCATCATCGTCGCCAGAATCGGCGGCGGACACGACGAGAAGGTCGTATTCGAGCCCCAACGCCGTCCGAATGTGACCCTCGTCTCCCGCAATGATTTTCGCGTAGACGGTGGACGCAAACCCGTGCGCCGACGCCGGTCCGGCGCTCAAAAAGGAAAGAATCGCCGCAGCGATCGAGACAACAGCGACGACAACGGTACGGCGGACGTGCCCTGACATGCGGCTCCCTCGGTTGGCCAGTGCACGTTGCACGGCACGGGTGAACACGAGCCCGCCCGCCGGAGAACCGCTGGAAAACAAAGACCCGGAACGGCCGCCTACGGATTTTCGACGACCGGATCTGAGATAGGAATACGAAGCGACACCTTCCGCCACCACCTCCGGAGGACGATCACCTTGCGCCCCCCGCTCCGGGCCGTTGCCATGCTGGCCGCGACCGCCGCACTGATCACCGGATGCAACTCCGGTGACGACTGGTCACAGCCGCGCCCCAGGCCCGCCGCCATCGGCTCCCTCGGCCCGGGATTCATCGACCCCTCCACCACGCCCGCTCCCGAGGCGACCGTCAAGCCGCGACCCGGCTCGTGGGCCGGCGTCCACCCCTCGAAGGACTACCGGGTCGTGCTGCTCACCGCCGGCGACGACCGTCCGACCAAGGCGCTCGTGACGGCGGTCGAGGACTGGGCCGACGACGAGGGCGTCGCCCTCAGGAAGGTCGTCGTCGGCGACGCCCACGACGCCGTCCCAGGCATCACCAGGGCCATGGAGATGGGCCCGGATCTCATCGTCACGGCGGGCAACGACCTCATCGACCCCCTCGCGCTGGTCACCCCCAACCACCTGGACCAGCAGTTCCTCGTGGTGGGCGCAGAACTGGCCGAGCCCACCCACAACGTCACGGCGGCCGACTGGTCCGGCGCGTCGTTCCGGGGTGAAGGGCTCGGCATGTCCTCGACGTACGACCCTGACTCGTTCACGGCCGAGCGCTGCGCGGCCGCCATCCGGGCGGGCGTTGCCGCCGTGCTCACGGACCTGACCGGGATCGTGGTCTGGCTCGACGAGTCCCAGTGAACGGGGTGGGTACGGGGCGCCCCTGACGGAGGTTCGATTGCGTGAGAGCTATACCTAGAACTACTATGCATTGCAGCTCTAGGTATAGGCGGTTCGCATGCACATCACCAAAGACCTCGTCGCGGCCTCGGCGACGCCGCTGGTGCTCGGGATCCTCGCTGAGGGCGAGAGCTACGGCTACGCGATCCTCAAGCAGGTCAACGACCTCTCGGGCGGGCAGCTCGAGTGGACCGACGGCCTGCTCTACCCCCTGCTGCACCGGTTGGAGCGGCTCGGCCACGTCGAGTCGGCCTGGGAGACCCCGCAAGGGGGGCGACGCCGCAAGTACTACCGCATCACCGACCAGGGTCGGGCCGAGCTCGCCGAGCAGCGCCGCCAGTGGGCCGCGGTCGTCGACGCCCTGCGGGGCGTCTGGAGCACGACGCCGTCCATCAGGCCGATCCCGGCACCGGCTTGGGGGGCGGGGCTGTGACCGTCGACAACGACCTGGAGGGCCAGATCGCCGAGTGGCGGGCCTACATGCACCGCCGCCGGGAGCTGCACCACACCGACGCCGACGAGCTGGAAGACCACCTCCGCAGCCGGATCACCGAACTGACAGAGGCTGGGCTCCGACCCGACGAGTCGTTCCTCATCGCGGTCAAGCGGATGGGCAGCCTCGACGAGCTGTCCCGGGAGTTCGCTCGCGAGCACTCCGAGCGGCTCTGGAAACAACTCGTGCTGCCCGGCGAGCCCGACGCGCCCACCGCCGCCCGATCCCGTCGCGAGTTGGCCGTCATGGTGCTCTGCGCGGCCGTCGCGGCGCTCGCGATCAAGGTGCCGGCCCTGTTCGGGCTTGACCTGTCCGAGGACGACGGCAGCTTCTACGCGCGGAATGCCAGCCTCTTCGCGCTGCCGGCGCTCGCGGCGTACTTCGCCTGGCAACGCCGGGTCGGTCTTCGCGTCATCGGGGCACTCGCGTTGCTGTTCGTGCTCGGTGCGGTCGCCGCGAACGCGTATCCGCTGGCCGACGACTCGCAGACCGTGGTGCTCACGGCGATCCACCTGCCGATAGCCCTGTGGCTGGTCGTCGGCGTCGCGTACGCCGGTGGCGACTGGCGGTCAGACCGGCGACGGATGGACTTCATCCGGTTCACCGGCGAGTGGCTGATCTACTTCGTCCTCATCGGACTGGGCGGCGGTGTGCTCACGGCGTTCACGGTGAACGCCTTCGGAGCCATCGGCCTGGACGCCGAGGGGTTCATCCAGTCCTGGCTGCTGCCCTGCGGTGCCGTGGCCGCGGTCATCGTGGCGGCGTGGCTGGTGGAGGCGAAGCAGAGCGTCATCGAGAACATGGCGCCGGTGCTGACCCGCGTCTTCACGCCGCTCTTCACGGCCACCCTGCTGACCTTCCTCGTGGCCATCATCTGGACCACCAGCGGCATCGACGTCGAGCGTGACGCGCTCATCCTCTTCGACCTGCTGCTCGTCATCGTGCTGGGCATGCTGCTGTACGCCATCTCCGCCCGTGACCTCACCGCCCGCCCCGGCCTCTTCGACCGCCTGCAACTCGCGCTCGTCGTCAGCGCTCTGGTCATCGACGTCCTGGTGCTGGCCGCGATCACGGGTCGGATCACCGAATGGGGATTCAGCCCCAACAAGACGGCCGCACTGGGCGAGAACCTCGTCCTGCTGACCAACCTCGTCTGGTCGGCATGGCTGTACCTCGGCTTCGTGCGTGGCCGCATGCCCTTCGCCCGCCTGGAGCGCTGGCAGACCCGCTACGTGGTCGTGTACGCCGCGTGGGCCTGGGCGGTCGTCCTCGCCTTCCCGCCCCTGTTCGACTTCGCCTGAGCCGGAACGCGCCTCCGACAACTGGGCTCACGTGCCGCCGGCAAACGGGGCTCCCGTTGGTCGGACCGCCATGCGATCCTTCTCCCCGCGGGTGATCAAGAGCCCGTCACCCCATGGGAGACCTTGTTGCGCACACCTTCGCGTGTTCATCGTCGGATCATGGCGCTGGTCGTGGCATCGGCGCTCGGCTGCGGGGCCACTCTGGGGGTCACGGCCGCTCCGGCAGCCGCCGCCGTGGTGGCCGCACCGACCAACCTCACGACCGCCGGTCAGCCGTGTGTCACCGCTGCGCCGGGGCCGTACCTGAACCCGGAAAGGTTGGGCATCGCCCAGGCTGTCGCGCTACAGGGCACCTTCAGCCGTACGGGCGAGGGGGCCGGCCTGCGGGCGGACTTCCAGGTGTGGGACGTCGTCGACCCGGCGCACCCGCAGCAGTGGCTCGTCGACATCGCCGAGCAGAGCGACCAGGTCTTCGTCCACCTCTCGGACAGGGCGAAGCAGCTCGACGGGGTCACCTACGCCTGGCGCGTGCGCATCCTCGATCACGCGGACGCCTCGCCGTGGAGCGGCACGTGCCACTTCACGGTCGACCGCACCGCCGGTCCGGCACCCACTGTCACCTCTGCGCAATATCCGGCCAGCGGCTGGATCGGCAACGGCGCGATCGGAGTACCGGGTGTCTTCACCCTGACCTCGGCCTCCGACGACACCGTCAGCTACCGCTACCGGTTCCACTCCAGCGAACTGCCGTACGAGTACGTGGAGTCCACCGTGGATGCGCAGGGGCTCGGCGGCCCGGCGACGCTCAACTGGACGCCCCTGGTGGCCGGCTACCACTCACTCACCGTCCGGGCCGTCGACCGGGCCGGGAACTGGTCCGCGCCAACCGCCCACGACTACATGGTCAAGGAGACCCGCCCGTCGGTGTACTCGTACGCGTACCCGAACTCGGGCTCGAACCTCGACTACAACGTCGGCGTGCCCGGCGCGTTCACGCTGACCGCCACCGTCGCCGACACGGAGTCCTTCGTGTGGCGGATCGACGGGAACGGCCCCTCGGGTAGCGTGCCGGCAGCCGCCGACGGGACGGCGACGGCCACGATCACCCCGACCCGCGGTGGCCTGCAGACCCTGTACGTCCACAGCGTCACCCGCGACGGCTCGGCGCACGCTCCCCGCGCCTACGAATTCCTCGTCGACAACGGCCCGACCGTCACCGGTGACACGCGCGGGGACGTGACGATCGGCTCGTCACTCACCTTCCACCTCACGCCCCGGACACCGAACGTCGAGGCCTACCTCTACTGGCCGGCGTACTCGAGACAGCAGGACCGGCCGATCGAGAAGACCGTCGTTCCGGCTCGCGCCGACGGCACCGCCGACCTCACCTGGACGGCCACGGAGACCGGCCTCGACGGGCTACGCATCCAGAGCCGCGACGCGGGCGGCGCGCTCTCCGAGCCCCGCTGGCAACCCATCTCGGTCGACGGCGCGGCACCGACCGTCACCCGCACCGGCGACACCTACGCCGGAACGCCGTCCACCTTCAAGGCCCGCAGCGGAATGGCGAACATCGTCGAGTACGTGGCGACGCTGAACAGCGACGAGGCCACGAAGCAGGTTCTCAAGCCGGCCGCCGACGGCAGCGCCACCTTCGGCTTCACGTCGATGGCGATCGGCCACAACTACGTCATCGTCGTCGCTTGCGACGCCGCCGGAGTGCAGACGGACAGCGGCAGCTCGGTCTGGACGACGACGGACGAGCCGCAGGTCACCTCGACCGACTTCCCGACGACCGGCACCGGCCGGCTCGCCACAGGCACCTTCACCTTCAGGTCGACCCTGCCCGACCCGGTCGGGTACCTCTACTCGATCAACTCGGAACCGTACGTCTCGATCCCCGCCCAGGCGGACGGCACCGCCACGCTGACCTGGACGCCGACGGCGTCCGGTCCGCAGAGCCTGGACGTCCGCCGCGTCAACGCCGTTGGTTTCCCGTCCGCGATCGCCCGGTACCGCTTCACCATCGCGGCAGGTCCCCCCACGGTCACCTCGGTCGCTCCGGCCACCGTGCCGGCGGTCGGCGTCCGGACGATCACCGTCCGCGGCACCGGGCTGCACCCGCATGACGAACTCCAGGTGACCCCCGCCGCGGGGCAGCCCCGGAGCGCGACGGTGAAGTCCGTCTCGGCGGACGGCACGACGATGACGGCCGACGTGAACGTCGCCGGCGCTCCGACCGGCCAGGCCAGCGTGACCCTCCGCCCCTATGGGGCAGGACAGCCGGTGGTCCTTGTCGGCGCCTTCACGATCACCCCGCCTCCGCCGATCGGCACGGTCAGCCCACCGACGATCACCGGGACCGTGGCCGTCGGGGGCACCGTCACCGCGAACCCGGGCCAGTGGAACCCGACCGCGACCGCCTACCAGTACCAGTGGTCGGCGAACGGTGTTCCGATCGCCGGCGCGACGGGCGCGACGTTCACGATCCCCCTGGCGCTGTACGGAAGGCGGCTCACCGTCGCGGTGACGGCCAGTCGGGACGACTACACCGCCGCCACGGCCGTCTCGGCCCCCACGGCGACGGTGACCCGACCCCCTCACCGGCCACTCGTGCAGCCGGGAACGCCATGGCCGGACACGCGCCGCCCGGCCGCGTGACAACCTGAGTCGGGCCGACCGGCTGGTTGCCATGCCCGATCGGCGCTGCTCTTCTCCGTCGACGTCGCGCTACTCTCCCCGCATCAAATGATCGACTTCCACGGGGGATGCATGGACATACGCGCATGGGCAGGGCTCGGGGTCGTACCGCTGGTCGGTGTCCTGGGCCTGGTGGTCCCGGCGGCGCCCGCGGCCGTCGCCGCGCCCGCGCCCGCAGCGATCAGGGACCTGTACGTGAACAGCAAGGCCTGCGACCCGCGCGGGTACGGCACCGTCGACGCACCGTTCTGCACCATCTCGGGGGCGGCAGCCCTGGCCGCGCCCGGGCAGACGGTGTTGGTACAGCCCGGCGACTACCCCGAGGCGGTGACCATCACCCGGTCGGGCGAGGTCGGCGCACCGATCACCTTCCGGGCCGTCAACGGGCCCGACGGCACTGTGACGGTGGGCGACACGACCGTGGGCGCCGTCACCGGGACGGTGTTCGCCCTGAACAACGTGCACGACATCGTGGTCGAGGGATTCCGTCTGCAGAGCCCCGCCGACCAGTCGGCCCTCGTGGTGAACGGGTCGCAGCGGGTGACCCTCGACGGCGTCATCGTCCGCGGCTCCCGCGCCACTCTCGGTGCGGTGCGAGTGACGGGCCGCTCGGGCGGTGTCACCGTCAGCCGTAGCTACCTGTCGAGCGCACCCGTCGGCAACCCGAGCCTGGCGATCGACGCCGGAGTCGTCGGCGCGGTCGTGAGCGGCAACGAGCTCTCCTACTCGGGCCTGCGCGTCACCGACGCGCCGGGCACCACCATCACCAACAACACCCTGCTGACGTACTGCGCCGTAGGGATCGAGGTGACCGGGGCCTCGACGGGCGTCTCGGTCCAGAACAACATCGTCCGCACCCACCCGTTCCGGCAGGCCTGCGCCACCCCGGCGAACGCGACAGCGATATCGGTCTCGGCCGGGTCGGTGCCGGGGACCTTCGCGGACCACAACCTGATCGACCCGATCACCGGCGGCGCTCTGTACGCCTGGGGCGACGGCACATACCAGGACCTGCCGGCGTTCCGACAGGCCACCGGGCAGGGCGGACACGACCTCGCCGCGGACCCGATGATCGGTGCCTACAACGGGTCACTCCGGCCCTGGCACACGATCGACCCGTCCTCGCCAGCGGTCGATTCCGGGGATGCCTCGGCTCGCGGCGCCACCGGCACCGACATGTTGGGCAACCCGCGCACCGACAACCCGGCGATCGCCAACAGCGGCACCGGTGCCGGCTACCACGACCGGGGTGCGGTCGAGGCGCAGGGCGCTCCGGGCGGCCAGGCCACGGTCCGGCGCAAGCCGGGCGGAAACCCCTTCGCGGTCACTGCCTCCGGGACTCCGCAGTACGGTTGGCCCGTCGGCGGCGAGGGCGGCTCGATCGCCTACCAGTTCGAGGGTGAGCAGTTCTGGCGGGTGACCACAGCCCGCACGCTCGACCACACCTTCCACCGGGCGGGTCAGGCCTGCGTCCGCATCCGAATCAGCTACACCGGCTTCCGGCTCTCACCCGAGTTCTCCTCCTACCGCTGCACTCAGGTCGGCGCACTCTACGAGACGGTTCAGCCGACCCGGCTACTCGACACCCGTGAGGCACTGGGCACGCCCACCACCACGCCGGTCCCGGCGAAGTCCGAGGTGGTTCTCGACGTTCCCAGCATCAACGGGGTAGCCGCCGCGGACATCAGCGCGGTGGTGCTCAACGTGACGGTCACCCAGCCCAGCACCGCCGGGTTCCTCACCGTCTACCCGGACGGCGCCCCTCTGCCGACCTCGTCGAACGTCAACTTCGTGGCCAACGAGACGGTCCCGAACCTGGCCACCGTGCCGATGACCAACGGAAAGCTCCGGTTCCGCAACAGCAGCGGCGGCACCGTTCACGTGATCGCCGACCTGCAGGGCTTCTACGGCTCGTACGGCGCCGCCATGCAGCCGCTCACACCGATCCGGGCGCTCGACACCCGCACCGGGGCCGGTACACCGATCGCGGCCAACGGATACCTGCGCCTGGACCTCACCGGCAAGGTGCCAGCGGAGGCCAAGGCTGCGATCGTCAACGTGACGGTGACCGCGCCGACGGCCGGCGGCGTGCTGACGCTCTATCCGGACACCTGGCCGACACCCATGGCATCCAACGTGAACTTCGTGGCCGGACAGACCATCCCGAACCTGGTGATCGTGCCGCTGGTGGCCGGCAAGGCGATGATCCGCAATGCCAGCTCCGGCACCACCCACGTGGTCGCTGACGTCGCCGGCTACTTCGCCGCGCCGTCGTACGGGGTCGCCGACCAGACGTACGTCCCGTACGGGTCGTACCGGATCGCGGACAGCCGCGGCCTGAGCGGCTGGGACCGGCCCTTCTACAACGAGCCCTTCCATGCGGGGGAGAAGGCGACGGTCAGCGCCCGTCATGCCGGGGACTTCTGCGAGGACGACTGCCCGACACCGAGGGCGGCGGTGGTGAACGTGACCGTCACCGATCCGACCACCGCCGGCGTTCTGGCCGTCTACCCGCCCGGGGGCACACCCTCGACGTCGAACGTCAACTTCCTGGCGAAGGAGACGGCGTCCAACCTGGCCGTGGTCAAAGTCGGTGCCGAGGCGCGGATCGCCGCGTACAACAACAGCAGCGGCTCCACCCACGTCATCGTCGACCAGTCGGGATACTTCATCGCTGCCCCCTGACGATCGGTCAGGTTCACGGCGGCCGCATCCCACCTCGGGTGCGGCCGCCGCCGCATTGGCCGAGGCTGAACCGGATCAACGGAGGTGTGTGATGGCGAGCTTCGCCGCCTGCGCGATGAGGGCGTCGTCGTAGGTGTCGTCCCTGCCGTCACGACTGGACAGGATGGCCAGCACGATCGGCGCGCCGTCGGGGGGCCAGATGACCGCGATGTCGTTGCGGGTGCCGTAGCCGCCCGCACCGGTCTTGTCCCCGACCTCCCAGCCCGTCGGGACACCGGCCCGGATGAGTGCCGCGCCGGTGGTGTTACCCCGCAGCAGTCCATTGAGGATGTCCCGGTCGGCGGGATCGAGGGCATCCCCGACCGCGTACGCCCGCAGGTCGGTGGCGAGGGCCCGAGGGGCGCTCGTGTCCCGCCTGTCGCCGGGCGTGGCCTCGTTGAGGTCCGTCTCGTAGCGGTCCGCCTCGGTCGTCCTGTCACCGATCTGCCGTAGCGCCTCCTCGAAGCGCTGCGGGCCGCCGAGGTGGCGCAGCAGCAGGTTGCCGGCGGTGTTGTCGCTGTAGCGGACAGCGGCGTCGGCCACGTCGCGAAGGGGCATGCCGTCGGCCACGTGCTTCTCGGTGACGGGTGAGTAGGTGACGAGGTCGGCCTGCTTGTAGCGGACCACCCGCTGGAGGTCGGCGGCCGACGTGCTGTCCAGAACGGCCGCGGCGGCCAGCGCCTTGAACGTCGACGCGTACGCGAAGCGCTCATCGGCTCGGTGCTCGACCGTGCGGCCGGAGCCGGTGTCGATCGCGTAGACCCCGAGCCGCGCGTCGAACGCCGTTTCCAGCTCACCGAACCCCCGCTCGGGCGACTCCCGCACCGTGGCCGTCGGGGTCGCCGTGCTCGGCGTCGGCTCAGCGGGCGCATCGGCGGTGACACAGGCGGTGAGGGGAGCCAACGCGATCGCCGTGGCTATCGCGGCTGTCGCCCGTCGGGTCGCAAAAGTCGTCATGACGCATCTCCCGGTTTTCGGTGGCGGTGGGACCGGTACGGCTGACCGGCAGGCACTGGTGGGAACCATCGCACCGGTCGCGTGATGCTGTCCAAGACACAAATGGTCGCACTGATGCCGATCCGGCATAGAGTGATTCGCCATGGACGTCGTCGCGGCCTGCCGGGCCTTCGTGAGTGTGAGCGGATACGGCAGCTTCACCGCGGGCGCCGCCGCCGCGCGCATCCCGCAGTCGGTCGCGAGCCGCCGGATCGCCGCCCTCGAGGAGCATCTCGGAGACCGGCTGTTCGACCGGTCGTCCAGGGCCGTCACACTGACGCCGTTCGGCCGCGACATGCTGCCCTCGGCCAGGCGACTCGTCGACCTCGCCGACGCGATGAAGCACGACGCCGAGCGAGCCAGACTGCGTCCGTTCCGACTGGCCGTACCCGCGATCTGCGCTGCCCGGCCACTCGCCCACCTGGTCGCCGAGGGCCGCAAGCACCACCTGCACCTGGACCTGAGGAAGGCCGGACCGGCCGCGCGCCGGGAGCTCTGCCGTACCCTCGACGTCCGTGCCGCGATCGTCGCGGTGCCGGCGGCCGAGGCCACCTGGCAGGTGCCGCTGGGGCTCGCCGGTCAGACTCATCCCGAACCCCCGACGGTGTTCCTGGATGCCCTCCGTCCCGGCCGGGCCCGCAGCACCGAGCGCCGCGCCCGAATCTGGATCCAGCCGGAGGACGACGTGCCCCACATCCGCGACCCACTGACCCGTCTGGGCCAGGCCGTCGGGCTGCAACCCGCGCAGGTTGCGGTGGCCCCCTCCCTCGTCGACGCCGCGGCCACAACCCTGGGCTCCACCGACCTCCTGCTCTGTTCACCCGATCAGGCTGACGAGCTGGGCCTGCGCTGGCGGCCTCTCAGCGGGACACCCCTGACGCGTGGCTACGACATCGCCGCCGCAGTCCGGGAGGACGCCCACCAGCTACGCAGCCTGCTGCACGGGATAGGACGCTGCCTGGGCGTCCCAGCCGACGACGGGCGGCCGGCGTGAACCCGGCGCAGGTGATCCGCAGCGCCCGGGAGGAACTCGACGATGCGGGCCTACGGGGGTCGTTTCTCGTACGTGACCTCGATTCCGGCGAGGAGATCGGCATCGACACCGACGTCGAACTTCCCATCGCGTCGCTGGTGAAGGTGCCCCTGGCGGTCGCCACGCTGGAGCGCGTGGCACGCGGCGAACTCGACCCGGCGGCACCCATCCAGGTGGCACCGGGCCGGATCACCACGCCGGGACCAACCGGCCTGAGCAGGTTCCGTCATCCGGCCACCGTCGCGGTGGAGGACCTGCTCTACCTCAGCACGTCAGTCAGCGACGGACTCGCCGCGGACGCTCTCTTCGCCCTCACACCCCCCGACGCGGTCGCCGCCGAACTGCGACGGCTGGGATTCGACGGCATAGCCGTACGCCATCTCATCCGCGACCTCACCGAGACGCCGGCCGAACGCCTCGGCCCGGTGGACGCCCACCTGGCGCACTCCCTCGCCATCGACGCGGCGACCGCAGGGCACGGGCATCCAGTCGCCCAACTCGACGTCGGCCGCGCCAACACCGGATCAGCGCGAGCCTTCGTCGACCTGCTCCAGGGGATCTGGAGACCATCCACGCTCCATCCCGCCACCGCCGTACGCCTGCGCGACCTGATGGGGAACAGCCTCCAGCGCCACCGCCTCGCACCAGACTTCACGTCGGACGCTTCCCGGTGGTCCTCCAAGACCGGCACCCTGCTCAACCTGCGCCACGAGGTCGGCGTCGTCGAACACGCCGACGGACAGACGTTCGCCGTCGCCGTCCTCACCGAATCCCGGGTGCCGGCGATCAACCAGCCGGACGCGGAGGCCGTCATGGCACACGTGGCACGCGCCCTGCGGGATCACCTGCGCGCCTTCCCAACCTGGGATCGTTCCTAGTTCAGGAGCTGGAGGCGCCACCCGAGCTGTCCTGCAGCCGCTCCCAGCGGTAGGGGCCCTCACCGTACAAGCCCACGCTCAGGCGCCACGTGCGGAGACAGCGGGGACACTTCCGCAGCTGGGAGTAGAGCCGTTGACCCGGCCACTCCGGCTTCGGGGGCGGAGGGAGATGCCTGCGACACCGGCAGAAGAAATAGAGGGCCACGACTGCGGATTCTCCACGAGCGGGCTGTCTCACGCAGGGATGAACTACAGAGATCCCCTGCGCGCTGTCACCTGGCGCCGGCGGTCGATTGCCGCTGTTTGGTGAGGTGGACGCTGCCGTCCGGGATGCCGTCAGCGTAGGTGAGGGCGTAGCCGGCGCGTTCGTACAACTTGATGTTGCGCGTGCTGCGGTGGCCGGTGAACAGTTCGTAGCGCTCGGTTTCCTCGGGGGCCCGCTCTTCGGCGTACGCGAGGAGCCAGGAGCCGATGCCGTTTCCGGCCTGGTCGGGAGCCACCATGAGGCGACCGATCAGCCAGGCGCTCTCACGTGCCCGGGCTCGGACCGCTGCGACCAGGCGTCCGTGTCGGCGTACGCACCACAGCTGCCAGGTCGACATCGATTCGCGCAGGTCGTCGAGTGTCTCCGTCAGCGGCGGCAGGTCGAGGGTGTCGTTCGCGAGGGCCTCCTGCACCCAGCAGCACCGCTGGAGCACGAGCAGCTCGGCCAGGTCGCCGGGCTGCGCGGTGGTCAGCGTCAGTCCTTCGACCGGCCCGGACACGCTGGTGGGGTCGCTGTCGGGTGCGGTGCGCAGAGGCCGCATCGCCGAGGCCACCCGGGTCAGCTCAAGCAGCATTCTGCGACCGGCTTCGTCGAGTCCCGCGGACTGGAGGACCTGTCCGTTGTGGGTGCTGTCGGCGATGCGCAGGGCGACGGTGGCGCCGATGGGCATCATCTTCAAGGTGGTGACGACCTGCTTGGTCATCTGTACCGATCGGGTGCCGGCCGAGGTGTTGCCGTAGCTGACGAACCCCACCGGCTTCCACGCCCACTCGTGGTAGAGGAAGTCGAAGGCGTTCTTCAGTGCCGCTGGCATGCCGTAGTTGTACTCGGGTGTCACCACCACGAAGGCGTCAGCCGCGGCCACCCTCCGGCTCCACGCGCGGGTGTGCTCGTGAACGTAGATGCCGCTGGAGGGATGCTCGGGCTCGTCGAGCAGCGGCAGTCCCATGTCGGCCAGGTCCGCGACGTCGAGAGTGACCCCGCCCGCCGCAGCCGCCGGAAGGGTCGCCTGGACGAACCAGTCGGCGATCGCTGGTCCCAGCCGTCCGGGGCGGGTGCTGGCGACGATGACCATGACGTGCAGTGGCGTGTTCGATGCGTTCGGTGCGTTCGATGACATGTCACAGACATTAACTGACCTTTCTATGACGTGTCAACGAGGTGTAGGGTGACCGCGTGGACACTGCCTGGCTGAGCGAGGACGAGGAACAAGCCTGGCGCGCTTTTCGGCGCCTGCTGATAGCGCTGCCGGCACGGCTCAGCCAGGACCTGGCCCGCGACTCAGGGCTGTCACCGGCTGACTACGAGGTGCTGAGCACGCTGTCGGAGAAGCCGAACCGGCGGTGGGCGCTCAAGGACCTCGCCGCCAAGATGGAGTGGTCGCGCAGCCGACTGTCCCATCACGCAGCCCGCATGCAGGCCCGGGGACTCATCGACAAGGAGCCCGATCCACAGGACGCGCGAGGCTGCATCCTGCTCCTGACCGACGAAGGCTTCCGGGTGCTGGACGAGGCCGCCCCGCACCATGTCGTCTCCGTACGCGCACGCTTCCTCGATCACCTGAGTCCCGACGAACTCGCGTTGCTGCGCGAACTGTCGACCCGGATCGCCGACCTGCCTGACTGAACTAGGGGCCGATTCGCGGATCCTGGTGGTCCGTCATCCGGTACTCCCAGCCCTCACGCCAGGCGAAGTCGGCGTCAACCAGGTCCTCCAGCCGGACTCCGTCTATCCAGTGGTCGAGTCCCCACCGGGTGGCGACGTGCCCGATCACCAGGATTCGCCGGCCCGTCCACCGCAGCGACAGGTCATCGAGAAAGCGCCCGACCCGGTGCACGGCCTGTCGCCAGTTCTCACCACCTGGGTAGGGACGGTCCAGGTGCCGGCCGCGCCGCTCGTGCAGCTCGGCGGACGGCATGCCGTTACGCTCCCCGTAGTCACACTCCCGCAGGCGCCAATCGTGCAGGACGGGGATCGCGGTTCCCGAGAAGGCTATGTCGGCCGTCTCCACAGCCCGGCGCAGGTCAGAGACGAACACCGCCTCGATGCCGTCACTTCGTCTGCGCTGGCCGACCTCGGCTGCCAATGCTCGTCCTCTGGAAGACAACTGGCCCGGTAGCCACCCGCTGGCAAGACCCCGGTCGTTGTCCTCGCTCCACGAGTGCGTTTCGAAGACAATCTCGGTCGGCATCGGGGGATGCTATCGACGGAATGGGACGGGCAGCCGGCGACACGGGAGCGAACGTCCGATCGATCGTCGCCCCGGGCCATCAAGATCCGCGAGACATAACCTGGTGACGCGAGGTACCAGCATGAGAGAGGGCCGCTCCGGTTTCCCGAAACGGCCCTTGATCTGCTGTGCGCCCGAAGGGACTCGAACCCCTAACCTTCTGATCCGTAGTCAGATGCTCTATCCATTGAGCTACGGGCGCAGGTGCTCAGCCAGTGTACACACCCGGCTTTCGCGCGGAGACTCCGGGATTCGAACCCGGGAGGGGCTTTAAGACCCCAACCGCATTAGCAGTGCGGCGCCATAGACCAGACTAGGCGAAGTCTCCCTGGTGGCCCGCAGACCACCGCGCCCGAGGATACAGGTCGCCAGCCGCCGGGGGCAAAACGACTTCCGGGGTACGCCCACCGAGGCTGCCGGCTCCCGTGTTTTCCCGCTGTGCGCCGGCGTGATCGGTACTACGCTCCATCGATATGCAGGAGCAGCCGCCGAGCGAGCCGACCCGCCGAGAGCCTGCTGACCGTGCGCGTCGGCGCCCACCACGGGCGACCTTCACGCCGCCGATCCCCGAGCAGTCCGCGGAGATCACCGAGCAGTCCGTGGAGGAGGCGGCGTCCGGGGCGGCAGTGACCCCGGTCACCCCGAACGGCCAGCGCGCTCGACGCGCCAAGGCAGCGCCGGCGGTGCTCTTCCAGCCTCCGGACCCGGACCTTCCGCTGCCCCGGCAGCCGGTCCGCCCGCCAATGGCCGGGAGCGGCAGATCCGAGGTCGATCAGCCAGATGTACCGGCAGCCGGCACAGAGCGGCCGGACGCGCCGGCGGCGGGCGTCGAGCAGCCGGGCAGTGCCGAGCCCACCGGCCCGGTCAGCTCAGCGGCGGCTCCGGCGAACGGGCCGGCACCCGAGGCCGGCTCGGAGCAGCCGGCGAACCGGACACCGAAGACCCGGGCGAGCCGGACCACTCCCGCTCGCAAGGCCGTCGCGAGGAAGGCCGCCGGCGCGTCGGCCGAGGCGTCCGCCACGACAGCACCGCCGGCCGACGCGGCCCCGACCGCCCCGACGGCGACCCCCACCAAGCGCACCGCGGCCTCGGCCGCGACCCCCACCAAGCGCACCGCGAGCCCGACCAAGCGAGCGGCGTCCGCCCGGAAGACCGCGCCGAAGAAGGCGGTCCCCGCCCCCGCACCGGAAACCCCGCCCGAGCAGACCTCGACCGCAGTCGTGCCCCAGACTCCCGCCCAACCGGCGGAACAGCCAGCCGTCCCGGACCGGCGGGACACCGCGCCGGCTCTGGCGCGTACCCCCGAATCGGAGCTGCGGGCGGTCACCGCGCGACTGCTCGACCACCCCGGCTTCGCCCCGGAGCTGCTGGCCCTCGCCGCCGTGCGGTCGCTCGGCCCCGGTGCGGCCGACTGGGCCGAGCGGCTCCGTGCCCGATACCCGGACGCTCCGGCCGACGGCCTGGCCCGGCTGGCGACCCGGCGGTTCGTCCGTTCGGCGGGCGCGGGCGGGGGAGCCGCCGCGCTGGCGGGGCTCTTCGCGCCGGTGGCCGAGCTGGCCTCGGTGCTCTGGACCCACGCGAACCTGGTGCTGCACCTGGCGGCGGCGTACGGCCGGGATCCGGCGCATCCGGACCGGGCGGCCGAGTTGCTGGTGCTCACCCAGGTGCATCCGGATGTGGCGAGCGCGCGTGACGCGTTGGCTGCCGCGCAGGTCGCGGACGACCCGGCCGACGGGACGTGGGCGCGGGCGGCGGAGGCGGCGTGGCGGCTGGCCGCACCGTTGACGGCGCAGGCCGGCGGCTGGTTGGCGTTGCGGCTGGCGTCCCGGCTGTTGCCGGGGGCGGCGGTGCTCGCCGCGGCGCTCGGTGACGCGGCGGCGGCCGACCGGCTGGCGGCGCGGGCGGTGGCCGTCTACCGGCGGAGCCCGGCCGAGCCGGCGGCCGGCTGACCGGTCAGAGCCAGTCGAACCACTCCTTCGGCAGCAGCGCGTACCCGACGAAGGCGACCACGTCGAGCAGGGTGTGCGCGATGACCAGCGGCATCACCCGCCGGGTGCGCAGGTAGAAGAGGCTGAACACGACGCCCATCACCGCGTTGCCGACGAACGCGCCGAAGCCCTGGTAGAGGTGGTATGAGCCGCGAAGCAGGGCGCTGGCCGCGATGATCGTGGCGAGCCTCCAGTGGAGCTGGCGCAGCCGGGTGACCAGGTAGCCGACCACGATCACCTCCTCCAGCACGGCGTTCTGCACGGCGGCGAGGATCAGCACCGGCACCGCCCACCAGACGTCGGGCAGCGAGGCCGGCACCAGCGTGGCGTTGACGCCGAGCTGGGCCGCCACCCAGAACAGGGCCAGCCCGGGCAGGCCGATCAGCGCGGCCAGGCCGGCACCGCGGGCCAGGTCCTGACCGGGCCGCCGGGCGTCCAGGCCGAGGGCCCGCGCCGGGTCGCCGGGGTCGCGGCTGAGCAGGTGTACGGCGAGCAGCACCGGCAGCAGCGCGAAGGCGATGCCGAGCAGCTGGTACGTCAGGTCCAGCCAGGGGCGGGCCGACGCCGAGGTGTTGAGCGCTGCGGTCTGCTTGGAGAGCGGACCGTCAGCGGTCAGCTTCGCGATGATCGAGACCACCGCGTAGACCGCGGACTGGCCGAGGGAGAGGCCGAGGACCAGCAGCGTCTCGGTCCCCAGCAGCCGGCGGGACACCGGGCGGGTCAGCTCAACGGTCACCGCACCACTCTGCCCGACGGGCGACGCCGGTGGCACGGCCGATCGGGCGGCATGAACCGATCGCACATTCTGTGCGACCGGTGGGCACTCTCCGTGGAGATTCTATGGGCGCCCGATCCGCTGCCGTCTGGAGAAGGGAGCGCCCCGTGGACGACGTCGCGCGTTTGTTGAAGGAGAGCTGGACCCTGGTCGAGGAGCACCGGGACCGGCTGAGCGGCCACTTCTACGCCCGGCTGTTCCTGCTCGACCCCGCCCTGCGGCAGCTCTTCCCGGTGCAGATGACCGGCCAGGGCGACCGCCTGCTGGAAGCGATCATCACGGCGATCCACACCGTGGACGACCCGGAGAGCTTCGACGAGTTCCTCCGGGCGCTGGGTCGCGACCACCGCAAGTACCACGTCGACGAGCAGCACTACGCGACGATGGGCGTCGCGCTGCTGGACGCACTGCGCAGCACCGCCGGTGACGGCTGGAACCTGGAGTACGACCAGGCGTGGCGGGACGCCTACGCGGCGATCGCCGCGAAGATGGTGGCCGGGGCGGCGGACGACGACAACCCGCCGTTCTGGCACGCCGAGGTGCTGACCCACGAGCGGTAC
The DNA here is from genome assembly GCF_052601155.1 of Micromonospora yongxingensis. NCBI lineage: Bacteria > Bacillati > Actinomycetota > Actinomycetes > Micromonosporales > Micromonosporaceae > Micromonospora > Micromonospora yongxingensis. The sequence continues at coordinate 30,575 of NZ_JBQXEO010000004.1, forward strand.
GGCCCGGACACCGCCGTGCTGACCTGCCGGGCGTTGCAGCATCCACTGCCCTGGCGTGCCGGCCAGTACGTCAGCCTGGAGGTGCCCCGCCACCACCCTCGGGTGTGGCGGACGTACTCGGTGGCGAACGCCCCGAACGACGACAACGTGCTGGAGTTCCACGTGCGGGCACCCGGGGCCGGCTGGGTGTCCGGCGCGCTGGTCCGGCGGGTGCGCCCTGGTGACCTGCTGCGGCTGGCCGCGCCGATGGGGTCGATGACCCTCGACCGCTCCTCCGAGCGGGACATCCTCTGCGTGGCCGGTGGGGTCGGGTTGGCACCGATCAAGGCTCTGGTGGAGGAGTTGGCCTCGTACAACCGGACCCGGTGGGTGCACGTCTTCTACGGCGCCCGGCAGGCGGCGGACCTGTACGGCCTGGCCGGGTTGCAGGAGCTGGTCGCCGTACATCCGTGGTTGTCCGTCACGGCGGCGTGCAGCGAGGAGCCGGACTTCGACGGCGAGCTGGGTGACATCCCGGACGTGGTGGCCCGGTACGGCCCGTGGACCACGCACGACTGCTACGTCTCCGGCTCGGCCCAGATGGTCCGGTCCACGCTGCGGGTGCTGGCCGCCGACGAGGTGCCACCGCCGCACATCCGGTACGACACCTTCGGTGACCTCTAGTCGTTCCTCCCCCCACACCGGGGCGCGTGCCCCTGCCCCCTGGGGCACGCGCCCCGGTCCCTCGGCGTCAGTAGCGCCAGGGGTGCCCGGTCTCGCGGTACTCCTCCACCGGCACCAGCGGCACGCCGGGCGCCATCCGGTCGACGTAGAGCCGGCCCTCAAGGTGGTCGATCTCGTGCGCGACCAGTCGGGCCATGCCGAACTCGAACGAGGTGATGACCCGGCTGCCGTCCCACTGGGCGTGCTCCACGTCCAGTCGCAGCGGCCGGGGCACCAGACCGCGGTGGTCGAAGTAGGAGAGGCAGCCCTCGTACTGCTCGTCGCTGTCCGGTGAGGCGTCGACCACCCGGGGGTTGAGCAGCACGACAGGCTCCGCCGAACGGTCGGGTGGCCGGACCACGGCCACCGCCCGACCGATGCCGAGCTGCGGGGCGGCGATGCCGACCCCCTTGCTGAACGGGTGCAGCTCGTCCAGCCGGGCCAGGGCCGTGCTGAGCCGGTCGACCACGTCCCGGGCCACCGTTTCCTCGCCGGGCAGGTCGAACGGGCGGCAGCGCTGGCGGAGCAGGTCGTCGCCGCGCTGCACGATGCCGATGCCGCGCATCCGGTCGCTGGGCCGGACGCGGGCGCCGCCGGGGCCGACGTCCGGGTCGGTCTCCGGTCGGGCGCGGAAACGCCACTGCATGCGGTAGCGGGCGTTCAGCGGCGGGTCGTCGGTGTGCCAGTCGAAGATCGCCCGGTCGCCCTCGTCGCGTCGCTGCGGCGCCGTCCGCAGGGGGCCCTCCTCCGCCGAGAGCGAGGTCTCCACGCCCCAGACCTGCGGGTCGAGCGCCGCCGGCAGGTCCAGGCGTACGGCGAGCCGCTGGGTGGGTAGGCGGACCGCCCGCTGGAACCAGGGACCCCACTTCTCCTGCCCGACGCTGTACGCGTACTCGATGGTGGCCCGGTCGCCCGGGTAGAGCGGGAACCGCCGCTCACCGTTCTCGAAGAGCAGCCAGATCTCCTTGAACGCGTCCCGGTCGTGTTTGGCCCGCCAGTGCATCGCCTCCGGGTCGCCGCCGCCGTCGACCCGGCGGGCCTGCAGTTGCAGCTCGGCGAAGGTCAGCGGGTGCTCCCGGTGGTGCCGGTTGGAGCGGCCGGGGTCGTTCGGGTAGCGGTCGACGGCTACCCGGACCAGGTAGCGGGTGACCGGCTCGGTGCCGGCGTTGTACAGCTCGCGGTGGATGACGCACCGGTAGGCGTCCTCGGTGTGGGTGAGGGTGGCCAGCTCCCGTTCGACGACGAGGCCGGTGCCCGGTGGCAGCCACTGGCCGGGCAGGTGCGGCTCGCGGTGCGTCTGAGCGGGGCGCGCGTGGCGCAGCTCGTCGTACTCCCGGAAGCGCTGCCAGATCGCGCCGCTGGCCTCCAGGACGGCCTCGGCACGGCGGGCGAAGTCCTCGGTCGGGCGGTGCCGGCGCCCCTCGACGTGGCTGACGTAGGACGGGTCGAACCCCATCAGGATGGCCAACTGCTTCTTGGACAACCCCCGCCCGGTCCGCTGGCGGGCGAGTTCGGCCGCGAAGGAATCGGCAGCCCGTTCGAGGGGTGTTGTCGTCATCGGCTTCCTCGTGGCCGGGAGTATCAGTTTCACGTTCCGTGCCGGCGCGCACACGCATATGGCACCTTGCCGACACATCGCTTGACAATCCACCGATGTTCATCGATGCTGCGCCGGCGTTTCCCCGGGCAGAAGCGGGGTAGTACGCCGGGGCGCGGAGCCTGCTCCACCGGGAGCGGCAGTGACCTGGAGCTCCCGATCAGACTGAGGTGAGGCTTCCCTTAGACCTGCGGGCGTGGTTAGGCTAGCCTTAGCTCAGGACGCACGGTCGTCCGCCGAGGTCAGCTCCTCGGTCACGCAGACGGGGGATGACACGGTGACAGCGGTGATGCCGAGGCGGGACGTGTCCGCCACGCCGCTCGCCCCCGTCACCGCGGCGCTGCGCGCCATGTTCGGCACCGACGACCTGCCCGGCCTCGCGCGGGGCCTGCTGGTCGACGACGAGTTCGGCTGGGCGCCCGCCACCACCCTGATCGACGGCAGCCGGCTGCCGGAGCTGCTGCACGCTGCCACCCTGCGCTGGGGCGGCACGCCGCACGCCTGCGCCGCGCTGGCCTGGAAGTCGTACAGCTACTGGACGGCGCTGCCGGTGGTGCTCGGCTGGGCCTCGGCCCGGCGGGTGCCGCTGCTCGACCCGTCCGACGTGCTGATCCACTTCGAGGACCACCGGCCGCTGCTCACCCTGGGCCTACGCCGCAGCACCACCGTGGCGGTGCTGCCGAGCGACCCGCTGGCGCTCGCCGGCCACCCGGAGGTACGGGTCGTCGCCGGCGAGGCGGAGCTGCTGGCCGTGCTGCGCGCCTCGCTGCTCGACGCCCACCTGGCACCGCTCATCGCGGCGATCCAGACGGAGGTCCGCGTGGGCACGCGGACGCTGCTCGGCTCGGTCGCCTCCGGCATCTCGCACGGCATCCTCCGCGCCGCGGACGGGCTGCCCGGCTCCACGGTGCAGACCATCGACACCCTGCTCGGTGCGCTCGATCTGGCGGACCTGGTCGAGCTGGTGCCGGGCCCGACCGGTGAGCCGAGCGTGCAGCGGCGTACCTGCTGTCTCGCCTTCACCCTGCCCAGCCCGAAGGTCTGCCAGGGCTGCTGCGTCCGCCAGGGCTGAGCCCCGCTCAGTCGGTCAACGACCGGACGTCCCACACCCACACTCCGCCGGTGAAGACCGGCCGGATCCCCGTCAGCTCGGTCATCCCCCGCCGCAGCGCCGCCTCGTGCTCGTGCGGGCCGAGAATCACCACGCCCGCCCGCCAGTAGCGCAGGTCGTCGACCGCCTTCACGCGGCTCTGCGGGGTGATCGGCGGCACGGCACCGGTGCGCCGGATGGTGGCGAAGAAGCTGCTGGTGGGACGGGGCGGTGCGCCGAACAGCGCGATCCGCGGCGCCTCCGCTCTGGGCCGGGTGTCCGGGCCGAGGAAGTAGCCCCGGGCCAGCGGCATGTCCAGCCGGGTCGCCGCCGACCACCGCAGCGGTTCGGCGTAGTTGGTGTCCGGCAGCGGCAGCGTGACCACGCTGCGCCCACCAGCCACGTACGGCCGCCAGGCCCCACCGGTCACGAAGGCGGGAACCGGGTCGAGGCGGGCCACGGGAAGCGGGGTGGGCAGGATCGGCAGCAGGGCCATGGTGAGCACGGTGGCGGTGGCGAAGTGGATCTGCCGCCGGGCGGTCGGTGCCGACCGTGCCACCTCACGGGCGCGCTCGGCGCCGTAGGCGAGCAGCAGCCCGATGATCGGGGTGATCGCCAACGCCCACCGGGTCGGCACCACCGAGTGCAGGATCGGCAGGTTCTCCAGCACCGCCCAGGGCCCCGGCACACCGGTGTCGCGGCCGGCGAGGTCGACCTCCCGGCCGAGCGAGAGCACCGCGAAGAGCAGCCCGAGGGCGGCCAGCGCGAGCACCACGACCGAGCGCCGCATCCACCACACCAGGGCGACCACCAGCACCAGCAGGGACCAGCCGAAGAAGCTGTTCTCCTCGGTCGGGTTCTTGGCCAGGTTTGCCGCCGTCCGCGCGTTGCCGGCGAGTGATTCTCGGGAGTACGCCACGAACGAGGCGAGGTCGCTGGAGTAGCCGCGGATCAGGCGGGGCAGCCCGGCGTAGGCGCCGGGCCCGAAGAACTGGACGTACAGGGGGTACGCCAGCAGCAGCCCGGCGACTCCGGCGGCCACGCCCAGGCCGGCGAGGAAGGTCCGGGTCTGCGACCGCAGGGCGGGGCGGCCGAGGGCGAGCGCGCCGACGATCACGCCCAGCCCGATCGCCGTCATCAGGAGGATCTCCAGGTTGAGGAACGCCTGCCAGACGATCACCAGCGCCAGGAGCACCCCGTTGCGCAGCCACCGGCCCGGCTCACCGAGCCGCAGGGTGCGCCAGATGATCAGTGGGACCACGAACTGCGACACGATGTTCGGGTGCCCATTGGCGTGCGACACCATGGCCGGCGCGAAGGCGCAGAAGCCGGCACCCAGCCAGGCCGGCCCGCGAGAACCGATCAGAACGCGGGAGAGCAGGAAGTACCAGGCCACGGCGGTGGCAATCATTCCGGCGGTCAGAAACAGCAGGAATGCCGCGCGGGGCCCGAGCAGCAGGGTGACAGGTGTCATTGGCAGCGAAATGGATAATACGGACGTATTAGCCATCAGATTGACGCCGTCCGGCACGTTCATCCGGTCCGAATGGAACGGGTATGCGAAATGCGTGATGACCCGTGCACCGTGCGCCATCATCCATTCGAACTGCGATTGATCCGTGCGGTTGTCCCGCACCGCGCTGCCCGGCTCCAGCCAGAGCCGCCCGGTGACCCAGAAGCCGAGCACCACAAAGCTCAGCAGGGCGGGCAGATCCGCCCACTTTCCGTTGCGGCGTAGGCGTACGCCGCCGGCCCCCTCCACCGGCGTCGCCGTGGCCGGGCCGTCGCCGGGCGCGTCCGGTTCAGGAGTAGTCATGACAATTCATAGGGTAGTCAGCGTATGGCGGCGCCGTGACATGTTTCGGGGTACTGCCGTACTATGTGCCGGGTTCGCCGACCGCCGATCACGTGCCCACCCCCGACCGCAATTCGGCTACCCCGCTGCCCCGATTCTTCTGCCGTCCCAGCGGATGATTCACTCTGTCGGTCCAGGCACGGGTCGAGTTCATATCGTGAGGAATCGACGCATGGCAGAAATCACTGGGGATCAGCGCGTCCAGTCCGAGGTTCTGGAGGGCCTGGCAACCGCTGTCAACCACCGCCGCTGGTTCGTCGAACTGGCGGTGCCGTACCTCGGTGACGACCCGATCGAGATCGGCAGCGGTCTCGGTGACTACGCACTGGAATGGTCGCGGCGGCTGCCCCGGTTCACCGCCACGGAGGCCGATCCGGACCGGTTGGTGCAGCTCAAGGAGCGCCTCGCCGACCAGCCCAACATCGACGTCCGGGAGATGCTCCTGCCGCACAACGACCGGGGCGACTACAGCGCGGCGGTCTCGTACAACGTGCTGGAGCACATCGAGGACCACGTCGACGCGCTGCGCAGCATGCGCGACCTGGTCCGGCCCGGCGGGGCGGTGATCATCATCGTGCCGGCGTTCCAGTTCGCGATGAGCCCGGCCGACATCGCCACCGGTCACGTGCGCCGCTACACGAAGAAGACCCTCCAGGCGGCGATGACCGAGGCCGGGCTGACCGTCGAGAAGATCCACTACGCCAACGCGCTGGGCCTCATCGGCTACTTCATGGCCACCAAGGTCTTCCGGCTGATGCCGAAGGAGGGTCCGATGGTGAAGGTGTACGACACCGTCGTACTCCCCGCCACCAAGGCCGCCGAGCAGCGCGTCCGCCCGCCGTTCGGCCAGTCCGTCTTCGCCGTCGCCCGCGTCCCCGCCTGACCCGGCCCGCACCCCTCACCCCGCGATCTTGCACTTCCGGCCCCTCACGACCCGTCTGCCGGGCCTGTCGGAACAGTAAGTGCAAGATCGCGGTGGGCGAGGAGGTGTCAGGCCTTGATCTGGTGGGTGGGGCGGATGACGGCTCGGGCCAGGGTGTGGAACGTCAGATTGAAGCCGACGTACGCGGGGGTGGCGTCGGGCGTCACGTCCAGGCGGTCGACGTCCAGGGCGTGCACCGCGAAGACGTACCGGTGCGGACGGTCACCGGCCGGCGGAGCCGCTCCGCCGTAGCCCTGCTCGCCGTAGTCGTTGCGGACCGAGAACGCCCCGCCCAGGTCGGTGCCCGCCGCGCCACCAGCGCCGGTGGGCAGCTGCGTGACGTCGACCGGCACGTTCACCAGCACCCAGTGCCAGAAGCCGCTGCCGGTCGGTGCGTCGGGGTCGTAGCAGGTCACGGTGAAGCTCTTCGTCTCGGCCGGGAAGTCCGACCAGCTCAGCTGCGGAGAGATGTTCTCACCACCGGTGCTGCCGTGTGCGTGCCGGACGTCCATCGGCTCGCCGTTCTGCACGTCGTCACTGGTCAGGGTGAACGAGGGCACCGTCGGCAGCAGCTCGTACGGGTCCGGGGCGATCGGTCGTTCCAGTGTCATCGGGAGCGCGTCCTTCCGGTGTGCGGAGATTCCTGCCCCTTCATACCCCGTCGGAGGGTGCCGGACGACCGGAAGTACCCGGTGTCCACGATCACGCCGTCCGCACTAGCGTTGTCATCCGCAACCTTCCACGAGGGGAATTCTTTGGCAGGCATGTGGCGCGACTTCCTGGTCGCCCTGGTCACCGCTGTGCGGAAGCCGGACGAGCGGGCGGTCGCCGACGAGCGCCGGCGCGCGATCGAGCGGCTGGCCGACGAGAAGATCGCGCAGAACCGGCGGTCCACCGACCCGCCGGAGTGACAGCCTCCACCGCCGGAACATCGCCCGGAGTCCCGTTGATCGTCGCAGGCGCGACACGGCGAACGGTGAAGATGAGCTGATGGGGCGGATCGGCAGGTCACGGGCGGTGGTGACGGCGGAGACACACCGGACGACCCTGTTCGAGATCTTCTTCGACCTGGTGTTCGTCTTCGCTCTCATCAGGGTCACCGAGTTCATGAGCGCGCGGCCCACGCCGATGACCCTGACCCAGGGGCTTGTCGTTCTGCTGTTGCTGTGGATCTCCTGGCTGGTCTACTCCTGGCTGGGAAACTACGCCCGCATCGACGTCGGGCTGATCCGCGCCGGGACCACCCTCGCCATGGCAGCCGTCTTTCTCGCCGCCCTCGTCATCCCCGACGTCTGGCAATCCGGCGAGGGAACCGTGGAGCCGCGGCTGATCCTGGTCCTGGCCTACATCGTGGTGCGGGTGATCCACCTGGCCCTCTACTACTGGGCTGCGGAGGGCAACCTGCGCCTGCGCAGGACCATTCGCCTCTACACTCTCTCGACCGCGCTGGCCTGGGTCCCGCTCGTCCTCGGTGCCGTGTTCGGCGGCACCGCGCAGGTCCTGCTCTGGACGGCGGCGCTCGCCGTCGACCTGGCCGGCGGAGTGGTCGCCTCCGTCCTGAGCGGCTGGCCGGTACGCAGTCCGGACCACTTCACGGAGCGCCACAGCCTCGTGCTGATCATCGCGCTCGGCGAGTCTCTGGTCTCGGTCGGCGCCGGGGTCGGTGTGGAGATGACCCGTCGACCGATCCTGCTGGCCGCACTACTCACCCTCACCGTCACCGTGTGCCTGTACCGGTTGTACTCCGACAGCGCGGCGACCGCCGGCAAGGTGCTGAGGGCGGAGTCCGGGCCACGACGCGGCCGGCTGGCCGCCAACGCCTACAGCATCGCCCACTTTCCGCTGGTCGCCGGAACCATCTACGTGGCGTTGGGAGTCGAGCAGGTGCTCGCCCGCCTGGCGCACGAGCAGTCCCACGACACCGCCGGGCTGCGCCTGGACTGGACCCCGACCGTCGCGCTCTTCGGTGGGACCGCCCTGTACCTCGCGGGCCGGGCGGTCTTCCTGAGTCTCAGCGTCCGGTCCGTCACACCGGGACAACTCGTCGCCCCCGCTGCGGCGCTGCTGTTGCTTCCCGCCGGCCGCTTTCTGCCCGGTCTGGTCGCTCTCGGCCTGCTCACGGCGTTCCTCGCCATTCTCGTCGGCTACGAGGCGGTGTCCAGACGCAGGCGAGACCCAGACGACCTGACTGCCGGGTGAAGGAGCGGAGGGTGTGGGATTCGAACCCACGAAGAGGTTGCCCCCTTACCGGTTTTCAAGACCAGCGCCATCGGCCACTAGGCGAACCCTCCTGGGCCGCCACCCGTGGGTGAACGGCCGTGCATAGTCTGCCACGGCACTCGGCCGGCGGCCCGGTGTCCCTCCCCGATCAGGCCGATCATGCCGGTCCGGCCCTCCACAGTGGTCGTCGCGGCGAACGGGGTGCGCCTGCGGCCCTCGGCGGCATCGGGTAAGACTGAGCCCATGCGAGCCATCACCGTTCCGCAGCCCGGTGGACCCGAAGCGCTGGTCTGGGCCGAGGTGCCCGACCCGGAGCCCGGCCCGGACGAGGTGATCGTCGACGTACGGGCCGCCGGGGTCAACCGTGCCGACCTTCTGCAACGGCAGGGCCACTACCCGCCGCCGCAGGGCGCGCCCGAATACCTCGGGTTGGAGTGCTCCGGGGTGATCAGCGCGGTCGGCCCGGAGGTGGCCGAGTGGGCCGTCGGGCAGCAGGTCTGCGCGCTGCTGGCCGGCGGAGGGTACGCCGAGAAGGTCGCCGTGCCCGCCGGGCAGCTGCTGCCGGTGCCGGCCTGCGACCCGGTCGATGCCGCCGCGCTGCCGGAGGTGGCGTGCACGGTCTGGTCGAACGTGGTCCGGCTGGGCCGGCTCGGCTCGGGTGACACGCTGCTGGTGCACGGCGGAGGCAGCGGGATCGGCACCTTCGCGATCCAGCTCGGCGCTGCCCTCGGCGCCACGGTCCTGGCAACCGCTCGGGCCGCCAAGCACCCCCGGCTACGCGAGTTGGGCGCCGCGCACACGATCGACTACCGCGAGGAGGACTTCGTCGAGGAGGTCAGGCGGGTCACCGGTGGCCACGGCGCCGACGTCATCCTCGACATCATGGGCGCCTCCTACCTGGGCCGGAACGTCGACGCGCTGGCCACCGGCGGCCGGCTCATGGTGATCGGGTTGCAGGGTGGTCGCAAGGCCGAGCTGAACCTCGGGGCGTTGTTGACCAAGCGGGCCACCGTGGCGGCGACCTCGCTGCGCGCCCGGCCGCTGGCGGAGAAGGCGGAGATCGTCCGGGGCGTACGGGACGAGGTGTGGCCGTTGGTGGAGGCCGGCATGATCCAACCGGTGGTGGACCGGCGGCTGCCGATGAGCGAGGCGGCGGAGGCGCACCGGCTGGTCGAGTCGAGCGACCACCTCGGCAAGGTGCTGCTCACCGTCGGGTGACGCGGGTGGGCGAGGTCAGGCGACCTCGTCGGCCGCCGGCCGGGGCAGCATCAGGCGGGCACCGGGGCCCTCGCCGGCCAGAGCGTCCCCCGGGTTGTAGAGGGTGCAGCGCTGCATGGACAGGCAGCCGCAGCCGATACAGCCGTCGAGGTCGTCGCGGAGCTTGCTGAGCAACCGGATCTTCTCGTCCAGCCGGCCCCGCCAACTGGCGGAGAGCCGCGCCCAGTCCTGAGGGCTGGGGGTGCGGGCGTCGGGCAGCGATTCCAGTGCCTCACGGATCTCGTCCAGGGAGACGCCGACCTGCTGGGAGATCCGGATGAAGGCGACCCGCCGCAGTTCGGCGCGGGCGTACCGGCGCTGGTTGCCGCCGGTGCGGTCGGCGCGGATCAGACCGAGTCGCTCGTAGTAGCGCAGCGCCGACGGCGCGACGCCGGAGCGGACGGACAGCTCGCCGATCGTCAGGGATTCCTGCATCACCGGGTCCTTGAGTTGAAGTCGACTTCAACTCATAGGCTATCCGGCTGGCGCGAGGACCGTCGTCAGCGGGCGGACGGGACGGGACGACGGCGTGCGCGCTCCCGGCCGAGGATCCAGATCGCCTCGACGCCGTCCTTCCAGGTGATCTTCTTGCCCTCTTCCCGGCCACGCGCGCGGTAACTGATCGGCACCTCGTACGGGCGGATGCGGCGGCGCAGCAGCTTGCCGGTCACCTCGGCCTCCATGCCGAAGCCACGCGAGCGCACTTCCAGCGACCGGTAGAGCGCCACCGGCATCAGCTTGAAGCAGGTCTCCAGGTCGCCGATGTACGAGTTGAACAGGACGTTGGCCGCCATCGTGACGCCCTTGTTGCCCATCACGTACCAGAAGCTGTAGGCGCTGTGGCTGCCGAAGGTGCGATTGCCGTAGACCACCGTGGCCCGCCCGTCGAGCACCGGGTCGAGCAGCTTGGGGATGTCCTGCGGGTCGTACTCCAGGTCGGCGTCGAGGATGACCATGTAGTCGCCCTCGGCGCTGTCGACCGCCGTCTTGATGGCCGCACCCTTGCCGGCGTTGCGCTGGTGGGTGATGACCCGCAGGCGGGCGTCGTCGGCGCGACCGAGGATTTCGCCGGTGCCGTCACGGCTGCCGTCGTCGACCACCACGAGCTCGATCTCGCACGGATAGTCCACCGCCAATGCCTGCTTGAGGGCATCCGCGATGCGATCTTCCTCGTTGTAGACCGGCATGAGGATCGAGAGCTTCACGGGAATCTCCACGGTGGCGACAACACGTCGGGCATAGCCTAGCCTGGCTGGTCAGCCCGACGCGTGCCGCACCGTCGGGCGGCCGGCGTGGCGGGTCCAGCGCGATGGTGTTTACTTCCCGCCATGTCGGCTGCCGGCTCTCTGCTCGCGGTGGTGCCCGCCGCCGCGGTGCTCCTGCTCACCGTCGCGACGAGGCCGGTCGGCGCCGTGGCGCCGTTGCGGCTCGCCGTGGTGCGTTCCGCCCTGCTCACCGGCGTGTACGCGGTGCTCGTCGTCGAGGTGCTCGGCGCGCTGCACGCCCTGACCCGACCGGCGTTCGTCGCCGCCTGGCTGCTCTTCCTGGCCGGCGCGGCCACGGCAGCGAGGCTGCGGTGGCGTCGGAGGGCGCGGCCCACACAGCCGCCGGCCGCGGCGCCGCGCCCGGTGCCGGTCGGCGCCGGGGTGCCCGCCGGAACCGGCCTGGAACCGGCCGCCCCGACCGCCGACGGTGCCGGGGGCGGGCACGACCCCGCGCCGGTCCGCGCCGGCCTGCTCGTCAGAGCGGCCGACGCCTGGCGTACGGCGGGTCGCGGCGAACGGCTGCTCGCCGGCACGGTCGGCGGGCTGGTCCTGCTGGAGCTGCTGGTCGCGCTGCTGGCCGAGCCGAACAACTTCGACTCGCAGACGTACCACCTGCCCAAGGTGGAGCACTGGGTGGCGCAGGGCGACCTGGACTTCTGGCCCACCGCCATCCACCGGCAGGTGACCATCCCGCCCGGAGCCGAGTATCTGCTGCTGCACCTGCGGCTGCTCACCGGCGGGGACCAGCTGCACAACCTGGTGCAGTGGGCGGCCGGGGTGCTCTGCCTGCTGGTGGCCGCCCGGATCACCGCGCAGCTCGGCGGCGGCCGGCGGGCACAGTTGATCACGGCGTTCGTGGTGGCCAGCACGCCGATGGTGGTGCTGCAGGCGACGAGCACGCAGACCGACCTGGTCTGCGCGGCGTGGGTGGCCTGCGCGGCGACGTTGGTGCTGGACGGGCTGCGCCGGCGGACCGGCTGGGGCACCCTGCTGGGGCTGGGCGCTGCCACCGGTTTGACCGCGGTGACCAAGACCAGCGGGCTGATCGCGGTCGGCCCGCTGCTGGTGCTCTGGGGGTTGGCCCAGCTACGACTGGCCCTGACCGACACGCCGCGTGGCACGCCGGCCGCCCGCCGGCCGACTGGCGGTCTGGCCCGTACGGTCGGCGGTTCGGTGCTGATCCTGCTGGTCGCGGCCGTGGTGGTCGGCCCGTTCCTGGCCCGGGTGACCGCCGAGTTCGGGCACCCGCTGGGGCCGCCCCGACTGCGCGAGTCGATCCCGATGGAACGGCACGATCCGCCGTCGATCCTGGTCAACGCGCTGCGGATCGGGCACACGGCGTTCGACACGCCGTTGGCACCGCTCCGCCGCGCCGGCGCCGAGGCGATCATCGGCGGTGCGGACGCGATCGGGGTCGACCCGCAGGACCGAGCGATCACCTTCGGTCGGGAGATCTTTCCGGAGCCCGCCTGGTATCCCGACGAGGACCGGGCGGCGTTCCCGCTCGCCGGGGCGCTGGCACTGATCGGCGCGGTGGTGGCGCTCGCCCGGCCGCGCCGGGTCGACCCCGGGCAGGCGGGGCCGCTGCGCGCGTACGCGCTGGTGGTGCTGGTCACCGTGCTGCTGCACACCTCGATGATCAAGTGGCAGCCGTGGGGGAACCGGCTGCTGCTCTACGCCCTGGTCCTCGCCGTGCCGCTGGCCGGGCTCTGGCTGGACGCGCTCTTCCGCCGCCACGCCCCCGTCCCGGCGGACGGGCCCGGAACCGGCCGTGGGCGGCGGTCGGTGGCCACGCTGGCGGCGGTCACCGTGCTGGCCACCTCGGCACTGGCCGGGGTGCTCGCGCTGTCGTACGGCTTCCCGCGCCGGCTGGTCGGTGCCGGCTCGGTCTTCACCACCTCCGACTGGGACACCCGGTTCCTGCGTCGTCCCCAGTGGGCCGACGAGTTCCGTTGGGCCGCGGCGGCGGTCGGGGACAGCGGCGCCCACCGCATCGGGCTGGTGCAGCAGAACGACAACTGGGAGTACCCGTGGTGGCTGCTGCTGCGGCACCCGGACGGCCGCTCGCCGGAGCTGGTGGCGTTGCAGTCGGTGCTGCCGGAGCGACCGCCGGCGGACCCCGCCTCGGTGGAGGCGATCGTCTGCACCGGCAGCCAGCCCGCGTGCGCCAAGCTGGTTCCGGCCGGCTGGCGACTGGAGTTCCGCGGTTACGTCGGGTACGCGCTGCCACCGAGCCGCTGACGCCGCGGAGCCCACCACCACCACCACCACCACCCCCGCCGCCCGGATCGTCCGATCCGGGCGGTTCTGCATCCCGCGCGCAAGGATCCGAAGCACATTCACATCCGTTGATCCGCACGTTACCGTCTGGTAACTCAATCGACGTCCCGCGATTGAGCCGAAAGGAGTGCGTCGATGCCTGCAACCCCCGCCAGGCCCGAACGCGCGACCCGACGACGGGCACTCACCGTCGCCGTCGCCGTCGCCGCTCTCGTCCTGCCGATGCTCGCCGGACCGGCCTCCCCCGCCACCGCCGCCGACCGACCGACCGTCCAACCACTGCCCGCCAACCTGGAGGCCATCCGGGCCGCCGAGGCGACCGCCCTCTACGGCAGCCCGGCCATCCGCCCGATCGAGCAACGCCGCACCGCGCTGATCACCATGGGTGACAGCGAGATCTCCGGTGAGGGCGTCGGCAACTACGTTCCCGGCACCCACCAGCCCGGCAACTGGTGCGACCGCTCGTACGACCAGGCGGTGTTCCGCACCGGCATCCCGTCGGACGCGCAGTACAACCTGGCCTGCTCCGGCGCCACCCCGTGGAACCTGATCGCCGGTGGCCCCACCCAGCACAACGAGCTGAACCAGGGCGACCACCTGGGGATCAAGGCGCGCAACACGCACGTGAAGCTGATCTGGGTGGTGGTCGGCGCGAACGGCGACGGCACCATCCAGTTCGGCCCGGTCGCCACCGACTGCGCCATCAGCCGGGTCTTCTTCCAGGGCCCCTGCTACCCGCGCTACACCGACCAGTGGACGGTCCGCACCGACGGCAGTCGCCAGGCCGTGGTCGACGCGCTCACCGACATCCGGCAGACCATGACCAACGCCGGCTACCTGCGATCGGACTACGAGCTGGTGCTCATGTCGTACCCGAGCCCGGGCAGCCCGGACGTGGAGGACAACCCGAACTTCCCCGGCTGGTACTCCGGCGGCTGCCTGCTCTACCTGGCCGACGCGGCGTTCGCCCGCAACAAGGCGGTGCCGATGTTCGAGTCGGCGCTGCGCGCCGCGGCCACCCAGACCGGCACCCGCTACCTGGACGCCAGCCGGCTCTTCCACGGCCACGAGGTGTGCACCGACAACACCTCCGTCCGCGGCCTCTACATCGAGATCGGCGTCTGGGACGAGAACGCGGCCCGACAGTCGTTCCACCCCAACGCCCGCGGGCACGGCATGTTCGCCCAGTGCATCACGCAGTTCTGGACCTCGGGGCAGGAGCGGGCCAGCTGCGTCGACCCGGCCAGCACCGGCGGCGGGGTGCTCTACCCGGGCCTGCTGGAGTTCAAGCAGTTGCGGAACCTGGCCACCGGCACCTGCGTCGACGGCAAGGGCTACGACTCCCGCAACGGCACCGTGCAGCAGCCGTACAGCTGCCACGGCGGGCGTAACCAGGGCTTCTGGTACGACCCGGCCCGACGGTCGCTGCACTCGGAGCTGTCCCACGACCGGTGCCTCGACGTCGCGAACGGGTCGATGACCTCCGGCACGGCGGTCAACATCTACGACTGCAACGGCAGCCCCGCCCAGCAGTTCGTCTTCGCCGGCAACCAGCTCAGGCCGGCCGCCGCCAGCAACCTCTGCGTGGCGTTCGACAACCCGTGGCTGGGCAGCCCCCGACTGCGGTTGGCCGGCTGCTCCACCAGCGCGCGGCAGCAGTGGTCGTTCGAGTCCCGGACCGCCGCCAACCCCGTCGGCTACGGTCACGACGACTTCATCGGCTCCCGCGTCTACTGACCGACCGCAGCAAGGAGGGGCCCCTCGTCGAGGGGCCCCTTCCTCTTACTTGGTGGGAGGGATGAGGATCAGCCGGGCCACGCCCTTGTCGCCGTCCTTCGCGCCCGCGACGCCGAGCGTCGCGCCGACCTTCACCTCACCCGGCTGCACGGTGGCACGCCGCTCGACGACCCGCAGGTCGTCACCGAAGGTCCACGTCATGGTGAAGCCGTCGGTGGACTTCACGGTCATCGAGTCACCGTCGATGGCGGTCACCTCGCCGCGCTGCACGGCGACGGTCTGCGTACCGCCGTCCTTGGTCTTCACCACCGCCTCGCCGTGCAGGGTGTTCTTGCGCAGTTGCACGCGCGCCTGGCGGCGCTTGCGCCACTCCTCGCCGCGCTTCTGGCGCGCCTTCTCCTCCGCGCTGGGGGAGGCACCGGGCGTGGCCGATCCCTCGGGTGCCGGGGTGGCCGGTGCGGCGACGGTCTGCACGTCCAGGTCGTCGGCGTCGAAGCCCATCGCGGCCAGCGCCTGGCCCTCCACGCCCAGCGCCGCGGCGACCTCGACGGTCGCCTCCCGGGCGGGCTGGCTGGCCACCTCGGCCGCACCGCAGCCGCTGACACCGAGTGCGACCGCCGCGAGCAACGACGTGGTGGTGGCGAATCCCCAACGTGGCATGGCTCTCCCTCTCGTCCGTGGAGATCCCAGCCTGCACCGCGACCACGAGCGAAGCGTCAGGCCGATGTTCGGGTCCGGTAAGGATCGCCGGGCAGCCGGACCGTGAAGGCCGCCCCGCCCTCCGGCGCGTGGCCCGCCACGATCTCCCCGCCGAGCCGGCGGACCAGCCCGGTGGCCAGCGCCAGCCCCAACCCGCTGCCCACCTTGCGCACCCCCCGGTACCGCTGGTGCAGCGCACCCCGCTCGAACGCCACCGCCAGGTCGTCGTCGGTGAAGCCGGGCCCGCCGTCACGGACCTCCAGCACGCCGCCCGCGGCCGGGTCCGCGCCGGCCGCCCGGACCGCGAGCACCACCGGCGCCCCCGGGGGTACGACCCGCAGCGCGTTCTCCAGCAGCCCGTCCACCACCTGCCGGATCCGTCCCGGATCGGTGTACGCGGGCACCGGCCCGTCGGGCGTCTCCACCCGGAACGGCACTCCCACCGCCGCGCACCGGCCCGACCAGGTGGGCTCGGCGTCGACGGCCAACCGGACCAGGTCCACCGGCACCGGTTCGAGCGGGAAGTCGGCGGCCTCCAGTCGGGCCAGCGCCAGCAGATCCCCGATCAGCCGGTCCAGGTGCCGGGCCTCGGCCAGCACCGTCCGGCCGGTGTCGGCTGTGCCGTCCGCGTCGATCACCCCGTCGGCCAGCGCCTCGGCGTACCCCCGGATCGCGGTCAACGGGGTCCGCAGTTCGTGCGAGACGGAGAGCAGGAACTCCCGCTGCCGGCCCTCGCTGGTGGCCAGCGCGGCGGCCAATCCGTTCAACGCCTCGGCCAGGTCGGCGACCTCGTCGGGCGACTCGACGGGCACCCGGACGGCGCGGTCACCGGCGCGCAGCCGGGCGGCGGCGGTGGCCGCGACGCGGATCGGCCGGGCCAACCGCCGGGCCAGCAGCAGCCCGGCCACCACGCCGGCGGCGAGCCCGGCCAGCAGCGGCAACCAGAGGCTGAGCAGCACCTGCCGCCACAGCCCGGTCGCCGAGGCGCGGGAGAGCACCACCCCGTTGCCGCCGGGCAGCGGCCGGCCCTCGACGAGCGCGCGCCTGCCGTTCACCGGGCGGCGGACCGAGACGGTGCGGCCCTGCTCGATCCGCTGCACCACGCGGGGCGGCAGGCCCGGCCGGTCGACTGTCCCGCGCCGGATCAGGTACGCGTCGATGCCCTGGTTGCGCAGTTGCTGGATGAGCCGCTCCTCGTCGGCGGTGCGGCCCCGGTCCAGCCGTGTCCGCAGCACCTCGGCGGCGAGCCGGGCCTGCGCGGCCAGCGCCTCCTGGTCGCGTCGCTCCGCGCCCCGGATCGCCAACGGCACTGCCACGATCGCGGTGACCAGCACCGACACCAGGGCCACCGCGCAGGTGACCAGGACCGCCCGGGCGGTCAGGGTCCGGCCGAACCGGCTGCGCCGAGGCACGCCCGACGGCCGAGCGCCGACCAGTGGCAGCGCCATCGTCGGTGACTCCGGGCGCGCCGTGGGCTGTTGACGGCCGGGGTGGTCAGGCATCGACCGCGTACCCCACACCCCGATGGGTCCGGATCACGCTGGCCGGGCCGAGCTTCGCCCGGACCTGGGCGACGTGCACGTCGACGGTGCGGGTGCCGGCGTGCGCGGCGTAGCCCCACACTCCGGCCAGCAGCTCCTCCCGGGTGAAGACCCGTCCGGGACGGGCCATCAGGTGGGCCAGCAGGTCGAACTCGGTGGAGGTGAGCTGGACCGGGGCACCGGCGGCGGTGACCGTCCGGCGGGCCGGGTCGAGCGTCACCGGGCCGACGACGCGCGGCCGGTCGGCTCCCTCCGGGCCGCCCGCGGATCGGCGCAGGACCGCGCGCACCCGGGCGACCAACTCGCGCGGACTGAACGGCTTGGTGACGTAGTCATCGGCGCCCAACTCCAGGCCGACGATCCGGTCCACCTCGTCGTCCCGTGCCGTGAGGAAGATGACCGGGGTCCAGTCACCGGCCTCGCGGAGCTGGCGACAGATCTCGGTGCCGGGCAGGCCGGGCAGGGCGATGTCCAGGACGCAGGCCACCGGGCGGAGCCGGCGGGCGGCGCTCAGGCCGCCCGTACCGTCCCGCTCCAGGTGCACCCCGAACCCGTCGCGGGTCAGGTAGAGCCGCACCAGGTCGGCGATGGCCGGCTCGTCCTCCACCACGAGGACGAGCCCGCGGTGCGGCGGCTCGACGGTCACCGGCCCATGATTGCCGACCCGACGGCCTCAGCGCGATCGGTGCGTGTTCGAGTTCGGTAAGGGCGACGCAAGGGTCCGTCGCGGGTGTGCGACCGGTCGGCTCTCAGCGCGCCACAGCGGGGCGGAACACACTGGGCCGCGCGGGGGCCGGCCCGTCGCCGATGGTGGCGACGATCCGCTCGCGGGGCGTCCGCAGGCGGGTACGGAAGGCGTGGTTGAGCAGCGCGTCGAGCTGCCACACCCGCTTCGGGTGGCTGGTACGGATCAGGAACCGCTCCCGGATCCCGTCGATCGCGGTGGCGGCCAGCTCGACCGAGTGCAGCCGCGGGTCCGGGCTCCAGGTGACGTTGCTCAACTCGCGCAGCTCGGTGTTGAGGTGCAGACGCAGCCGGTGCAGCAGCCGGGTCTGCTGGGTCACCACCAGCCGGCGGTGGGTGAGCAGCAGCAGGTAGTCGCCGGTGACCGGACGGTCGGGGCGGCTGCAGCGGGTGACCAGGATGGTGGCGTCACCGGAGCCGACGCAGCGCCGGAAGACCGGCATGTGCCGGCTCAGGGTCTGCACGGCCAGGCCAGCCTCGGCGGCGGCCGGGAGGAACGTTCGGGAGAAGACGTCCATGACCTGCCCAACGACCTCCCCGGCGGGGGTGACGCGGGTCACGTCGTTTTTTTGGAACTTCCACGCGCGGGGTCGCACCGACTGTGCGACTTCGAGGCGACCCCGCCTTCGCGGTGTGACAATCGTCCGCCGTCAGCGGGTCGGCGGCGGGGTGCTGAGCCGACCGAGGATGCGGGACAGGTCCCGGAAGATCCGCGAGCCCGCCCAGCTCGGCTGGATCTGGCGAGGCTGCCGGAGTTCGAGGTAGTTGCTGTCGATGTTGATGCGTACCCCACCCCAGGTCTCGTGGTGGTCGCCCCGGTACTGCTTCATCCGCTGACCGGGCATCCAGTACGACGCCGGCAGGGCGCTGTCCGACACGGTCTGGACGCCGTCCCAGCGCGCGAAGTCGATCATGTCGGGGCGGGCGTGCCCCGGCCGCTGGTAGGCCGCCACCTGGTCCGACAACCCCGCCGAGCTGACCTTGGTGTAGAAGCCGGAGAAGAACTTCTGCTCGTGCAGCCGGGTGGTCCACGCGCTCACGAAGGAGTTGACCGCCGTCGTGCAGGCGGCGTTGCCGGCCGGGTAGTTCTCCATGTCGAGCGTGATCGTGCTGTAGAGCGACAGACCGAGACTCCGGGCGTTGCGGACGGCGTCGTCGGCCGCCTCACGGCCCTGCGCCGCGGCCCGGGCCGGATCGATCTTCCGCTGGTACGTCGAGCAGGGCGCCTGGAGGCCGACGTAGAGCGGGAACATCCGCCAGCCGGCCGCCTGCTGGGTCGCCACCCACGTCGGGGTCAGGTTGGGCTGGGCACAGCCCCGGTTGACGCCGCCGATGTAGATGCCGACCGCCCGGTACGGCGACTGCAGCCACGCCTTCATCGCCGCGTTCGACGGGGCTGCGCACGTGTCGAACCCCAGCCCCGTGAACGTCCCCGGCTGAGGCCCGTCGTAGGCGGCAGCGGCACGCGCCGGCGCGGCGGTGCCGGTCAGCGCCGCACCCGCGGCGACCACGACGAGCGCCAGGGTGGCGAGAACACGGGTGCCACGACGCGGGCCGAGCCGAGGAGGGCTGAGGGTCACGTGTCTTCCGATCTGATGTGGACGGCGGGTCGGCCCAGAATCCTGCCCGCTCGGCCCGCCGCCTGTCCAGACCGGCACCCCGGGATCGGACGTCACCGTCGCCCTCTCAGGCCGGATCGGATTCCAGCAACTCCTCCAACCAGCCGGGGACCGCCTCGGCGTACTCGGCGCGGGCCGGGTCGGGAGTGTCCAGTGCCCGCCGCCAGGACAGCGACCGGCTCACCGCGCCGAGACTCACCGCCAGGTCGGCGGCCTCGACCAGGGTCCGGCGGTCGTACCGGTCGGTCCACGCCTCCAGGTAGGCGTCGCGCAACCGGCCCAGCCGGGCGTCGTCGGCCGGCAGCTCGCTGGCGTACCGGACGGAGCGCAGGGTCACCAGCAGGGTGCCGAACGGGTGCGCCACCGAGGCGTCGCCCCAGTCGAAGTAGCGGTATCCGGCCGGGCCGGCGAACACGTTGCCGTCGTGCAGGTCGTCGTGCTGCACGGTCGCCGGGATCCCGATGTCGGCGAGCCGGCGACACCGCTCGGCGTACGCCGGCAGCTCCGCCCTCAGCCGCTCGTACGTCTCCGGGCTGAGCCCGCCCTCGCCACCGATCCGCAGCGACCCGCGATCGTCGAGCAGCTCGGCGAACAACCCGGGCAGCACCTCGGGGCGGTGATCCGGAACGCCGGCCGCGATCAGTTCGTCAGCCTCCCGCGTGGTGGCCCGTTGCAGCGCCGCGTACCCGGGCAGTGCCCGCTCCCAGTGCGTCAGGTCCCCGTCCCGGCCCAGCACGTCGCGCAGCGACTCTCCGCCGTCCGGCAGCAGCGACCAGCCCTGCTCGGGATCCACCGCGATCGGCGCGAGCACCCGCTCGGGTGCCAGTCGGGCCAGCGCCGCGATGAGGACGGCCTCGTGCGCGGTGCCCGGGTTGTTGGCCTTGAACCAGACCGGCCCGTCGTCGGTGGGCACCCGCCATACCAGCGACCACGGGCGTACGCGCGGCTCCACCGGCCCGGTCACCCGCCGGCCGGCCCGGCTCAGCTGCCCGTCGACCCAGGACCGTGCCCGCACCTGCCACTGCTCGCCGGACCAGTCCGGGGCGTGCTTGTCGGCTGTCGTCGTCACGTGCGCACCCTAGGCGGCCCAGCCGCGCCGGGGCGAGATGTTTTACCGGACCCGCCGGGGCGTGTCAGACCAGCTCGACGATGGTGGCGTTGGCCATGCCGCCGCCCTCGCACATGGTCTGCAGGCCGTAGCGGATTCCGTTGTCCCGCATGTGCTGGAGCATCGTCGTCATGATCCGGGCACCGGAGCCGCCGAGCGGATGGCCGAGGGCGATGGCCCCGCCGCGCGGGTTGAGCCGCTCCGGGTCCGCCTCGGTCTCGGCCAGCCACGCCAGCGGCACCGGGGCGAACGCCTCGTTCACCTCGTACACCCCGATCTCCTCGATGCCCAGCCCCGCGCGGCGCAGCGCCTTCGCGGTGGCCGGGATCGGCGCGGTGAGCATGGTGACCGGGTCGTCGGCGGCGACCACGGCGGTGTGGATCCGGGCGAGCGGGCGCAGGCCGTGCCGGCTGGCCCACTCGGTGGTGGTGACCGCGAGCGCCGCGGCGCCGTCGGAGATCTGGGACGCGGACCCGGCGGTCACCACCCCGTCGGCGCGGAACGGGGTGGCCAACTCGCCGAGCTTGTCCAGGGAGGTGTCCCGGCGGATGCCCTCGTCGGCGGCGAACTTGCCGCCGTCGCCGAGCGGCACCGGCGCCAGCTCCGGGTCGAAGGCGCCGGCGTCCTGCGCGGCGGCCGCCTTCTCGTGGCTGGCCAGCGCGAACTCGTCAAGTTGGGTGCGCGAGAAGCGCCACCGCCGGGCGATCAGCTCGGCCCCCACCCCCTGGTTGAACGGCAGCGGAGCGTCGTCGGCGAAGCCCTCCACGCCCCGGTAGCGGTCGCGGAGCTGGTCACTGAACGGCATGCCGCCCGCCACGCTGGAGCCCATCGGCACCCGGGTCATCGACTCCACGCCGCCGGCGACCACCAGGTCGGCCTGGCCGGAGAGCACCGTCGCGGCGGCGAAGTGCAGTGCCTGCTGGCTGGAGCCGCACTGCCGGTCCAGCGTGGTGCCGGGCACCGACTCGGGCCAGCCGGCGGCGAGCACGCCGTTGCGGGCGATGTTCCACGACTGCTCGCCGACCTGCGAGACGCAGCCCCAGAAGACGTCGTCGACCTGGGTCGGGTTGAGGCCGGTGCGCTCGGCGAGGGCACGCAGCACGTGCGCCGAGAGATCGACCGGGTGGACACCGGACAGGCTGCCCTTGCGCCGACCGACGGGGGTACGGACCGCGCCGACGATGACCGCGTCACTCATGTTTACTCCCCGGTAACCTGGGCTGTCCCGATCCTACGTCGTTCCTGGACCGGCCGTCCGCCCGCCTTCCGCGCCGGTGGGCGCCGGGCCGTCGCGGCCCCCGGCAGACGCTGGCATGCTGATCGCATGGACGCCGACGCTTCCCCGATCCGGCAGTGGCGGGTGCCGACCACCGTGCCACTGGCGAAACTGGCCGGCGCGGTCGTGCTGGTGGCGCTCGGCCTGCTCTTCGCCGAGGGCGACCCGGTGCAACTGACGGTGGTCGGGCTGGTCGTCGCCGGGCTGACCTGCTGGGCTCTGCGCGACCTGCTGGCACCGGTCCGACTCGCGGTCGACCCGGCCGGTGTGGTCGTCACCCGGGGCTTCGCCGGCCGCCGCCTGCTGCCCTGGGCCGCGGTCGAGCGGATCACCGTGGACCGCCGGCCACGCCTCGGGCTGACCACCGAACAGCTGGAGATCGACGCCGGGGAGTCGCTGCACCTGTTCAGCCGGTATGACCTGGGCGCCGCCCCGGACGAGGTGGCCGAGGCGCTGCAGGCCGCCCGCCGCGACGCGTGACCCGACCGGTCAGGCGAGCAGCTGCGCGGTGCGGAACAGGACCAGGGCGAGCAGGACCAGCAGGATGAGCGCGCCGCCGGCGACCTGCACCAACGTGCGCCGGCCGCGCGGCGCGTACGCGAGCACCAGGGCCATCGCCCCACCGACCACCAGGCCACCCAGGTGCCCCGGGATCGAGATGCCCGGCACGGTCAGCGTGAACACCAGGTTGATCACCAGGATCGGGATCACCTGGGAGATGTCCCGGCCCAACTTGCGCTCGATGATGATCAGCGCGGCGAAGAGGCCGAAGACGGCGGTGGACGCGCCGGCGGTGGCCGAGTTCTGGGCGCTGAACAGGTAGGCGGCGACGTTACCGCCGAGGCCCGCGATCAGGTAGAGCGCGCCGAAGCGCAGCGGCCCGAGGTTGGCCTCCAGCGACCGGCCGAGCACCCACAGGGCCCACATGTTGAGCAGCAGGTGGATCACGCCGTAGTGCAGGAACATCGCCGTGACCAGGCGGTACCACTGGCCGTCGGCCACCCCGCCGAGCGTGCCGTCGGGGAAGACCGCCAGCCCGAGCACCGAACCCCAGTTGGTCAGCGGGGTGCTGCCCCCCATCAGGCCGCCGAAGCCGGAGCCGCCCACCGCCGCGTCCCCACCCCGGTCGGAGGCGATGGAGAGCAGCATGAGCAGCACGTTCAGCGCGATCAGCGCCTTGGTGACGTAGCCGTGTCGGCCGGCGGCACCGCCACCGAAGGCGGTACGCGCCGGCCGGACACTGCGACGCCCCTCGTTGACGCACTCCGGGCACTGGTGCCCGACGGACGCCTCCCGCATGCAGTCCGGGCAGATCGGCCGGTCGCAGCGGGTGCACCGGACGTAGGTCTCCCGGCCGGGGTGCCGGTAGCAGACCGGGGTGGTCGGCGGCGATTCGCTCACCGGGCCGACCCTCCGTCCGCCACCGCGCGGTCCACCGGCGCCAGCCGGTGCGGTGCTCCGGAGCGCTCAATCATGCGAGCAAAGGTACCTCGCCCGTCGATCAGGCAGCAGACCGCTGGATCTCGACCCGCTCGATGACGACGTCCTGGAGCGGACGGTCGCTCGGGCCGGTCGGGGTGTTCGCGATCGAGTCGACGACCTTCACCGACTCCTCGTCGGCGACCTGGCCGAAGATGGTGTGCCGGTTGTTGAGGTGCGGGGTCGGGGACACGGTGATGAAGAACTGCGAACCGTTGGTGCCCGGTCCGGCGTTCGCCATCGCCAGCAGGTAGGGCCGGTCGAAGCGCAGCTCCGGGTGGAACTCGTCGGCGAACTTGTAGCCCGGCCCACCCCGGCCGGTGCCGGTCGGGTCGCCCATCTGGACCATGAAACCGCTGATCACCCGGTGCGAGATGGTGCCGTCGTAGTACGGACCACTGCCCGGCTGACCGGTGCGCGGGTCGGTGTACTCCCGGTTGCCCTCGGCCAGGTCGATGAAGTTGCGGACCGTCTTCGGCGCGTGGTTCGGGAAGAGCTCCAGCCGGATCGGGCCAGCGTTGGTGTGCAAGGTGGCGTAGACAGCCTCGGCCACGGGTACTCCTCACTCGTTGGTCAGTTCCATGCGGATCCTCCCATGTGCCCGATCTGGCATCGCGGAGGCATCCGAAGGTGGAGGATGACGAAGGAACAACTCCCAGGAGGTAGGACCGTGTTTGGAATCGGGCGGCGCAAGTCCCAGGGGCAGCTGGCGAAGGCCGAGCTGAACCAGAGCATCAGCCACCTGGTGCAGGCAGCCAACCACGCCGCCAAGGGCGCCGGTGCGACCGTCGGCCCGCGGGTCCAGGTGGCCCGAGGCTACGTCGGGCCGGCCGCGACGAAGGTGCGCGACCGCGCGTCGACCGGCTGGGGGACGACACTCACCACGCTGGCACCGCTGGCCGCGGCGGCCCGTGATGGCGCCGCCCAGGCGGGGCCGCTCACCAGGAAGGCCAGGTCGAAGAACATGCGGATCACCGGCAAGAAGAAGCAGCCGCGTCGTCGCGGCTCGATGATGACCGGCCTGCTGGCGGCGGGTGCGATCGCCGGCCTGGCCGGCGCGGTCGCCCTGCGTCGCCGCCGGGAGCAGCAGGAGTGGGCCGAGTACGACCCCACCCGCACCCTGGAGCCGATGCGCGACGAGGTGGACTCGATCGAGGTGCGGACCCCGTCCGCCACCAGCAAGGGCACCGACGGGTCCGCCATGGCCGGGATGACCGGCGCGGGCAGCTCGGCGGTCGCCGGCGGCGACAGCGCCAGCACCACGGGCACGGCCAAGCCGACCAGCGTCCGCCCGACCGACAAGGTCCCCTCGGTCGCCGAGGGCGCCAAGGACGCCTCCGGGCGTCCGGCCGACGACCTCACCAAGGCGCTGGGCAAGGACACCGCCCGCACCAACGGCCGCCGCTGACCTCAGCGGCAGCGCACCGAGCGCCGGCGAAAGCGGGGTCCTCCCCGCCCGCCGGCGCTTCTGCGCGGTCGGCTCAGAGCCAACCGTTGCGGCGGAACCAGCGGTAGAGCGCCAGGGAGACGCCGAGCATGAGGGCCAGGACGACGGGATAGCCGTACGTCATCCTCAACTCGGGCATGTTGTCGAAGTTCATCCCGTAGATGCCGGCGATGGCCGTCCACACGGCGGCGATACCGGCCCAGGCGGCGATCTTGCGCATGTCGTTGTTCTGGTCGACGGTGACCTGGGCCAACCGCGCCTGCAGGATCGAGTTCAGCAGGTCGTCGTAGGAGTTGACCTGTTCGACCGTGCGGCTCAGGTGGTCCTGCACGTCCCGGAAGTAGCGGCGGATCTCCTTCGGCACGTCCCGGTTGGCCTGCGTGGTCAGCGTCATCAGCGGCCGTTGCAGCGGCACCACCGCCCGCTTGAACTCCACCAGCTCCCGCTTCATCTGGTAGATCCGCTGGATCCGGCCGTGGCTGTTGCGGTCGAAGACCTCGGCCTCCAGCATGTCCAGGTCGTCCTCGAGCTGGTCGGCGACCTCCAGGTAGAGGTCGACGACGCGGTCGGTCACCCCGTACGCCACCGCCCACGGGCCCTGGAGCAGCAGCTCCTGCTTGGTCTCCAGGTCGGCGCGCACCGGGGAGAGCCGGCAGGCATCCCCGTGCCGGACGCTGATCAGGAAGTTCGGGCCGATGAAGAGCATCACCTGGCCGGTCTCCACGACCTCGGAGTTCTCGGTCAGCTCGGCGTGCTCGCAGTACCGGGCGGTCCGCAGCACCAGGAAGCTGACGTCGCCGAACCGCTCCAGCTTGGGGCGCTGCTCGGCCTTCACCGCGTCCTCGACGGCGAGCTCGTGCAGCCCGTAGGTCTCCGCGATGGCGGTCATCTCCGCCAGCTCGGGCTGGTGCAGCCCGATCCAGACGAAGCCGTTCTCCTCGCGGCGCGCCGCGGCCAGGGCCTCCGCGTACGTCCAGTCACCGGGTTGCCGCTTGCCGTCGACGTAGAGCGCGCAGTCGACCACGCCGCTGCGACCGGTGCCGGTGGGGGCCGGCGCGGGCGTTGAGTCGTCGGCGTTGAGTATCCGGGTCATCGCCCGGACCGGGGACGGCCACGCCCGTGGTCGCAGCACCCGGCCGGTGTTCAACGGCGTCCGGCCCCGCTCTTCCCGATCCGTCATCGCGCCACCTCCCCACGCTCAGCTGCGGCTTGCAGGCTACGCCGGTCGCGGCCGAGGGCACGGGTGACGGCGGTCGCACGGGGGCGGCGCCGGGCGGGCCGGGCCGCATCGGGGGGGTGCGGGGACGACACGGCCCACCCGGCGCCCTGTGGGGGCGGGGGGTTGTGCTGCTCGCGTCACCCGGGGGCGGCGGGGATGAGCCCGGCGACGGGCCGTGACAACCGCTGCCACTGATGAGTGACGCTCGCAGCATTGTGAGCCGCCGGCCGCCCGGGCGGGAGTCCCGGGACGGCCGGCATCGTCGTTCTGTCGGGAACCCGACAGAAATCAGCTCCGGACGGCCTCCGCGGCCGCCGCCAGCCGGCGGACACCCTCGTCGATCCGGTCGGCGGTCACCGCCGAGAAGGCCAGCCGCAGGGCGTGCCGCCCGCCGTCCAGCACGAAGTCGCTGCCCTTGACCACGGCGACCCCACGCTCCGCCGCCGCCGGGGCGAGCCGGTCGACCAGCACGTCCTCCGGGAACTCCACCCAGAGGAAGTAGCCGCCGTCGGGCTCCACGAACCGAGCCTCCGGCAGGTGCCGCCGCAGCGACTCGGCGAGCACCTGGGCCCGCTCACCCAGCGCCGCCCGGACGGTCTCGATCGAGCGGTCGATGTCACCCGAGACGCAGAACTGGTGCACGATCGCCTGGGACACCATGCCCGGCGAGATGTAGAGGCTGGTGGCGTTCTTGGCGATGTCCGCGATCAGGTCCGCCGAGCCCACCAGGTATCCGACCCGCACGCCCGGACAGACCGTCTTGGTGAAGCTCGACGCGTGCACCACCACGTTGCGGGTGTCCAGCGAGAGCATCGACGGCAGGGCCTCGCCGCGGAACCGGATGTCCGCGTACGGGTCGTCCTCGAAGATCGTGAACTCGTACTCGGCCGCGAGGTCGAGCAGCTCCCGGCGCTTCTCCAGCGAGAGCGTCACGCCGGCCGGGTTCTGGTAGTTCGGGATGACGTGCGCGAGTCGCGGCCGGACACCGGACTCCAGCAGCTTGCGCAGCTCGGCGGTGTCCAGGCCGTCCGGCTGCACCGAGACACCGTGCAGCTCGCTGCCCATCCGCTGGAGGTTGAGCAGCGTCCGGTCGTACGTCGGCCGCTCCACCACGACCGAGTCGCCCGGGCGGACCAGGTGGTCGAAGAGGAACGCGTCGGCCTGGAGCGATCC
This sequence comes from Micromonospora yongxingensis, assembly GCF_052601155.1. NCBI lineage: Bacteria > Bacillati > Actinomycetota > Actinomycetes > Micromonosporales > Micromonosporaceae > Micromonospora > Micromonospora yongxingensis. The sequence goes on from NZ_JBQXEO010000004.1 coordinate 57,805, forward strand.
GTTGGTGACCAGCACCTGGTCGGCCGCGACCCCGTGCTTCTCGGCGATCCACTTCCGCAGTGGCACGTAGCCGACGGAGGTGCCGTACGCCGTGACCCCCGCGGGGTCGGCGTCGAAGGCGCGGACGGCGGCGGCCTTGAGCCCCTCGACATCGACGATGTCCAGCGAGGGAGCCCCACGGGCGAAGGAGATCAGCTGCTCGGCGGTCATGGATGTTGAGCGTACGGGCGGCGACGGGGGGCGCGCGGACGGCACGGCGATGTCCGCATCCTGAGCCACCGGGTCGGGTGACCCGACTCCACCGGACGGCGACAGATCAGACCGGAAGGGCGAGCGAGTCGTGCTGCGCGGCCCGGGAAAGTCCCTCCAGCTGCACGCCGAGCGTGTCGAGGAGCTGGCTCCAGTCGAAGTAGGACCGCCAGGCGACGATCCGCCCCCGACGGGCCCGCACCACGTCGGCCACCTCCCAGCCCACCATCCGCCCGGTGGGCGCGACGGTGCCGAACGGCGAGTGCAGGGTGCCGGTGTGGGTGCCGGTCAGGCGCAGCTCGGCAGCCACTCCACCGGCCGTACGCACCGCGCCCAACGGGTCGACCCGCAGGTCCGGGAAGGCCCCCGTCCAGGTACGCAGCAGCGCTGGCAGCTCGATCGGGCGGACGGTGACACCGGGCATGGCGTAGAACGCCTCCGGGGCGTAGAGATCCGGCAGCCGGGCCACGTCCCGACGCAGGAGCATGGCGTACTGCTGCTCGACCAGGCGCTCCGCGTCACGCATCGGGCCCTCCCCTGCGGGCCACGGCACCTCCGCGCCCGCAAGGAATCCCTACCCGTCGATCCGGCCCGCACACCTGTTCGCCGGGATCCCCTGCGGGACAGGTCAGGTCGCGGCCACCGCCTGACTCTCGGCCCAGACCCGCATGATGTCCCGAACGGAGATCACGCCGGCCACCTCGCGGCCGTCCAGCACCACCAGGTGCCGGAAACCGCCCCGGGCCATCGCGGCGGCCGCCTCGGCCACCGTCCACTCCGGGCCGGCGTAGACCACCTCCCAGGTGAGGTGGGCGCCGGTGCGTTCCACGTCGCAGTCCAGGCCGGCGCCGATGGCCTTCAACACGTCGCGTTCGGTCATGATCCCGATCCCCTCGGAGTCCGGGTCTATCACGACCGCCGACCCGACACCGCGGGCCGACATCATCCGGGCCGCCTGGCGGAGCGTGTGCTCCGGACCGACGACGAGGACCTGGCTGGACATCGCTTCCCGTACCTGCATCACGCATCACCCCTTTGGGACGGTGGCATCCGGTACGGACATGGTGGTCCGTGAATGTTTTCTGAACAAGACCGGGCATCGTCGCGGCACCCGACCGCTCGCTACTGTCGAGCGGTGTCCACCGAGCCCCTGCGCTGCGCCGGCGCGCTGATCGTCGACCACGACGGCCGCATCTTCTTTCAGCGCCGATCGCCGTACCGGCGCCTCTTTCCCAACTGCTGGGACATCGTCGGTGGCCACCTGGAGCCGGGCGAGGAGATCGACGAGGCGCTCCGCCGGGAGGTCACCGAGGAGACCGGCTGGATCCTGTCGCACGTGCTCGGCCAGGTGGGCGAATACCAGTACGTCGGCGACGACGGCCTGGCCCGGATCGAACACGACTTCCTGGTCCGGGTGGACGGCGACCTCGACCACCCGACGCTGGAGGCCGGCAAGCACACCGAGTACCGCTGGCTGGCCGAGCACGAGGTGACCGTGCTGGACGAGCACCGCGACGTCAACGACGGGCTGATCCGGCGGATCGCGGAGGAGGGCTTCGCCGTCCTGCGGTCGATCGGATTGTGAACACCGTCGAGCTGGCGCCGCACCGGTTCGCCGGGCTGCTCGCACCGGCCGTGGACCGGGCCTTCCGCGCCGGCATGCTCGCCGGCCGCGACGGTGGCGGCGCCGAGCTGACCCAGCGGTACGGCGGACCGGCGGCGGCCGGCTTCCTGGTCGACCTGCGTACCCGGCTGGCCGCACCCGGAGGCACGGTCGACGCGCCGGGGTTCGCGGCGATCACCCGGTACCACGACCCGGTCGTCTGCCAGCGGACGGTGGACAAACACGTGGCGCACGGGATGCTCCACCGCAGCCCGGACGGCGCGCTCTGGGCCACCGAGCGGGGTGCGGCCTTCCTCACCGAGCTGTACCAGGTGCACGCGGAGGTCACCGAGGAGCTGTGGGCCGGGCACGACGAGCGGGTGTCCCGCCTGGTGTCCGCGCTCGGCCGGCTGCTCTCCTACGCCCTGGTGCTGGCCGACGAGGAGGGGGACCGCAGGGGCTCGGCCTTCGCCGCGATGGCACCCCCGCACGAGCCGGACGGCACCCCGTCGGGGGTGCTACTGCTCAACCGCCTGGGCACGCTGCGCTACCACCGGGCCGACGCGCACGCCGCCGCCTGGACCGCCGCCGGGCACACCGCCACGAGCATCGCGGCCCTGCCGGCCGGCCCCGAGCGGCTCGCCATCGAGCTGGAGACCGACCGTCGGGCGGCCGGCCCGTACGCCACGCTCGGCGCGGAGGAGCGGCTGACCATGCTCGCCGACCTGGCGGCCCTGCCCGGCTGACCCGGTTGGCCGGAGCCGCGCGGCCACCCGGGGCTATCCTCCACCGGTGACGGGGAGCAGGACGAGGGAGGATGTGCCGATGATCGGGATGGTGCTCGCTGCCGGGGCCGGGCGCCGGCTGCGCCCGTACACCGACACTCTGCCCAAGGCGTTGGTGCCGGTGGACGGCGAGACCACGATCCTGGACATCGCGCTGGGCAACCTGGCCGAGGTCGGGCTCACGGACGTCGTGATCGTGGTCGGCTACGCGGCGGACGCGGTCCGCGAGCGGCAGGCCGACCTGGAGAAGCGGTACGGGGTCACGCTCACCCTGGTGCACAACGACAAGGCCGAGGAGTGGAACAACGCGTACTCCCTCTGGCTGGCCCGCGAGTACTTCGCCCGTGGGGTGCTGCTGGTCAACGGGGACACCGTGCACCCGGTGAGCGTGGAGAAGACCCTGCTGGCCGAGCGCGGCCCGGGGATCCTGCTCGCGGTGGACACCCTCAAGCCGCTGGCCGAGGAGGAGATGAAGACCACCTTCGACGCCGCCGGCCAGCTCACCCGGATCACCAAGCTGATGGACCCGGGCGAGGCGTACGGGGAGTACATCGGCGCCACGCTGATCGAGCCGCAGGTCGCCGACGCGCTCGCCGACGCCCTGGAGGCGACCTGGCGGCGTGACCCGAACCTCTACTACGAGGACGGCTACCAGGAGTTCTCCGACCGGGGCGGGGAGGTGCGGGCGGCGCCGATCGGCGACGTCCCGTGGGTCGAGGTCGACAACCACGCCGACCTGGCCCGCGCGCGGGAGATCGCGTGCCGCTACTAGCCCGTAGCGTGCTCACCCCGCTGCACATCGACGTGCGGCGCGGGGCGGTGGCCGACCTTGGCGCGATCCTGGCCGACGGGCGGATCTCCGCCGGCGGTGACGTCGCGGTGGTGGTCGGGCCGGGTCAGGGCTCCCAGATCGCGGAGTTGATCCGACCGTCTCTGCGCTCGGCGGACGTGTTCACCGTCGCCGGGGGGACCCTGGACGCCGCCGACGACCTGGGCGGCAAGCTCCGCGCCCGCTCGTACGACGCGGTGGTCGGGATCGGCGGCGGCAAGACGATAGACGTCGCCAAGTACGCGGCCACCCGCCGCGGGCTGCCGATGGTGTCGGTGGCGACCAGCCTCGCCAACGACGGGATCGCCTCCCCGGTGTCCAGCCTCATCACCGATGGAATAAAGGGCTCCTACGGGGTGCACATCCCCATCGCGGTGATCGTCGACCTGGACTTCGTGGAGAGCGGCCCGGACCGGCACAACCGGGCCGGCATCGGTGACGTGGTCAGCAACATCAGCGCGCTCGCCGACTGGGAGCTGGCTCGGAAGGTACGCGGCGAACCGGTCGACGGGTTGGCGGCCTCCCTGTCCCGGGCGGGCGCGGAGGCGGTGCTCAACCATCCCGGCGACATGACCGACGACGCGTTCGTCACCGTGCTGGCCGAGGCGCTGATCTCCAGCGGCCTGGCGATGGCGGTCTGCGGCACCAGTCGCCCGTCCAGCGGCGGCTGCCACGAGATCATGCACGCCGTCGACGCGCTGTTTCCGGGCACCGCCTCGCACGGCGAGCTGGCCGGGCTGGGTGCGCTGTTCTGCACCTGGCTGCGCGGGGATCTGCGCCGCTTCGGGGAGATGTCGGCCTGCCTGTCCCGGCACGGTCTGCCCCGGCTCCCCGCCGAGGTGGGGCTCACCGACGAGCAGTTCGTGGAGGCGGTGCAGTTCGCGCCACGTACCCGGCCGGACCGGTACACCATCCTCGAACACCTGGCCCTGTCGCCTACCGGGACGCGGGAGCGGCTGGCAGACTACGCCGGTGCAATCCGCGACCAGCTTGGCTGACCCCCGTCCCACCGTCGCCGACTTCCACCGGGTGAACCGGGGCGGCGGCCTGTTCAGCGAGTCGATCAGCCAGTGGTTGGGGGCGGTCTTCGCGCTGGTCGCCCAGCGCCTCGGGCTGCGCCCGACCGCGCTGACCATCACCAACCTGGTGCTCGGACTGGCCACCTCGGTCGCCGTGGTCGCGCTGGCCGGCCCGGTCGCCGACGGGGGCGTACCGGCCTGGGTGGTCGGCCTGCTCGCCCTGGTCGGGTGGCAGGTGGCGTACTCGCTGGACTGCGCCGACGGGCAGCTGGCCCGGGTGACCGGCCAGGGCAGCGCGGCCGGCGCCCGGGTCGACGTGCTCTGCGACGTGGCCGCGCAGATCGCCCTGGTGGCCGCGCTCGCCGCCACCGCCGTGGCGCAGGAGCCGTCGACCCCGACCTGGCTGGTGGCCACCTTCGCCGGCACCTGGATGGTCAATCTGGTCACCTCGGTGATGCAGGCCGGCCCGAACGCCGCCAGCATGGTCACCTCGACCTCACTGCCGGTCCGCCTGGTGAAGCTGGTCCGTGACTACGGCGCGGTGATCTTCGTGGCCGCCCTGGTGCTGGCCGTGGCCCCCGCGCTGGTCCTCTGGGTGATGGTCGCCTTCACCATCGTCAACGGTGGCTTCCTGCTGGCGAGCATCGCCTTCTCCGCCCGCGCCTCCGTGCGCTGACCCGCCGCGCCCGCGCGCCGCCCGTCCGCAAGATCCACCCAACTTCCCCGAAGTTGCTGCCTCCGGCCGGCGGGAGACCCCAACATCCCTGATGTTGCGCGGATCTTGCGGGCAGATCCGCCTGCCCGTCCGCAGCGCCGCGCGGGAGGGCGGCGGCGGCGCGGCGTCCGCCGCCAAGATCGCGCTTGATCCAGGATGTAGTGGCCTCGGAACAGCCGGATGGGACTACTTCCTGGATCGAGCGCGATCATGCCGGGCGGGACGGGGTTCAGACGTGGTTGGGGGTTCGGGCCATGCCCGCGTAGACGTCGATGAGCTGCTTGGTGACCACGTCGGGGTGGAACGCGCGCTCGTAGCGGGCACGGGCGGCCAGGCTCAGCCCGGACGCACCGGCGCGGGCGACCGGAAGGGCGGCCGCGAGCGCGGCCGGCTCCGGGGCCACCACCCAGCCGGCCTCGCCCAGACCGATCCCCGCCGGCATGGGTGACCCGCCGCCGCCCCCGGCGACCGCGGAGGCGATCTCGGCGGGCCCGGTGCCGGCGGGCTCGTGCGGGGCGTCCGCCCCCACCAGGTACGGAATGCCGCCCAACGCCGTGCCGAGCACCGGCCGGCCGCTCGCCAACGCCTCGATGATCACGGTCGGCAGCACGTCGTGCCACATCGAGGCGGCGATGACCACCGCGCTCGCCTCGACCGCCGCCCGCACCCCGGCCCGGTCGAGCTGACCCAGGTAGACCACGTCGGGTCGCTCGGCGGCGGCGGCCTCGACCAGCGACCGGAGCTCGCCGTCGCCGGCCACCCGCAGGGTCCCCAGGGTGCCGACCGGATGCCGACGCCACGCGTCCAGCAGCAGGTCGACGCCCTTCTCGGGGCTCAGCCGGGCCATGTAGAGGAACCCGTCGCCGAGCGGCGCCGGTCGACCCGGGTCGGGTACGGAATTCGGCTTCACCACGATGCGTTCGTCCGGAATGCCGTATTCGCGTAGGTGATCGGCGATCGCCGTGGTCAGCGCCACGTACCGGTCCACCGACCGCCAGGTGCCCCGGTGCACGGCCAGGGTCGTCGCCATCAACGCGCTCTGCGCCGCCGAGTCGCGGTAACAGCGGTGCCTAATCGCCGGCACGCCCAGCGCCCGGCCCTTGCAGTCCTGGCAGATCACCCCGTCCCGGAAGTAGATCCCCGAGGAACAGACCTGCCGGTAGTTGTGCACCGTCTGGACCACCGGCACGCCGTGCCGGTGCGCCGTCCGCACCACCCAGGGCGAGAGCAGCGGGTACGGGTTGTGCAGGTGCAGCACGTCCGGCCGGTGCTCGGTGAGCAGCCGGCTCAGGTCGTGCTGGGCGCGCGGAGCCCAGATCGGCGAGATCGGCAGCAGAGCCTTGGCCGCCTTCGACATCGACGGGATCTCGTCCGAGCTGCGGATGAACGGCAGCACCTCGACCCCGGCGGCGGTGAGCTGAGCGATCTCCGAGTCGACGATCGTGTTCTCGCCGGAGGGCTGGGCTTCCCGGTACCGGTTGTGCGCCACCACGATTCTCACGGAGCTCGCCTTTCGTTCGCGATTGCGGGACTCGCAAGCTCATTCCTCGCGCTCACCGGAAAGAAGGCTACCGTTGTGTCGTGCCCGAACTACCGGAGGTTGAGGCGCTCGCGGGTTACCTGCGGCAGCGCGCGGTGGGGCGGCGTGTCGACCGGCTGGAGATCGCCGCGATCAGCGCCCTGAAGACGTACGACCCGGCACCGACCGCGGTGGCCGGTCGGGCGGTGGTCGACGCCCGCCGGCACGGCAAGTTCCTCGACGTGCTGTTCGAGGGCGACCTGCACCTGCTGGTCCACCTGGCCCGGGCGGGCTGGTTGCACTACCGGGAGGCGTTCCCGACCACCACCCCGCTGCGGCCCGGCAAGGGCCCGATCGCGGTACGCGTCCGCCTCGACGACGGCTCCGGTTTCGACCTCACCGAGGCCGGCACCCAGAAGAAGCTCGCCGCGTACCTGGTCACCGACCCGGCGGAGGTGCCCGGGGTGGCCAAGCTGGGCCCGGACGCGCTCGCCGCGGACCTGCCCACCTTCGTCGAGCGGCTGCGCAGCCGGCGCGGGCAGGTCAAGGGAGTGCTGACCGACCAGTCGGTGCTGTCCGGGGTCGGCAACGCGTACTCCGACGAGATCCTGCACGCGGCCAGGTTGTCCCCGTTCGCGATCACGGACCGCCTCACCGACGACCAGCTCGCCACCCTGCACGCGGCCACCCGGCAGGTGCTCGGCGACGCGGTCGAGCGCTCCCTCGGCCAGCGGGCCGCCGAGCTGAAGGGCGAGAAGCGCTCCGGGCTGAAGGTCCACGCCCGCACGGGGCTGCCGTGCCCGGTGTGTGGGGACACCGTGCGGGAGGTGTCGTTCGCCGACTCCTCCCTCCAGTACTGCCCGACCTGCCAGACCGGCGGCAAGCCTCTCGCTGACCGTCGGTTGTCTCGACTCGTACGGTGAGTAATTCCACTCGCCGACTACGGAGCGGAATCGACCCGACTGAGCCGAAGCTCCGGTCCACCGTTCTCGCCACAGGCGCATCCATCGGTATAGTGGCCCGGTCCCCGGCTTCTGAAATGGTGCGGAGCCGGCCAGATCCCGCCGGCACCATCGGTCGCCAATCTCCTTCGGGGCAACGACCGGTCGGAGCCCGCGTGGGAGACTGGGACGGTGGGCGACCCGGGCCCTCACTGCGAGTGAGCGGCACGTGTCATGCGGGAGGACATGGGTGAGGTGACGGCAAGCCTCCAGCGCCCGGTAACCAACGAAGGCCGGAGCAGACTCGTGCGGCACGTCGACAGCTTCGAAATCCAGCCGCCGACGCCGCCGTCGCACAACGGTGTCCCCAGGTCGGCATGGGCCAGGGCGCGACGCCGTGTCTCCCGCTGGCACCGCCCCTACACGGCGATCCTCCTGGTGCTCGACTTCGCCGCGGCGGCGTTCGCCAGCTGGATCGCGATTCAGCTCTTCGACCAGGCCGCCTCCGGTTTCACCGGCACCCAGCAGGACCCGACCTGGTTCCACACCGTCTCCTACCTGCTGCTGCCGCTCGGCTGGGTGGTCATCCTCTGGAGCAACCGGGCCTACGACCGGCGCTATCTGGGGCTCGGGCCCGACGAGTTCAAGCGGGTGATCCGGGCCGCCGTGACGGTCGCGGCCAGCGTCTCCTTCCTCGCGTTCGCCACCAAGACCGCCCTGTCCCGGTGGACGGTCGGCACGGCGCTGCTCGGCGCGCTGTTGCTGATCCTCTGGGGCCGGTTCGTGGCCCGCTGGGCGCTGCACTACATCCGCCGGCGGGCCGGGCAGGCCGCGCACCGGATGGTGCTGGTCGGCACCCTGCCGGAGTGCCTGGAGGTCTACGCGGCCGTCACGCGCAGCCCCAACGCCGGGCTGGTGCCGGTCGCCATCCACATCACCGACGGTTACGCCGCCGCCCGGGGAATGCCGACCCCGGTGCCGGTGCACGCCGGCCGGGACGTTCTGGCCCTGGTCCGGGAGGTCGGCGGCGACACCATCGCGGTCTGCGGGTCGGCCAGTGCCGAGCCCGGCGAGCTGCGCCGCCTGGCCTGGCAGTTGGAGGGCTCCGGCGTCGACCTGGTGGTCGCACCGCAGCTCACCGACATCGCCGGCCCCCGGGTGCACATCCGGCCGATCGAGGGTCTGCCGCTGCTGCACGTCGAGGAGCCGACCCTCTCCGGGCCGGCGCTGCTCGCCAAGAACCTGATGGACCGGGTCGCCGCCGGCCTCGGCCTGCTGCTGCTGATCCCGCTCTTCCTGGCCGTCGCCGTGGCGATCCGGATCTCCGACCCCGGGCCGGTCTTCTTCCGCCAGCCGCGGGTGGGGCACGAGGGGCGCACGTTCCGGGTGTGGAAGTTCCGGACCATGTACGTCGACGCCGAGGACCGACTGGCCAGCCTGGTCGACCGGAACGAGACCGACGGCATGCTGTTCAAGATGAAGGAGGACCCCCGGGTCTTCCCGGTGGGCCGTTTCCTGCGGGCCTCCTCGCTGGACGAGCTGCCGCAGCTCATCAACGTGCTCTGGGGTGAGATGTCGCTGGTCGGGCCCCGCCCGCTGCCGGCCGACGACGGCGACTTCCTGGGCGACGTGCGCCGCCGGCTGCTGGTCCGCCCCGGCATGACCGGCCTGTGGCAGGTCTCCGGCCGCTCCGACCTGTCGTGGGACGAGTCCGTCCGGCTGGACCTCTACTACGTCGACAACTGGTCGCTGGCGTACGACCTGAGCATCCTGTGGCGCACCGTCGGAGTGGTGCTCGCCCGCAAGGGCGCCTACTAAGGGGGTTGGCGGACCGGGCCGCAGGGGCCAGGATCGCTGCGTGGGTGGCAACCTCTCCGCCGTCGTCGGCGTCGTCTCACTGGTCACCGCGCTGACCGCGGCCCTACTGGCCGTACTGCGGCTGCGCGCTCGTCGGGGCATCGCCACCGCCACCCAGCGGGCCACCTACGAGGTGCTGCACACCGCCGGGCTGGCGGCCGAGCCACTGCGGGCGGGGTTGAGCGCGGCGGGCGCGGCGAAGGCCGTACGCCATCTGCGTGCCCTGGTCGGCGCGGCCGGGCTGGCGCTCACCGACGCCGACGTGGTGCTCGCCCTCGACGGGCGCGGCACACACCACGGCGAGCAACTGCTCGCGGCCGCCCGGCGGGCCATGGAGACCGGGCGCTCGACGGTGCTCAGCGAGCAGGATCTGCACTGCGACCGGGTCGACTGCCCGGTACGGGGAGCCGTCATCGCGCCCCTGCACGGAGCGGACGGCCGGGTGGTCGGCGCGCTGGTGGCCATCGCCGACAGCCCGCCGGCGCCAGGGCTGGTGCAGGCGACCCTGGAGACCGCGCACTGGGCCGGCAACCAGCTCGCCCTGGCCGAGCTGGACTCGTCGCGGGAGCGGCTGGCGCGGGCCGAGATCCGGGCGCTGCGCGCGCAGATCAGCCCGCACTTCATCTACAACGCGCTGACCGCCATCGGCTCGTTCGTCCGCACCGACCCCGAGCGGGCCCGGGAGCTGATCCTGGAGTTCGCGGAGTTCACCCGGTACTCGTTCCGGGCGCACGGGGAGTTCACCACGCTGGCCGAGGAGCTGCGGTCGATCGACCGCTACCTGACCATCGAGCGGGCCCGGTTCGGCGACCGGTTGCAGGTACGGCTGCAGATCGCCCCGGAGGTGCTGCCGGTGACGCTGCCGTTCCTCTGCCTCCAACCGCTGGTGGAGAACGCCGTCCGGCACGGGTTGTCCCGCAAGCCGGGCACGGGCATGGTGAGCATCGAGGCCCGGGACGCGGGCGCCGAATGCCACATCACCGTGGAGGACGACGGGGTGGGAATGGATCCGACCACGCTGACCGCCGGCATCGCCGAGCTGGCCCGCAGCACCGGCGACCCGGGCGACGACCCGGGCCAGCACGTCGGCCTCTCCAACGTCGACGAGCGGATGCGGTCCGTCTTCGGGGACCGGTTCGGCCTGGTCGTCGAGACCGGGCTGGGCTCGGGCACCAGGGTGAGCATGCGGGTGCCGAAGTTCCACCCCGGCGTGCGGGCCGGATCGTGAGCGCGCACGGCGAGCGACCCGGGGCCGCCGAGTGAGCGCGTCCGGGTTTCTCCGGGTGCTGGCGGTGGACGACGAGCCGCCGGCGCTCGACGAGCTGGCGTACCACCTGCGGGCCGACCCCCGGGTGGCCCGGTTGCACACCGCCGGGGACGCCACCGAGGCGCTGCGGCTGCTGCGCGACGGTGACGTGGACGTGGTCTTCCTCGACATCCGGATGCCCGGGCTGGACGGCATGGAGCTGGCGCGGGTGCTGCGCCGGTTCGCCCGGCCACCGGCGATCGTCTTCGTCACCGCGTACGACGACGGCGCGGTGGACGCCTTCGACCTGGGGACGACGGACTACGTGCGCAAGCCGGTGCGCGCCGAGCGGCTGGCCGAGTCCCTGCGCCGGGTGATCGGCTCGCGGGTCGTCCCCTCGCATCCGGCGGCGCTCGCCCGGGCCGAGGAGGACCCGACCATCCCGATCGAGCTGGCCGGCACCACCCGGATGCTGCCCCGCTCGGCGGTGCGTTGGGTGGAGGCGCAGGGGGACTACGCCCGGTTGCACACCGCCGAGGGGTCGCACCTGGTGCGGGTCTCACTCGCCACGCTCGCAGAGCGGTGGGCCGACGCCGGTTTCGTCCGGGTGCACCGCTCGTACCTGGTGCAGTTGAAGTTGATCGCGGAACTGCGCCTGGTCAACTCCGGCTACGTGGTGGTGATCGACGCAACCGAACTGCCGGTGAGCCGCCGGCACACCCGGGAGCTGAAGGACAAGCTCGTCAGAGCGGCGAAACAGGACTGGAATCGCTGAGCCGGGAATGGAACGACAACTTCCGTACGTTGTACGCTAGTCCGTACGACTTCCGGGAGGCCGCCGTGTCCGCTCCGTTCGACGCCGAGACCGAGTTCGACCGCCAACTCGACCGACTGGTGCAGTTGGGCTACCCCGCCCTCGCCGACCTGACCGAGGCCGCCTTCCGCGACCTGGTCGCACCGCTGCGAGCCAGGGCGGTCGAAGGCTCCGCCGGCCTGCCCGCGCCCACCGAGGCCCGGGTGCCGTTCCTGCTCGTCACCACGCGCGACCTGATCGGCGTGGAGGCGCGGCTGGAGCTCACCACCCTGGCCGGCAAGCGCAAGCCGGGCTTCCTCGACCGGCACTACGCCGAGGATGACCTGCGGCGCTTCGACCCGATCAAGGAGCTGGAGGTGCCGGACGGGCCGGCGTACCTGCTCTTCGACGTCGACCGGGGCGAGGAGTTCCGCAACCTGGCACCGGCCACCGCGATGGAAGGGATCACCGCTCAGGGCCGGCTGCCGCTCACCATCGACGAGGGGCTCGCCTTCATCACGCTGTACCCGGCCGCGCTGGCCAGCAACAGGTGCTTCTCGCTGGTCGGCTCCCGGTGCGGCGACAAGCGGGTGCCGGCGCTCTGGATCAGCCAGGGCGCACCGAAGTTGGGCTGGTGCTGGTACGGCAACCCGCACACCTGGCTCGGCTCCGCCTCGGCCCGGCCGGAGCGCAGCGGACTGGAGTGACCCGTTGACGGGTCGACGAAGCGGGGCCGGTGGCACTCCCACCGGCCCCGCTTCGTGCCCGGAGGCGGCACGAGGTTCTTCCACGGGTTATCCACAGGGGTGACTCGTTCTCCACAGGTTATTCACAATGCCACCCACTGATCTCCACGCCGGCTCCCTACAGTCAGGGCCCATGAGGGAACGCCGGGTACTGGTCGTCGAGGACGAACGAACCATCGCCGAGTCGGTCGCCGCACGACTGGGCGCCGAGGGATTCGCCGTGGAGATCGCGGCGGACGGTCCCAGCGCGGTCGAGCGGTTCCGGACCGGACAGCCCGATCTCGTCGTCCTCGACGTGATGCTTCCCGGCTTCGACGGCTTGGAGGTGTGCCGCAGGATCCAGGCCGTCCGGCCGGTGCCGGTGCTGATGCTCACCGCCCGGGACGACGAGACGGATCTGCTGGTGGGGCTCGCGGTCGGCGCGGACGACTACCTCACCAAGCCGTTCTCGATGCGGGAACTGGCCGCCCGGGTGCACGTCCTGCTGCGTCGGGTGGAACGGGCCGCCGCGCCCGTGCCACCCGCCATCCGCCTCGGCGACATCGAGATCAACGAGGCCGAGCGGCGGGTCCGCCGGGCCGGCGCGGACGTGCACCTCACGCCGACCGAGTTCGACCTGCTCGTCCATTTCGCCGGGCGGCCCCGCACGGTGCTCCCCCGCGAGCGGTTGCTCGCAGACGTCTGGGGGTGGGCCGAGGGGAGCGGCACCCGCACGGTGGACAGCCACGTCAAGGCACTACGCCGCAAGCTGGGCGCCGACCTCATCCGCACCGTGCACGGGGTCGGCTACGCACTGGAGGTGTCGTCCTGAGCGCCGTCCTGCTCGCCCGCCTCGACCGGGTGCTGGAGCTGCTGCCCCGCCCGCTGGATCCGGTGCGCTCCATCAAGCTGAAACTGGGCGTCCTGCTGGTCGCCTCCGGCGCGGCCGGGCTGGCCTACTTCTCGTACGGCATCGGCTGGCCACCGCCGGTGACCTCGGCGACCGCCATCGCCGTCGCCCTGCTCACCTCGCAGGTGCTCGCCCACGGCATGACCTCACCGCTGCGGGAGATGACGGCGGCCGCCGGAGCGATGGCCCGGGGCGACTACACCCGCCGCGTACGCGCCACCTCCCGTGACGAGGTCGGTGAGCTGGCGCAGGCGTTCAACAAGATGGCCGAGGACCTGCACGCCGCCGACCAGCGCCGACGGGAGCTGATCGCGAACGTCTCCCACGAGCTGCGGACGCCGATCACCGCGTTGCAGGGCGTGCTGGAGAACATGGTGGACGGCGTGGCCGCGCCCGAACCCGCGGCACTGCGCTCGGCGCTGTCCCAGACCGAGCGGCTCGGCCACCTCGTCGCCGACCTGCTCGACCTGTCCCGCCTCGACGCCGGGGTGGTCCCGCTGCGACGGGTCCGCATCGACGTCGGGGACTTCCTCGACGAGGCGGTGGAGCACGCCACCGCGAGCGCGAGCGGCGCCGGCCTGGACGTGCACTTCCGGCTCCGCGAGCTGGCGACGCCGCTGACCGTGCACGCGGACCCGTGGCGGCTGCACCAGGTGTTCGCGAACCTGCTCGACAACGCCGCGCGGCACAGCCCGGCCGGCGGCACCGTACGGGTGAGCGTGGAGGAGCAGGCCGGCCAGCTCCGCTTCGAGGTGAGCGACGAGGGCCAGGGGATCCCGCCGGCCGAGCGCTCCCGGGTGTTCGAACGGTTCACCCGCGGCGATCGGTCGGCCGGCGGCGGGACCGGACTCGGCCTGGCCATCGCCCGGTGGGTGGTCGAACTGCACGGCGGCCGCATCCGGGTCCTCGACCCCGCCGGATCGTCCGCGGGCCCCCAGCCCGGCTGTCGAATCCAGGTCACCATCCCCAGCGACGGACCACTTCGAGAAGAGGCCGCATGACCAGCCCCGGCAGTACGCAGGTCCCGCCCACCGGTCCGAGAGTGCCGGCTCCCGCTGCGGCTGGCCCGCCCTGGGCCGGGCACGGACCGGCACTCCCGCCGGCGGCTGGCCGGCCCCAACCCTGGCCCGCGCCGCCGGTCGGGCCCCGGCCACCGTCGCTGCTCCAACGTCGTTGGCCGGGGCCGTCCGGCGCCGCCCACCCGCTGGCCCTGGGCGCGCTGACGGCGGCCGCCGCGATCGGTGCCTCGGCGCTGCCGATGGTCCGCCCCGGCGTCGGCTGGCTGGTCGCCGCGCTGGCCGCCACCGTCGCCCTCGTCACCGCCGGAGTCGCCCGACGCGGGACGAACCCCCCGGCGGGCGTGCCGCAGCAAGCCGGCTCAGGCACGGCAGCAGGCGTCCCAGCGGCGCCGGCCGGGGCACCGGAGGCGACCGCCGACGCCCCGGCCACCGCGGCGCCGCCCACGACCGCCGCACCCGCCCCGACCGCCAGCACCCCCACGACCGCCGCAGCGCCGACCTCACCCCCGACTCCGCCCACGACCGCAGTGCCGCCCACGACCGCCGGGCCGGCCACGACGGATGCGGCGGCCACCACCCGTCCCGGTGCCACGGGGGCACCGGGGCGGGTGGCGCAGGTCGCCTGGGCCGCCGCCACCGTCGCACTGGTCGCGGTCGGCTCGGTCCGCGCCGCGGGCTGGCTCTTCGTGTTGTGCCTCATCGCCGCCGCGGTCACCGCGACGCTCGCGGTGACCGGCGGGCGAAGCCCGTTCGGGATGCTGCTGGCCGCCACGCTGCCGCCGGCAGCCACCTTCCGTGCGCTCCCCTGGGCGGTACGCGGACTGCGCCGTACGCGGTCGGCCGGCCCCGGGGTCGGGCGGATCCTGACCAGCCTCGCGGTCTCGGCCGGGCTGCTGACGCTGTTCGGTCTGCTCTTCTCCTCCGCCGACGCGGTCTTCGCCGACCTGCTCTCGGGTCTGCTGCCCGACATCTCACCGGCCGGTGTCCTGGGCTGGCTGGTCCGCCTGCTGCTGATCGGCACGGGCCTGCTCGGCTGCGCGTACCTGGTCAGCCGCCCACCCGACCTGGAAGGGCTGCGGGCGGCGCCGACCAGACCGGCGCACCGGCTGGAGTGGATCCTCCCGCTGGCGCTGCTCGACGCCCTCTTCGCCGCGTTCGTGCTGGTCCAGTTGACGATGTTCTTCGGCGGCGCGGGTCATGTGCTGCGGACGGCGTGGCTCACCTACGCCCAGTACGCGCGCGGCGGTTTCTGGCAACTGCTCGCCGTCACCGCGCTCACGCTGCTGGTGATCGCCGTCGCCGCCCGCCGGGCACCGCGGGCGACGCGGGCCGACCGGCTGGTGGTCCGCACACTGCTCGGCACGCTCACGGTGCTGAGCCTGGTCGTCGTCGCCTCCGCCCTCTACCGGATGCAGGTCTACGCCGACGCGTACGGTGCCACCCGCCTCAGGCTCGTCGTAGCGACCGTCGAGCTGTGGTTGGGCCTGCTCTTCGTCCTGGTCGGGGTGGCCGTGGTGCGGCTGCGGGCCGACTGGCTGCCCCGGCTGGTGGTCGGCACGGCGGTGCTGGCGCTGCTCGGGTTGGCCCTGGTGAACCCCGATCGGCTGATCGCCGACCGGAACGTCGACCGGTACCTGGAGACCGGCCGGCTGGACGTCGGGTACGTCTCCCGGCTGTCGGCCGACGCCGTGCCGGCGCTGGACCGGCTGCCCGAGCCGATGCGGACGTGCGCGCTGCGGGAGATCGCCGCCGAGTTGCCCCGGGACGGCCTCTGGGCGGCGAACCTCGGCCGGGAGCGGGCACGGCGCGAACTGGGATCGACGACGGCGACCGCCATGGCGGTGGACTGTCCCGGTCCGCGGCGGTGGTGAGCGGGACCGCTTGACAATCCCGCAGGGCGGGCGAGACTGCCGAGGTGGCCAAGCAACTCCCTGACGTCGGGTCGGGCGGTGCGGTACCGCCGCCCCGGCGGACCCGGATCGTGCTGGCCGAGATCACCCGACCGGACAGCCGGGCCGAGCGGACCCGCACCGAGCTGGCTCAGCAGACCCAGGTCGGCGAGGCGCTGGTCCGCGGCCTGGTCCGGGCGCAGCTCGCTCTGGCGCTGCGGCTCTCGCTGGTGGTGGCGATCGGGCTCGGCGGGCTGCCCTGGCTGTTCGCCATCGCGCCGTCGCTGGGCCGGACCACCGTCGCCGGCGTCAACCTGCCCTGGCTGCTGCTCGGTGTGGCCTCCTTCCCGTTCCTGATCGCGGTGGGCTGGGCGTACGTGCGGCTGGCCGAGCGCAACGAACAGGACTTCACCGACCTGGTGCAGCGGCCGGAGCGCTGAGGTGGGCAACGACTACGTGGTCCCGGCCATCGTCGCGGTCACCCTGGTCACCGTGGGGATCGGCTTCTACGGGCTGCGGCTGGCCCGGACCACCTCCGATTTCCTGGTCGCCTCCCGGGCGATCAGTCCGACCTGGAACGCCGCCGCGATCGGCGGGGAGTACCTGTCGGCGGCGAGTTTCCTCGGCATCGCCGGCCTGGTCCTCAAGTACGGCGTGGACGTGCTCTGGTATCCGGTCGGCTTCGCGGCCGGCTACCTGGCGCTGCTGCTCTTCGTGGCCGCGCCGCTGCGTCGCTCCGGCGCGTTCACCCTGCCCGACTTCTGCGAGCTGCGGCTGGGCTCCCGCCGGCTGCGCATCCTGGCCACCGCGTTCGTGATCTTCATCGGGTGGCTCTACCTGGTGCCGCAACTACAGGGCGCCGGGCTCACCCTGGCGACGGTGGCCGGCTCCCCGTACCCGGTCGGTGCCCTGCTGGTGGCCGCCGTCGTCACCGCGAACGTGGCGCTCGGCGGGATGCGCGCCATCACCTTCGTCCAGGCGTTCCAGTACTGGCTCAAGCTGACGGCGCTCGCCGTACCGGCGATCTTCCTGGCGTTGCAGTGGCAGGCCGACGCCCGGCCCGCGGTGACCCCGCCCGACGGGCCGACGTTCCGGACCGCGACCACCGTCGTGGTCGAGCACCGCGCGACCCTCACCCTGCCCGACGGTGACATCCGGGAGGTACGCCCCGGCGACGAGCTGACCTTCGCCGCCGGCGACCCGGTGCCGGAGGTGTCCGGGGTGGCGAACGACGCCAGCGACTGGCTGCTGCCCAGCGCCGCCGGCGACGACGACCGGGGCCTGTTCGCCACGTACTCCCTGATCCTGGCCACCTTCCTGGGCACCATGGGCCTGCCGCACGTGCTGGTCCGCTTCTACACCAACCCCGACGGCGCCGCCGCACGCCGGACCACCCTCGTCGTGCTGGCCCTGGTCGGCGCCTTCTATCTGCTGCCCACCCTGTACGGGGTGCTCGGCCGGATCTACACCCCGCAACTGCTGATCAGTGGGCAGACCGACGCGGTGGTGGTGCTGCTGCCCGGCGCGGCCCTCGGCGACGGGCTGGCTGGGCGGCTGCTCGCCGCGCTGGTCGCGGCGGGCGCGTTCGCGGCGTTCCTGTCCACCTCGTCCGGGCTGCTGACCAGCGTCGCGGGCGTGATCTCCACGGACGTGCTCGGCCGGGGATCGGTGCGCGGCTTCCGGCTGGCCACGGTGATCGCCGGCGGCGTGCCGGCGGTGCTGGCGCTCAACGTCTCGGGACTGGACGTGTCGCAGGTGGTCGGGCTGGCCTTCGCCGTCGCCGCGTCGAGCTTCTGCCCGCTGCTCGTGCTCGGGATCTGGTGGCGCGGGCTGACCGACCTGGGCGCCGCCGCCGGGGTGCTGGTGGGCGGCGGCGCGGCGATCGGCGCGGTGCTGGTGACGGTGCTCGGCGCGCCGCTGTCCGGCTGGCCGGCCACGCTCATCGCGCAGCCGGCCGCCTGGACGGTGCCCCTGGCCTTCATCGTGATGGTCGCGGTGTCGGTGGCGACCCGTCGGCGGGCTCCCGCCGACGTCGCCGCCACCATGCTCCGCCTGCACACCCCCGAGGCCCTCCGCCTGTGACGATTCGTCGCTGTCAGCAGGCGTCGGTGCCGAGGCACAGTCGATCGGCCACCCGTCGCGCCACCTGCCGGACGTCCGCCTGGTCGGTCAGGGTGTCCAGCCACACCTCGGCGACCAGGTCGCCCTGCCGGACGAAGAGCGTGTAGCTGACCACGCCCTGGGCGTTGAACCTGATCAGAAGCGAGCCGTCTCCGACGAATCCGGAGTCGAGAATCGACAGCGAACTCTGCTGACCGTCCGGTTCGCATTCGTTCACCGTCCGCCGGACCCAGTCCATGGTCGCCTTCGCGCCGTCGGCGGAGTATCGCCGCACCCGCTCGACGACCGTCGACTCGACGGGTTTGCGGAACACCGCCCCCCGCTCGGCTCGCTGCTCCGCCGTCGGGGTAGGCGTGTCCGCGCAGACGTACATGGCGGCAAAGTCGAACGACCAGTCACCATCCATGTCACTTCCGTCCGCCCGGTAGCCGGACGGCAGGTCCGACGCGCGCAGCAGCGCCGCCGTCGGGATGGCCGGGCTGGTGGAACCGGTCGTCGACCGGCCATCGGCCGTGGACGGGCTCGACGGTGGCCCGGCAGGGTTGGTGCCGGTTGGCGGCGGCGGAGACGGGGTCGGGGTCGGGGTGGCCGACGGCGCGGGTGTCGGCGTGGGCGATCCGGTGGCCGGCAGCACCGGCGTCGGCGCGGCGTCCGGGCCACCGGCCAGGGCCACCGCGCCGGTGGCCACCACCGCCACGGCGACCGCGCCGGCGAGCACCGCCGCGACCCTCGTCCGGCGGGTACGCCGACGGCCACGCTCACGCACCTGCTCGGTCGGGGCCCAGGTCAGGTGCTCGGTGTCGCGGTACATGTCGGTGAAGAGCTGATCAGGCATTGCTGACCTCCTCGGGGAGGGTGGTGCCGAGCAGAGGGGCGAGGGCGTTGCGGCCCCGTGCGAGCCGGGCCTTGACGGTGCCGACCGGAACGCCGACCTGGTTCGCGATGTCCGCGACGGAGAGGTCCGCCAGGTGATGCAGGACGATCGCCTCGCGCTGCTCGGGCGACAACCGGCGTAACGCCGCCACGAGGGCGACGGTGTTCTCCGACGGTGGCCCCGCCACGGCGGGTGGGCCGTGCCGCCGGTGGGCGGTGATCCCGTTGCGGATCTTGCGCCAGCGGTTCTGCAGGAGACGGTGGCCGACGACGCGTACCCACGCCTCCGGGTCGTCGTAATCGGCGATGCGCTGCCAGCGCTGCCAGGCCCGTACGTACGCCTCCTGCGCGGCGTCCTGCGCCTCGTGGAGGTCGCCACCGAGCGCGTACAGCACGGTGACGACCCGATGTCTGGTGGCTCGATAGAACTCCTCGAACCCCTCGTCCTTGTTCACTGGCCCCTCCCCGTGTCGCTTCTGCCACTGTCACCCGCCAGGACGACGGCCGGTTGCCTCCGGGTCGAACACGGCGTGCCGTTCATCGCGCGGCCGCGTACGTCTCGGGGAGGAGGACGGCTCCGCCCCACGCCGGAGGGCGGAACTGGCGATCGACGGATAGCGTCGGCGCATGACTGTTGAGCAACCCGCGCTCGCACTGCGTGGCCTGGCCAAGCGGTTCGACGGCACGATCGCGGTGGCCGGCGTCGACCTCGATGTCCCCGCGGGCTCCTTCTACGGCCTGCTCGGGCCGAACGGTGCCGGCAAGACCACCACCCTGTCGATGGCGGTGGGGTTGTTGCGGCCCGACGCCGGCTCGGCCTGGGTGCTCGGCCACGACGTGTGGCGGGACCCGGTCACCGCCAAGCGGCTGCTCGGTGTGATGCCCGACGGGGTGCGGCTGTTCGACCGGCTGACCGGGGCGGAGCTGCTGGCGTACAACGGTCTGCTGCGCGGCATGGACCCGGCGGTGGTCGACCAGCGGGCCGCGGAGCTGCTGGACGTGCTGGCGCTCGGCGACGCCGGCCGGACGCTGGTGGTGGACTACTCGGCGGGCATGAAGAAGAAGATCGGCCTGGCGTGTGCGCTGCTGCACGGCCCCCGGGTGCTGGTGCTGGACGAGCCGTTCGAGGCGGTCGACCCGGTCTCCGCCGCGCTGATCCGCGACATCCTCACCCGGTACGCGGCCGGTGGCGGCACGGTGGTGTTCTCCAGTCACGTCATGGAGGTCGTCGAGCGCCTCTGCTCGCACGTGGCGATCCTCGCCGCGGGCACCATCAAGCGGGTGGGCACGATCGCGGAGGTACGCGGCGACCGCTCGCTGGAGCAGGTCTTCGTCGAGGTGGTCGGCGGGCGTACGGCCACCGGTGAGGAGCTGTCGTGGCTCTCCCAGTGAGCGCCGCGACCGTGCCCGCCGGGCCGGTCCGCGCCGTCTCCGCCCGACACTTCATGCGCCTCAAGCTGCGGGTGATGGGCAACAACTTCCGGGGGCAGGGCTGGCGGATCGCGCTGTTCGTCGGCGGCGCGCTGGTCGGGCTGTGGTTCGCCGTCGGCGGTTTCTTCCTCTTCGCGGCGCCCGGCATCGCGGGCGACGGCCGATACGCGGTGCTGGTCGCGGCGGCCGGTGGCGGGCTGCTGGTGCTCGGCTGGCTGTTGCTACCGCTGGTCTTCTTCGGTGTGGACGAGACTCTGGATCCGGCCCGGTTCGCGCTGCTGCCGCTGCCCCGCCGCACGCTGGTCACCGGCCTGTTCGCCGCGGCCCTGATCAGTGTGCCGGTGCTGGCGGTGCTGATCGCGTCGCTGGGCCTGGTGCTCACCGCCTGGGCGCTGGGTGGTTGGTCCGCCGCTCTGGTGGCCGTGGTCGGCGTGTTCGGTGGGCTGCTCCTCTGCGTCGCCGCCAGCCGGGCGGTGACCAGTGCCTTCGCCACGATGCTGCGGTCCCGACGCGTGCGCGACCTGGCGGCCGTCCTGCTGGCGGTGGTCGCCGCGCTGCTCGGCCCGTTGCAGGTCTTCGGCCTCGCCGCGCTGCGCGAGACGGACTGGACGCGGTTGACCGGTGTGGCGACCGTGATCGGCTGGACGCCGTTCGGCGCGCCGTGGACCGCCGGGATCGACGTGGCCCAGGGTCGCGTGTGGGCGGCTCCGGTCAAGCTGCTGATCACGGTGGTGGCGCTCGGGGCCCTGCTGGCCTGGTGGTCGCGGTCGCTGGAGTCGGCGATGGTGGGCGCGGCGAGCGCCGGCAAGGCACCCACTCGGCGCGGCGTCACCGGTGGGGCCGTCGCTCAACTGTTTCCCCGGGCTGCCGCCTGGGCCCGGCGGGACCGGTTCGGTGCGCTGGTCGCCCGGGAGACCCGCTACTGGTGGCGGGACGCCCGCCGCCGGGCCAACCTGATCACGATCGCGGTGGTCGGCATCTTCGTACCCGTGATGATCAACCTGGGTGGCGCGGGCTTCGCGGCCGACAACGAGCAGGGCCTGACGACGAGCGCCGGCGACAGCTCACCGGTCCTGGTGACCCTCTCCATGCTCTTCGTCGGTGTGCTCGCCTCGGTCACCCTGGCCAACCAGTTCGGCTTCGACGGCAGCGCCTACGCCGTGAACGTGGTGGCCGGGGTGCCCGGCCGGGTGGAGCTGCGCGCCCGGATGACGGCCTTCTCGCTGTACGTGCTGCCGATGCTGGCGGTCGTCGCGGTGGTCCTGTCGGCGGTGCTGGGCCGACCGGGCTGGATCGGGTTGACGGCCGGCACGCTGGCCGCCACCTACGGTGCCGGGTTGGCGGTGAACAGCTACGTCTCGGTGCTCGGGGCGTACTCGTTGCCGGAGACGAGCAACCCGTTCGCGATGAACAGCGGCGCGGGCGTGGCGAAGGGCCTGCTCACCCTGCTTGCCATGGTCGTCTCGGCGATCGTCGCGGTCCCGATGGTGGTCGCGGCGGCGCTGCTCGGTGACGCCTGGCTGTGGTTGGCCCTTCCGGTCGGGGTGGCGTACGGGCTGGGCGCGGCGTTGCTGGGCGCGTACCTGGCCGGTGACGTGCTGGACCGACGGCAGCCGGAGCTGCTCGCCACCGTCACCCCGCGCCGCTGAGACCGCACCGCCGGCCTCGGCGTCCGGTCGGCTCCGGCCGAACCCCCGCAGCGCCCGCCGACCGCCCGTTATGGTGCGTTCATCCGGGGCAGGGAGGCAGTCGTGAACTCGCACACCCGCTACCGCAGCGTGGTCGTCGACGGACTCTCCATCTTCTACCGGGAGGCCGGCGCGCCGGATGCGCCCGTGCTGCTGCTCCTGCACGGCTTTCCGTCCTCGTCGCGGATGTTCGAGCCACTGTTCGGCCGGCTCGCCGACCGGTTCCGGCTGATCGCGCCCGACTATCCGGGGTTCGGGCACAGCGACGCCCCGGACCCACGGTCCTTCCCCTACACGTTCGACCGGATAGCCGAGATGATGTCGCGGTTCGCCGCCACCCTCGGTGTCGAGCGGTACCTGCTCTACGTTCAGGACTACGGCGGCCCGGTGGGGTTCCGGATGGCCCTCACGGACCCTGGTCGACTGCTCGGCCTCGTGGTGCAGAACGCCGTCGCCCACGACACGGGGCTCGGCCCGCTCTGGGCGACCCGCCGGGCCTTCTGGCAGGACCGGGCCGGGCACGAGGCGGCGGTGCGGGAGAACGTCCTCTCGCTGGCGGCGATCCGAACCCGGCACGTCGGCGACGATCCCGACCCCGAGCGGTACGACCCCGACCTGTGGGCCGACGAGCACGCCTTCCTCAGCCGCCCCGGTGAGATCGAGATCCAGTTGGACCTGCAGTACGACTACCGCACGAACGTGGCCTCGTACCCGGCCTGGCAGGACTGGCTCCGCCGGACCAGGCCGCCGCTGCTGGTCGTCTGGGGTCGACATGACACGTCGTTCGAGATCACCGAGCCGGAGGCGTACCGGAACGACGTCCCGGAAGCGGAGGTGCACCTGCTCGACGGCGGGCACTTCGTGCTCGACACGCAGGCGGACGAGGTGGCGACGCTGGTCCGGACCTTCGCCGGCCGGGTCCTTCAGGCGGGATGACGGGGTCACAATGTTTCACGTGAATCATGAGCCGGGTGCCGAGATCCACCACACCGACCCGTTCGCGGTGCCGACCGGGCAGCGGTCGCCGGTCCGCCGGCTGCGGGGTCGACTCGCCTCTCCGGTGACACTCTGGACGGCCCCCGGCCCGGCCGGGCTGACCGTCTCGTCCACCCTGGTCGCCGAGGGAGAACCCGACCGGCTGCTCGGGCTGATCGACGCGGAGTCCGATCTCTGGGCGGCGGTCGAGGACGCGGGGCGGTTCGCCGTCGCGCCACTCGGCCCGCCGCACCGGCAACTCGCCGACCGGTTCGCCGGCCTCTTTCCCTCCCCGGGTGGGCTCTTCGCGGCCGGGGTGTGGACCGACACCCCGTACGGGCCGGTCCCGGCGGACGCCGGCGGCTGGGTCGGCTGCCGGCTGGACACCGCCCGGGAGTACGGCTGGGCGCTGCTGGTGGAGGCCACGATCGAGGCGGTCGACCTGGCCGAGGACGCCACCCCGCTGCTGCACTACCGCGGTCGCTACCACGAGCTGCCGGGCTGACCGGGCGGCCCGACGGGCAGCCACCTCCAGCAACCGGTCACCGGAGTGACCTGGGTCACTCGGCGCAGCCAGCCAACCGCTCGGCGCACTCGCCGACCGGCGTCGATCTCGGCCTTCCCCGGCGGGGAGCGTGCTCTCTACGGTGCGCGAAACTCCCCCGACGCCTGTGAAGGTGGTGATCCACAGATGTCCACGGACACACCCGCGCCGACCGCTTCCCAGCCGGACAAGTATCTGGCCGTACAGCGGTCGGACGAGTTCGCCGGGCTGCGGCGCGCGCTGCGCGGCTTCGTCTTCCCGATGACCGTCGCGTTCTTCCTGTGGTATGCGCTCTACGTCATTCTCTCCGCGTACGCCCGGGACTTCATGGGCACGAAGCTCTTCGGCAGCAACATCAACATTGCGCTGATCTTCGGCCTGCTCCAGTTCGTGTCCACGTTCGTCATCGCCTGGCTCTACTCGCGGTACGCGGACCGGAAGATCGACCCGGTTGCCGACCGGATCCGCGCCGAGATCGGGGAGGTGAACCATGAGAATGGTCCTCGCGGCTGAGGCGGGTAACCACACCGCCCGCAACCTGACCATCACTCTCTTCCTGGTCTTCGTGGCGGTGACCCTGGCCATCACGATCTGGGCCAGCCGGCAGACCAAGACGGCGACCGACTTCTACGCGGGCGGCCGGTCCTTCTCCGGCTTCCAGAACGGCATGGCGATCGGTGGCGACTACATGTCGGCCGCCTCGTTCCTCGGCATCGCCGGCATCATCGCGCTCTACGGCTACGACGGCTTCCTCTACTCGATCGGCTTCCTGGTCGCCTGGCTGGTGGCCCTGCTGCTGGTCGCGGAGCTGCTGCGCAACTCCGGCCGCTACACGATGGCCGACGTGCTGGCGTTCCGGATGCGCCAGCGCCCGGTGCGTACGGCGGCGGCGGTCTCCACGATCACCGTCTCGATCTTCTACCTGCTGGCCCAGATGGTGGGCGCCGGCGCGCTGGTCGCGCTGCTGCTCGGCATCCGGCCGGGGACGACCTTCCTCGGCATGGACGCGGCCACCGCCAAGGTGGCCACCATCATCATGGTCGGCGCCCTGATGATCATCTACGTCACCGTGGGCGGCATGAAGGGCACCACCTACGTGCAGATCGTCAAGGCGTTCCTGCTGATGGGCGGCGCGCTGGTGATGACCCTGCTGGTGCTGGCGAAGTACAAGTTCAACCTGTCGTCGCTGCTCGGCGACGCCGCCGCCTCCTCCGGCAAGGGCAGCGCGTTCCTCGAACCAGGGTTGCGGTACGGCGTCGAGGTCGCCGGCAACGCGACACAGACCTTCTACAACAAGGTCGACCTGCTCTCCCTCGGCATCGCCCTGGTCCTCGGCACCGCCGGTCTGCCGCACATCCTGATCCGCTTCTACACCGTGCCTACCGCCAAGGCGGCCCGGAAGAGCGTGCTCTGGGCGATCGGCATCATCGGCAGCTTCTACCTGCTCACCCTTGCCCTCGGGTTCGGCGCCGCGGCGCTGGTGGGCAGCGAGGCGATCACCGCCCAGGACAAGGCCGGCAACACGGCCGCGCCGCAGCTCGCCGAGGCGCTCGGCATCGACTTCCTCGGCGGGGATCTCGGTGGGGCGGCCCTGCTGGCGATCATCGCGGCGGTCGCCTTCGCCACGATCCTGGCGGTGGTCGCCGGGTTGACCCTGGCGTCGTCGTCCAGCCTGGCGCACGACTTCTACGCGAACGTCATGAAGCGGGGTGAGGCGTCGGAGCGGCAGGAGGTACGGGTCGCCCGGATCTCCGCCCTGGTGATCGGCGCGGTCTCGATCGCCCTGTCGATCTTCGCGCAGAACCTGAACGTGGCGTTCCTCGTGGCGCTGGCGTTCGCGGTGGCCGCCTCGGGCAACCTGCCGGCGATCCTCTACAGCCTCTTCTGGCGGCGGTTCAACACCTCCGGAGCGGTGTGGGCGATCTACGGCGGGCTTCTCTCGGCCGTACTGCTGGTGTTCTTCTCGCCGGTGGTCTCCGGGGCTGCGACCTCGATGTTCCCGGATCACGACTGGCAGTGGTTCCCGCTGTCCAACCCGGGCATCCTCTCCATCCCGTTCGGCTTCCTCTGCGGGTGGATCGGCACCATCATCTCCAAGGAGCACGACGAGGAGAAGTACGCCGAACTGGAGGTCCGCGCCCTCACCGGCTCCGGCGCCCACTGACCGCGGACACCCCTCAGGAGGGGCCCCCTGCACGACGCCACGCGTCCGCAGGGGGCCCTTCCCCCATTTCGGGGGTCGGTAGGCTGACCGGCATGAAGGTTGCTGAGCGCTTCGGTTCCGGTCACCGCATCCTCGTCACCGGCGGGGCCGGTTTCGTCCCGTCGCACCTGGTGGACGCCCTGATCGCGCGGGGCTGCACGGTCGTGGCGCTGGACAACTTCGTCACCGGCTCCAAGGAGAACGTCGCCCACCTGCTGGACCGGCCAACCTTCACCCTGGTCGAGGCCGACATCTCCGACGGCCTGCCGACCCACCACCCGGCGCTGGCCGAGCGGTTCGACGCGATCCTGCACATGGCCTCGCCGGCCAGCCCCACCGACTTCGCCCAACTGCCGGTGGAGATCCTCCGGGTCGGCTCGGTGGGCACGCTGCACCTGCTGGACCGCGCGGTCGCCGACGGCGCCCGGTTCCTGATGGCCTCCACGTCGGAGGCGTACGGGGACCCGAAGGAGCACCCGCAGCGCGAGACGTACTGGGGCAACGTCAACCCGATCGGCGTCCGCAGCGTCTACGACGAGGCGAAGCGCTTCTCCGAGGCGGCCACCATGGCGTACCACCGCTACCGGGGGCTCGACGCGGCGATCGTGCGGATCTTCAACACGTACGGCCCGCGGATGCGCCCGGACGACGGTCGGGCCATTCCCACCTTCATCTCCCAGGCGCTGCGCGGCGAGCCGATCACCGTGCACGGCACCGGCAACCAGACCCGGTCCATCTGTTTCGTCGAGGACCTGGTGCGGGGCATCCTGCTGCTGCTGGACTCGACCGAGACCGGCCCGGTCAACTGCGGCACCGAGCACGAGCTGACCATGCGGCAACTGGCTGAGTTGATCGTGTCGCTCTCCGGCAGCAGCTCCCAGGTGACCTACATCACCCGCAGCGCCGACGACCCGGAGATGCGCCGCCCCGATCTGACGCTCGCCCGCGAACTGCTCGGATACGAGCCGACCGTGGCGCCCGAAGACGGCCTGCGACGCACGATCGAGTACTTCCGGGCGCGGCTAGGGTAACCAGCCGGCGACGCGCGGTCGGTCGCTGAACGTCACCTGAAGGCGGCAGTGGCCCGCGCTACGTACCCTGAGTTACATGTCAGCGACCTCGTCTGCCGGCGTTCCGCACCCGTACCTGCACCGCAGCGCCGGGCGCGCGTCGGTGCCCGGCCCCGACCGGGGCGCCTCCGGGCGCGCCCGTCCGACCGAGGCGCGTTGGTACCCGTCACCCGACGAGGAGCGGCCCCGGCCGAGCAGCCCGGACGGGCCGAAGGGCCCCGGTGGGCCCGGCGGCCCGGGTGGTGCCGCCGGGCCGGGCCGGCGCGGCCCACGGCCACGCTGGGGGCGGATCGGCCTGGTGGCCGGGGTCGCGGTGCTGGTGCTGGCCCTGCTCGGCGGCATCGGCGCCTGGATGTACGCCCGCAACCTGGACAACGACCTGGCGCGGACCGACCCGTTCGCGCAGATCACCGGCGGCCGGCCGGCCAAGACCGTCGACGGCGCGCTGAACATCCTGCTGGTCGGCAGCGACTCCCGGGATCCGGACGCGCCGGTCGACACGAAGAGCCAGTGGCGGGCCGACACGATCATCGTGATGCACATTCCGTCCGACCACCAGGAGGCGTACCTGGTCTCCATCCCGCGTGACCTCTACGTGCCGATCCCGGAGAGCGCCGGCGCGGAGTGTGGCTCCGGCCAGCGCGCGAAGATCAATGCCGCGTTCGCGTTCGGCGGCCTGCCGCTGGCGGTCCGCACCGTGGAGTGCTTCACCGACGTCCGCATCGACCACGTCATGGCGATCGACTTCGCCGGCTTCAAGCAGGTCACCGACGCGCTCGGCGGGGTCGACCTGAAGGTGGAGCGGACGATCACCTCGATCCACAAGCCCTACCGCACGTTCACCAAGGGCACCAACCACATGGATGGCGCGGAGGCGCTGGACTGGATCCGGCAGCGTAAGCAGTTCCCGGACGGCGACTTCGCGCGGATGCGGCACCAGCAGGAGTTCCTCCGGGCGCTGATGGACAAGGCGGCGAGCACCGGCACGCTGGCCAACCCGAAGAAGCTCAACGACTTCCTGCAGTCGGTGACGGCGGCGGCCACCGTCGACGAGGGCTTCTCGGTGACGGACATGGCACTGCAGTTCCGCAACCTGCGCGGGCAGAACCTCACCTTCGTGACCAGCCCGAACTCCGGCAGCGAGACGATCAACGGCGAGTCCGTGGTGGTCTCCGACCGGGAGAAGGCGCTCGCGATGTACCGGGCCATGTCGGCGGACACCATGGCGGACTGGGTCAAGGCCAACCCGCCGAAGGGCACCGCCGGCGGCTGACCGGGCCGGGCGGCTGGCCCCGGCGGCACGGCCGTGGCGACCGCACGGCCGCCGGACGGTCGACCGCCCGTTCGGGCCATCGAGTGGCGACGATCGACCGACCCTGGTGAAATTGGCGTCCGAATTGACCCGGGATGAACTCGCCAAGTCGAAATGATGTACGTACAGTGGTGCCGCCCCCTCCTGATCACGAGCTGGAGCACGCATGCCGGTTCAGGCCAGCCGTCGCCCTTCCTCCGTCGGGTCCGCCGCGCCCAGCGGCCGGATCGCCGCGTCCATTCCCGTCCAGTCGCGCCCCGCGGGCGGCGGACCGGGTGGTCGCCCGCCCGGCGACGGTGGCCGGTCCGGCGGCGGCGGTGGGGCGGCGAAGAAGCGGCCCCGGCGCAAGGATCCGCTCTGGGCCCGACTGACCGTGATCTTCGGTGCCGTGCTGATGCTCAGCAGCGGCGTGGCCATCGTCGGCAGCAAGGTGCTGATCGGCCAGGCGACCGGCGACATCGCGCAGCGCAACCTGCTGGGCGAGGCCGGCAAGTCCGACGCCGAGGGCGGGGCGAGCCTCGACGGCCCGATCGACATGCTGCTGCTCGGGGTGGACGCGCGTGAGCGCTGGGCCGCCGACGATGTCCGCTCGGACAGCATCATCATCCTGCACATCCCGGCTTCGCACGACCAGGCGTACCTGATCTCCATTCCCCGGGACACCGAGGCGCAGATCCCGGCGTTCCCGAAGAGCGGCTTCGCGGGCGGCACCGACAAGATCAATGCCGCCTTCCAGGCGGGCGCCCGCAACGGCGGCGGCTGGGAGGGCGGCGCCCAGCTGATGGCGCAGACCATCAAGCGGCTCACCGGGGTCAGCTTCGACGGCGCGGCGATCATCAACTTCGGCGGCTTCAAGAACATCGTCGACACCCTGGGCACGGTGCGGATCTGCGTCACCCAGGAGGTCAAGTCGCTGCACATGTCGTACGTCGACGGCAAGCCCATGTGGAACGCGGACGCCAAGAAGACCGGCAAGTCGATGACCCCGGTGGTGCACAAGAAGGGCTGCCAGGAGATGGAGGGCTGGGAGGCGCTCGACTACTCCCGGCAGCGCAAGACCCTCCGCAACGGCGACTACGACCGGCAGCAGAACCAGCAGCAGCTGATCAAGGCGATGGCCAAGAAGGCCACCGACGGCGGCATGCTGACCAACCCGGCGAAGCTCCAGCAGCTGATCAAGGCGGCCGGCAAGGCGCTCGTGCTGGACACCGGCGGCGCGCGGACCGAGGACTTCATCTTCACCATGCGCGGGGTCACCGCGAACGAGCTGACCATGCTCAAGACCAACAACGGCACGTTCCACGGCAACGGCAACAACCGCGAGGCGTTGAACGAAGAGACGATGGCCATGTTCCAGGCCGTCAAGCAGGACAAGCTCGCCGAGTTCGTCTTCAACCACCCCGAGGTGATCTCCGGCCGCAAGTGACGGCGGCGGCGGGCCGGAAGTCCCGGAAAGCCGGCGACCGTCCCGTCACCCTGCGTAGCCTGACGTGAGCGGGTTTCACGTATCGGCTGCGGGGAGGCGGTCACGTCCAGGTGGGGGCGGAACGCAGCGGGTCGGGCCGGCGAGGCCGGATCCGCCCGCTCGCGCCGCACCCGCTGGTCACGGATCCTGCTCGGCATCGGCCTGACCCTCGTCCTGCTGGCCGGCCTCACGCTGATCGGGCTCAAGGCCCTCAGCCACCGCTACGAGCGCACGGTCGCCAGGGAACAACTGCTCGACCCCGATGCCCGCACCGACCGGACCGACCTCGACGGAGCGCTCAACTACCTGCTGGTCGGCTCCGACCGGCGGCCCGGCGACACCGCGCCGGACCAGCGCTCCGACACCATCCTCATCGTGCACGTGCCCGCCGGGCGACAAGAGGCGTACCTGGTGTCCATCCCGCGTGACCTGCTGGTCGCCATCCCGCCCGCGAACGGGTTCGGCGGCGGCCAGGACAAGATCAATGCGGCGTACGAGCACGGCGGCGGTGGGCAGGCCGGCGTCCAACTGCTCTCCGCCACCCTGAACCGGCTCACCGGCATCCGGTTCGACGGCGCCGCGCTGATCGACTTCTCCGGCTTCCGGAAGGTGATCGACCTGCTCGGTGGGGTGCAGATGTGCGTCGACTCCGAGGTCCGCTCGATCCACACCAACCGGGTCTTCCCCACCGGCTGTCAGCAGATGAACGGCGCGCAGGCGCTGGACTACGTGCGGCAGCGCTACAACCTCCCCGGCGGCGACTACGACCGGCAGCACCACCAGCAGCAACTGCTCCGGGCGATGCTGGACAGCGCCGGCCGGGCGGACCTGCGCAGCGATCCGGTCAAGCTGGACCGGGTGCTGCGGGCGGTCGGCAGCTCGTTGACCGTCGACACCAACGGCGTACCCCTGGAGGACCTGCTCCTCGCGCTACGCGCGCTGCCGCCCGACGGGATGCGCGGCGTCCAGGTGCCGTCGTCCCCGCAGACCATCGACGAGGTCTCGTACGTGGTGCTCGACAACGGCGGCAACGGGCTCTTCGAGGCCGTACGCGGCACCCGCATGCCCGCGTGGGCTCAGGGCAACCCGCAGTGGGTGACCCGGTTGTGACGGGTCCGACGGCCGGGTCGGTGCCGATCCGGCCGACGAGGATCTAGTGTTGCTTCCTGTGTTCGGACCCCAGGTTCCCACCGTGCCCGTGACCGAGATCGCCGACGACACCTACCTGCTCGACGTGCGGGAGGACGACGAGTGGGCGGCCGGCCACGCTCCCGCCGCCCACCACCTGCCGATGATGGAGCTTCCGGCGCGTCTGGCCGAGGTGCCCACCGACCGGGACGTGGCGGTCATCTGCCGCTCCGGGGGGCGCTCCGCCCAGGTCGTCGCCTACCTGGTCAACAACGGCTGGGAGCAGGTGCGCAACGCCGACGGCGGAATGCGCCAGTGGGCCGCCGTCGGGCGCCCGGTGGTGGACGCGAACGGACAGCCCGGTCAGGTCATCTGAGGCGGGCGGGATGGGTGGCCCTCTGGTTTTCGCGCACCGCGGCGCCTCGTACGACCTTCCGGAACACACCCTCGCCGCCTACCTCCGCGCCCTCGACGAGGGCGCGGACGGCCTGGAGTGCGACGTCCGGCTGACCCGGGACGGGCATCTGGTCTGCGTCCACGACCGGCGGCTGGACCGCACCAGCAACGGTCGTGGGCTGGTCAGCGCCCGTACCCTCGCCGAGCTGGAGTTGCTGGACTTCGGCTCGTGGCATCCGGGCAGCGCGCCGACCGGTGACCTGCCGCCGGACGAGTCGCACACCCGGCTGCTGACTCTGGCCCGACTGCTGGACGCGGTGCTGGCCGCCGGCCGGCCGGTCCGGCTGCTGGTGGAGACGAAGCACCCGTCGCGTCACGGCTCGAACGTGGAACGGCGACTGATCGAGCTGCTGCGCCGCTACGGGCTGGCCGATCCCGCGCCGGACGACCCGGTCCAGGTCACCGTCATGTCGTTCTCCCCGCTGGCGGTGCGGCGCGTCCGCGAGCTTGCTCCGACGCTGCCCACGGTGCTGTTGCTGGAGGTGCTGCCGCGCTGGCTGCGGCTGGGCCGGCTGCCGTTCGGCGCCAGCGTCGCCGGGCCGGGCATCGGCCTGGTCCGGGCCCGTCCGCAACTGCTGCCCGCGTTGCGTGCGGCCGGCAACCAGGTGTACGTCTGGACGGTCAACGAGCCGGCCGATCTGGAGCTGGTGCTCGCCGCCGGGGTGGACGGGATCATCACCGATCGACCGGCGCAGACCCTGGCCCGGCTGGATCGCTGACCGGCCGCCGGCCGGGTGGGGGTGCCGAAACCCGGGTCGGCGGGGCAGACTCGGCACATGCCGGAGCGTATCGATTTCCCCGCTCTCATCGCCGGCCACACCATCGTGATCGAGATGATCAACTCTGGGGACGCCGGCCTGCCGGTCCTCACCCAGCTGCTCCGTGTGGCCCAGCCGGCGCTCGGCGCGGCCGGCATGGCGTTCGCCGAGTTCGGCCCGACCGGTGGCCGGGTGATCGCCGCGACCGGTGCGGCCGAGTGGACCCTCGGCCGCCCGCTGCCCGCCGACGATCCGGACACCGTCTGTCTGCTCTCCGGCCCCCGGACCCGCCAGGCCAGGGTCGACCACCTCAACGGCAATCTCGCCGGCGAGCTTGCCGGCAGTGGCCTGCGCCGGATGGTGGTGTCCCGGGCGGAGATCGGCGGACACACCGTCGGCAGCCTGCACGCGTTCTATCCGGCGGACGACGAGCCCAGCGCCGAGCAGCACGGTGTGGTGGCCTACCTGGCGGCCTGCGTCGGGCACATGTACGGCGACCAGAGCGGGCTGCCGGTGCACGGTGACGGGCCGGTGGTGGCGGCGCTCGCCGACGGGCTGGCCGTGGTCGACCGGGACGGGCACGTCCGGCTCTGGAACCCCGCGGCCGCCCACGTGACCGGTCGGGCGGCCGAGCAGGCGCTGAGCCGCCCCCTGCCGTTCCCGCTGCCGCCCTCGGGACAGGTCCGCGACCACCGGCTGCCGGACGGGCGCTGGCTGCGGATCACCTCCGGCGACCTGCCCGGCCCGGGCACGCTGCGCGTGGTCACCTTCCGCGACATCACCGACCAGCAGCGCCGTGACCACGACCGGGAGCTGTTCGTCGCGGTGACCAGCCACGAGCTGCGCACGCCCGTCACCGTGATCAAGGGGTACGCCGACACCCTCACCGACCACTGGGAGTCGTTGACCGAGACCGACCGCCGGCAGGCCGCCCGGGTGATCGGGCAACGCGCCAACGAACTGGCCCGGCTGGTCGACCGGCTGCTCTCCTCAGCCGCCGAGGCGGGGCCGGGGGACGACCCGCCCACCCCGTTCGACCTTGGCGAGGCGCTGCGCTCCGCAGTGGTCGACCTGCCGGCGGAGCTGCGCCGACGGCTGGTGCTCCGCCTACCGGCCGACCTGCCCAAGGCGCTCGGCCACCGGCCCAGCCTGGCCACCGTTCTCACCGAGCTGGCAACGAACGCCGGCAAGTACTCGGCGCCCGACTCAGCGATCGAGATCACCGCGGCGGTCGACGGCCAGCTGGTGGCGTTCCGCGTCAGCGACCGGGGCATCGGCATCCGCCCGGAGCACGTGGAGCGGGCGTTCGACCGGTTCTGGCAGGGCGAGTCGGGCGACCGGCGCGGCTACCCGGGCGCGGGGCTCGGCCTCTATCTCGTCCGCCGGATCGTTGAACAACAGAATGGATGGGTATCCCTACGTCCGAGGACCGGCGGCGGTACGGTCGCAGAGGTGCGGCTGCCGCGCGGTTGACCGGCGGCGGCGCGACGTGGAGGCGACGGTGGCAACGGCAGTGGTAGCGAGGGAACGGGCCTGGTGCGTGGTTGT
Organism: Micromonospora yongxingensis; assembly: GCF_052601155.1. Taxonomy (NCBI): domain Bacteria; kingdom Bacillati; phylum Actinomycetota; class Actinomycetes; order Micromonosporales; family Micromonosporaceae; genus Micromonospora; species Micromonospora yongxingensis. The sequence continues at coordinate 91,476 of NZ_JBQXEO010000004.1, forward strand.
CCCGCACCACCCCGCCGGGGCACGGCTGGCCCGGCACCGGCTCGCCGGTGACCTGGCGGATGTCGTACCCCCGACGCTCCTCGCGGACCTGATCGCGGTGCTCGCCGAGCTGGTGGGCAACGCGGTGCGACACGCCCGGCCGCTGCCCGGTGGCGTGGTCCGGGTGGCCTGGCGGTTGCGGCCCTCGGCCGACGGCCCGCGGATCCAGCTGCGGGTGACCGACGGTGGCGCGGGCACCGGTCCACGGCTCCGGACGGTCGACCCCGACGCGGCGGACGGGCGAGGGCTGCACATCGTGGCCGGTCTGGCCACGCGGTGGGGCGTCGAGCGGGACGGTCTGGGCCAGCGCGTCTGGGCGGAGTTCGACCCGGCCCCGACGACCCGGCCCGACCTGGTGGCGACGGGCTGAGCGGCGGCTCGGGGCGGGTCCCGCCCACGACGAGCCGGTCGGGCCTCTAGGCTGTGACGCCGTGAGCAAGCGTCGAAAGAGCCAGCGCACCGCCGCCGACACCGCCCCGCGCAGGGACAAGGTGCGGGACATCTTCGTGCCGCGACCGTTCGAGGGGCTGATCGACGAGCCCGAGTGGATCGCGCTACGCGAGCTGGTCCCCGCCGCCTCCGCGCCGCTGCGGCTCGCACCCGCCCTGGTCGAGGAATTCGGTGACCGGCCGGCCACGCTGGCCACGGTGCTGCCGATGGCCGCGCCGGCGATGACCAAGCCCGACGGCCGGGTGCTCATCGGTCTGCAACGCCACCAGCAGTCCGGCGACGTCTCCCGGGACCTGGCCGAGGCGCTGCTCTGCGCGCTGCGGACCGAGCCGGGCGACCAGGTGGCCGTGCCGCCGCTGCCCGGCCCCGGCCCCCGCCTGCAGGACATCCTCGTGGACGGTCCGTTGGAGATCACCATGCACGACGGGTTCGAGTTCTGGCTCGACCCCGGCGCCACGGACGACCCGACCGTGCAGGCGTCGCTGGAGCGGGCCAACGCGGCCATCTACCCGACGGTGCGGCTGACCGCTGCGAAGGCCGCGTACTGGTGCCAGGTCCCGGAGAAGGCGCACGTGCGTTTGGTGCTGCCCGACGACGAGGACGCCGCCCTGGACGCGCTGGCCCGGCTCGGCGCGGCCGGCACGCTGCCGCTCGGCGAGCAGACCCGGTTCGCCGGGATGTTCCGTGCGCACGGCCGACTGGCGCCGGTCTGGGACCTGCCGGAGGAGACCCCGGCGACCGACTGGGAGGACCCGGTGGCGCAGTTCGCCAAGCGGTACGCCGAGGCGCTCGCCACCACCGGCCCGCTGGACGCCGCCGGCCGCCGCGCCCGGCAGGGTCTGCTCGGCCGCCAGCTCACCCTGCGCTGAGCCGGGACGGCCGGCGGTCCGGCCCGAAACCGGACCGGCCGGCCACCGGCGCCCGGCGCGAACCGCTCAGCCGGCGACGGGCAGCGGGTCGCGGACGATCGGGCAGGACATGCAGCGCGGGCCGCCCCGCCCCGAGCCCAGCTCCGAGCCGGCGATCGGGATCACCTCGATGCCGGCCCGCTCCAGTTGGGCGTTGGTCTCGGTGTTGCGCTCGTAGCCCACGCAGAGCCGGGGCGCCAGGGCCAGGGTGTTGTTGCCGTCGTCCCACTGCTCGCGTTCCGCGGTGACCGGGTCGAGCCCGGTGTCGATGACCCGGAGCTGGTCGAGGTCCATCGCGTCGGCGGCGGCCCGCAGGAACGGCGCCGGCCCGTCCACCCGCGGGTCCTCGCCGTCCGCCCCGGCGATGACCGTGTACGCGGAGAGCGTGCTGGCGATGTTCGGGTACATCAGCACGGCGTCCACGTCGACCATCGTGCAGACGGTGTCCAGGTGCATCGTGGCGCGCTCCTGGGCGATCGGCACCACCAGGATGGTGTGGGCGAGCCCGGCGGCGAAGACCTGCCGGCCGAGGCGTTCGGCGCCGGCCGGCGTGGTCCGCTCGCCGACCCCGACCGCCAGCACCCCGGGGGCGAGCAGCAGCACGTCCCCGCCCTCCAGGTGCTCCAGGTGCGGGCGGTAGACGAACTCGGTGCCGGCGAAGCGTGGATGGTGGCGGTAGATGGCGTCGGTCAGCGTGGTCTCCCGGCGGCGGGCCGGCATGGCCAGGCTGGTGACGCCGACCCGGTCGCCGATCCACAGCGACGAGTCCCGGGTGAACAACAGGTTGGGCAGCGGGTCGATGACGAAGTCGTGGCGGTCCATCAGGGTGTAGACCAGCCCGCCCGGCCGTTCCGAACTGATCCGCAGCTCCTCGTGGGCCAGCCCGGCAGTGAGCACGTCGGCGAGCGCGGCCGGGTCCAGGTAGGAGAGGTGGTCGGCGACCCGGGCGCGCAGGGTGTCGCCGAGCCGGCGGGAGCGCAGCACCTGCTCGGTGAGCTCGGCCCGCGCGTCCGCGACGGCCAGGGTCTCGGCCAGCAGTGTGGCGAGGTAGAGCACCTCGACGCCGCGCTCGCGCAGTGCGGCGGCGAACGCGTCGTGCTCCTCCTGCGCGCGGCCGACCCAGGGGATCGCGTCGAACAGGAGGGAGTCGTTGTTGCGGGGGGTGAGCCGGGCCAGTTCCGGGCCGGGCCGGTGCAGCAGTACGGTGCCGAGCCGGCCGACTTCGCTGTCGACGTAGTGGGTCACCCCCGCAGCGTAGGGCAGGGTTTGGCGGCATCCGAGAAAAGAACTGTGGATGAATATGGCATTCATCCACAGTCACTCCGGCGTTCCGGCTTGCAGAACACCGGGAGTAGCAACGTAGGGTAGTGAGGACATAACTTCGAGGGACCTTTTGCCGGAGGTCGCGATGACTGTCTTTCCCGCACGACGAGCCGTACCGACCGCCCGGGCACTGCCGCCCGTCGCGGTGCCCCACCCCCGCGTCGAGGCGCCGGGGGCTCTCGCACCGGTCCGTCCCACACCGCTCGAATGGGCCCGCCGTCGCCGGGCCGAGCGGGGAGCCCGTCGACTGGAGGCGGCCGGAGCGCGGGCGCTGGGCCAGCTCGACCACCTCGGGCCGGCCTGGCACGTCATCGAGTGGCCCCGCACCGACGTGACGGACGTCCTCCTCGATCGGGGCCAGGACGAGCGCGCCGGGTTCCTCGCCATCGGGCCGAGCGGCCTGTTCGCGGTGACCATCGCCGACCACGGGCGGGCCCGTGTGCTCGTCGCCGGGGACGTCGTGCAGATCAACGGCAAACGGCCGCCGTACGTGGCCGAGGCCCGCCGGGACGCGAAGCGGGCGAGCAAGGCCCTCTCCGACGCCGTGGGGCTGCCCGTCCCGGTGACGCCGGTGCTGACCTTCGTCGGCTCCGGCGTGATCAGCGTCTACGGCCTGCCGAAGGACTGTCTGATGGCCACCCACCGGGAGCTGGACCGGCTCCTCGTGGCGGGCGGCAGTCGGATCAGCCCCGCCACCGCCGAGAAGCTGTCGCGCGTCGCGCAGCACCCCGGCACCTGGCTGAACGGCACGTACCGTCCAACAGGCGACTACCGGTGGTACGACGAGGGCCGAACGGCCGCTGACAAGCCGGCCCACCGCCGGTAACGTCACCGGCGACGCCACGCGGCCCCGGTCCCCGTCCCCCACCCGGTCCCGCGCCGTCGGCGGCCGCCTGCTCATGGCAGCGCGGCCCGGCGGCCCGGTGCGCTCGGTGGTTCCGTCGGCGACCGGCTAGCGTGGACAGTTCGTCGGTGCACATAGGAGGCGCGGTGGCCCACGTCGAACTTTCGCTCTCGGAAGTGTTCGTGCCGGCGGCGCGGGTCTCGACAGAGGCGGAGTCCGACAACTTCGGCCACTGGTCCTCGACAGTCTGCCGGGCCGACGAGCCCTGCCTGCTGATCGACGCCGACACCCGGGTGGTGGCGATCTCCACCGCCGGCTGCGAGTTGCTGTGTCTGGGCGAGCCGGACGGCCTGATCGGGCGGCCGCTGCTCGACGGCGGGTTGCGCCTGCTCGACTTCACCGCCAACCGGGGTGAGCTGACCGAGGCCGAGATCGACAAGATCCCGCCTCTGCTGGCGCTCTCCTCCGGCCGGCTCGCCCGCGGGCTGCTCCGCGTGCAGGCGGCCTCGGCCGACAGCTCCGACGCGACCGTCGACGCGATCTCCACTCCGGTGCTCGCCGACGGAGCCGTGGCCGGCTCGCTCACCTTCTTCTCCGAGGTCTGACCTGCGACGGAGTGTGTCGTTCGCCGCACGTGGCAATGCTGGGGCGGGCCGGTGATGAGGCCGTAAGGTGCCCTCATGCTCGATATCGCTCTGCTGCCGGGGGAGTACGCCGTGTGCCGGTTGGCCGCCGACGCCGCCCTGCCGCACGCGCTGTCGAGCGGGCTGGGCCGCGCCGACGTGGTCACCGTGAGCTGGACGGCCGACGGGATCTCGGTGATCTGCCCGGCCGACCGCGCCCCGGCGCAGGCCGTGGTGGAGACCGCCTGGCGCTGCCTGCGGGTCGCCGGTCCGGCTGACCTCGCGGGCACCGGCACCCTGGCCGCGCTGGTCGACCCACTCGCCGAGGCCCGGGTCAGCGTGGTCACGTTCTCCACCTTCGACACCGACTATCTGCTGGTGCCGGCCGTCCGCCTGACCGAGGGCACCGCCGCGCTGGAGCGCGCCGGTCACCGCGTCCTCGGCTGACCTTCACGCCACCGGCCGCTCCCCCTACGATGGGCTCGGCCACCCCGGCCGCGACGACGTTTCCGATGTCCCGAGGATCGGCCCGTGCCGTTCACCCCGCCCCGCCGTGCGTCCGCCCCACCATGGGCGGCGACGCGCCTTCTGCCGCCGGTGCTCACGCTGCTCGCGACCGCGGCGCTGACCGGCTGCGGCGCTCCGCCCGAGCTGCGGGACCCGGCCGCCGTGCCGCCCGGCACCGGAGCCCCGACGGCACCGGGCCCGACCGGCACCCCGAGCGCCGCACCGACCCTCGCGCCCACCGGACCACCGGTCGGCGCGCCGCCGGCCACCCCGGACGCCGGGCTGGTCGCGACCGCCTGCCCGAACGGGCCGACGGGGCAGCGGGTGGTGCAGCTGCTGCGCGGCCGGGCCGCCGTGCTGCCCGACAACGTCCGGGTGCAGGTCCGCACCGGGCCGCTCTGCGCCGCCGACTGGCAGTACACGGTGTTGACGGTGACCGGGCACGAGGAGCTTCAGGTGGTCACCCGGGGCCGGCCCACCGCGCCGGAACTGGTCACCGCCGGCACCGACGTCTGCACCATCGAGGTACGGGCCACCGGTCCGAGTGGGATCCGGACGCTCGCCTGCGACGCCGGTCCGGCCGTCGGGCCGGGTGCGTAGGCTGGCGGCATGCCGGGAACACCGCCGACGCGCTTCGTCTACCTCGGTCCGGAGGGCACGTTCGCCGAACAGGCCCTGCGCACCGTCCCCGCCGCCGAGCACGGCAGCCGTACGCCCGCCCGCAGCGTCGGGGAGGCGCTGGACAGCGTCCGCGCCGGCGACGCCGACGCCGCGCTGGTGCCGTTGGAAAACTCGATCGGCGGCGCGGTCGGCGTCACGCTGGACGAGATGGCCGAGGGCGAGCCTCTGGTGATCACCAGGGAGGTCGTCCTGCCGGTGGAGTTCGTGCTCGGCGCCCGACCGGGCACCCAGCTGAGCTCGATCCACACGGTGGCGGCCCACCCCCAGGCGTCCACCCAGTGCCGGGGCTGGCTGCGCGACCATCTGCCCGACGCGGTGGTGGTCGACGTGCTCTCCAACGGCGCGGCAGCCGCCGGCGCCGGGTCCGGCGAGTACGACGCCGCGATCTGCGCGCCGATCGGGGCGACCCGGCACCGCCTTGCGGTGCTCGCCGACAAGATCGCCGACCACCCCGACGCGGTGACCCGGTTCGCGCTGGTCTCCCGCCCCGGGCCGCCCCCGCCGCCGACCGGGGACGACCTCACCTCGCTCGCGGTCTACATCGCGCACGACCGGGTCGGCGCGCTGCTCTCGGTGCTGATGGAGCTGGCCGTCCGCGGGGTCAACCTCACCCGGATCGAGTCCCGCCCGACCGGCGAGGCGCTGGGCCAGTACGTCTTCTTCCTCGACTGCACGGGGCACGTGGCCGACGTCCGGCTGGGCGAGGCGTTGCAGGGGCTGCGCCGGGTCTGTGCCGACGTGCGTTTCCTCGGCTCGTACCCCCGGCACCGCTGGGCCGGGGCGGCGGGTGAACGGCCGGTGCCCGCGCCGGCCGGCCTCTCCGACGTCGACTACGCCGACGCGGCGGCCTGGCTGGCTCGACTGCGCACCGGCGAGCTGAGCTGAGCTGATCGGACGTGCCGGCGCCCCGCGATCGGGAGCGCCGGCACCGGGGTGGTCAGCTCAGCAGGCCGCCGAGCAGCCCACCCTCCTGCTGCTGTGCGCCGCTGCCCATGATCGGTGGCTCCTCGGACGGCTGCACCACCACGAAGCCCTGACCGGCGAAGCTCATGGTGAACGACTCGCCGGTGCGCCGGCCGAGCAGTGTGCCGAGGCCGAGCTGCTCGGCCCGGTGGTAGCCGGTCTGGAGGTTGGCCGACCAGCAGACCGCGGCCTGCGGGTCGACGTACGTCGGGGCGTCCACGTTGAGCACCACCGGGGTGCCCCTGGTGGTGATGGCGATCCGGCCGTGGCCGCTGAAGACGCAGTTGAACAGGCCGGACGACGAGGCCATTCCGGCGCCGCCGACCATCCTGATGTCGTACTGGAGAGTCGAGTCGAAGGCGAGCACGCTGGATCCGTTGATGGAGAGCGCGTCGCCCGGTTCCAGGTCGATGATGTGCACGTCCTTGGCCAGCTCGGCGAGGAAGACGTCACCCCGCCCGGAGACCTTCATCAGCGGGACACCCTCGCCGGTGAGCTTCTGCTTGAGGAACTTGCCGAGCCCGCCCGAACCCAGCGCCTGGAACTGCACCTGCCCCTGGTAGGCGACCATCGAGCCGACGCGGGCCATCGCCTCGCCGTTGAGCTCGATCTTCAACATCTTCGAGTTCTGCAGCCGCATTCCGGGCTGCGCGGACTCCTTCTCGAGATTCTCCGAGGAGAACAGCTCGCTGCGCATGAAACGTGCCTCCTGAAAGGGTCGCGGTCGCTGCACCGACGGTAGGCGACCAGGGCAAGGAGGGGACATCAGCCGAGCGGCGAGTCGGAACGACGGGGCCGGGAGCTCAGCCCCAGCCCAGCGCGTGCAGCCGCGCGTCGTCGATGCCGAAGTGGTGGGCGATCTCGTGCACGACGGTCACCGCCACCTCGTCGACGACGTCGTCGTCGTTGTCGCAGATGCGCAGGATGGGGTGACGGTAGATGAAGATCCGGTCCGGCAGGACGCCCGCGTAGTCCCAGCCCCGGTCGGTGAGCGCATGCCCCTCGTAGAGGCCGAGCAGCTCGGGCTCGCCCGACGGCGGGTCGTCCTCGACGAGGATGACCACGTTGTTCATCAGCCCGAGCAGCTCTCCGGGCACCTCGTCGAGGGCGTCGGCGACCAACTCTTCGAAGCGCTCGCGGCTCATCTGCACCGGCATCTCACCTATTCTGCCCGACGCCGAACAGGCCGACCCGGTCAGAATCCGCGGCCCTGAGCGGGTTCCGCGCGTTCACGGAGAGAGCGGCCGCCCGGAACCGGGCGGCGACTCCTTCCGTGAACGAGCGGCGTACGGGTCGTCCGACTCAGGAGGTCAGGCTGGCGGTGAGGGTGATCTCGGCGCCCGGCGAGAGCAGGCGGGAGATCGGGCAGTTGGCCTTGGCGGCCTCGGCGAGCTTCTGGAACTCCGCGTCGTCGATGCCCGGGACCTGGCCGACGGTCTCCAGGTCGATCCGGGTGACGGTCATCCCGGCGTCGGTCTTGTCCAGGTGGACCTTGGCGGTGGTCTCGACGGAGGTGGGCGTCGAGCCGGCGTCGGCGAGAGCCTTCGAGAACGCCATCGAGAAGCAGCCGGCGTGCGCGGCCGCGATCAACTCCTCGGGGTTGGTGCCCTCGCCCTCCTCGAAGCGCGACTTGAAGGAGTAGTTGCCCGACAGGCCGCCCTTGCCGGTGCGGACGGTGCCGGAGCCCTCGGTGAGATTGCCCTGCCATTGTGCGGAAGCGGTACGGATTGGCATGACCCGAACGCTAGCGGAAAGGCGACCGCCGAGCGACCGACCGGCGCCGACGCGTGCCCTGCGATTCCGGTCACCACGCCCGGGCTGTGCCATGATTCGACGCAGGCCCGTGACCGGCGGAAGGATGGCCGATGTCCGAGGAGCTGCCGATCCCCCGGCAGGGTGACCGGTCCGACGGCCCCGCCGTGATCGAGTGGGGTGCCGTCGAGGCGTCCCCGCGACGGCGGTTCGGCCGGTCCCTGGCCGGCCTGACCCGTGACCCGCGACTGCCCCTGCTGCTGGCTGCGCTCGGCGCGGTGGCCGGGGTCGCCTCACTGGTCGGCGAGTGGCTGGTCATGACCGTGCCGGACGCCGGACCCGACGGGAACAGCGCGATCGAGGTGCCCGCCGGGTTGTCCGAGGTCGGCGGCTTCGGGGTCGGCTACCTGGTCGGGCTGCTCGGCCTGGTCTGTGTCCTGGCGCTGGCGCTGCGGGGCACGGCGGCCGTCCGGCCGAACGCCCGGTTGGTCGGGCTCACCCTGGTCGGAGCCCTGCTGGCACTGCTGGTGGCCGCCGTGGCGACTCTCGACGACCCGGCGCAGCGCAGCTTCCTCTTCTCGGCGCAGGACGGCTTCCGGGCCGAGTACGGGCGGGGGCTGGTGATGGCGTTCGTCGCCTGTGTGCTGCTCGGTGTCGCCCTGTGGCTCGCACCGGCCGCTTCGAGCGGGCCGGCGGAGGACGACGGGGCTGGGGACGACACGGCGGGACGAGGCTGGCGTCGCCGCCGCGACCGCGACCCGATCGACGAGGACGGCAGGGCCGCCCCGGCCGACCTGACCGTCACCCCGGCCGTCCCGTTCGCCCGCCCCGAATCCCCGAGCTGAGCAGCGCGGCAGCGCCCCCGGCGTTGGCGTCCGATTCGCCTGGAAGCCATGGTTGCGACCCTTATCGCGAGGTACGGTTGCTGCCCGCCGTCACGCCGGGTCTCGGCACCAGTACCGCACGGCAGGCTGCGACGGCGGCGGGCGAAGGAGGAACGATGACCCGCCCGGGACTGCCCAAGCTGATCGCGACCGACCTCGACGGGACACTCGTCCGCAGCGACGACACCGTCTCCGCGTACACCCACGGGGTGCTCGACCGGGTGCGGGCCGCTGGAATTCCGGTGGTGGCCGCGACCGGGCGCGGCCCTCGGCTGACCGAGCTGACCCGCAACGACATCCGGGCCGCCGACTTCCTCGTGATGGCCGGTGGCGGGCGGGTGGTCGACCAGAGCGACCCGACCGGCCCTGTGGTGCTCCGCGACGAGCGGCTGTCCGCCGAGGTGCTGGCCCGGCTGCTCGCCGACCTGGAGGCCGAGGTCGGCCCGCTGACCGTGATGGTCGAGGCGTCCGACGAGCACGACGCCCCGCTCTGGGGCGACTACCACGCGAGCTGGCCGTACCAGGACAGGTTCGAGGCGCGCAGCCGTGCGGAGTGCCTCTCCTGCGACGTGATCAAGGCGTTCGCCCGGACGGCGGACCACCACGTGGACGAACTGCTGGCGGTGGCCCGCCGGATCGTCCCGCCGCAGGTCGCCACGCTCACCCAGGCCGGGCTCGGCTTCATCGAGATCTGCCCGCCCGGCGTCGACAAGGCCACCGGCCTGACCGTGGTGGCGCAGTCCCTCGGCGTCGACCCGGCCGATGTGCTGGTCTTCGGTGACATGCCCAACGACCTTCCGATGTTCGAGTGGGCCGGCTGGTCGAGGGTGGCGGTGGCCAACGCGCACCCGACCGTGCGCGCCGCAGCCGACGAGGTGACCCTTCGCAACGACGACGACGGGGTGGCGGTGTACCTGGACCGGCTACTGTCCCGGTGATGGGAGAGACGCCCCGGCTCATCGCCACCGACATCGACGGCACGCTGATCCGCGACGACCACACGGTCAGCGCGCACACCGCCGACGTGCTCGCGCGGATCTCCGCGCGGGGCACGCCGGTCGTGCTGGTCACCGGCCGTCCCGTCCGCTGGCTCAAGATGGTGTACGACCAGCTGGCCGAGCCGCTGCCGGCGGTCTGCGCCAACGGCGCCGTGGTCTACGACCCGGTCGAGGACGAGGTGCTGCGGGCCGACCCGCTCGCGCCGCAGCACCTGGCCGAGGTGGCCCGGCGGCTCCGCGCCGAGGTGCCCGGAATCAGCTTCGCGGTGGAGATCCTGGACAGCCGGCAGATGCGGCACGAGACGGACTACCCGCTGCGCTGGGACGCCGACCCCGAGGGGATCCGGCCGATCGAGACACCGGAGGAGCTGCTCTCGGTCCCCGCGGTGAAGCTGCTCGCCCGTGCTGGCGAGCAGGACCCGGACGCGTTCGCGGCGCTGGTGGCCGCGGTGGTGGCGGGTGTGGCGGAGGCGACCCACTCCTCGTCCTCCGGGCTGGTGGAGATCTCCGCGGCCGGGGTGACCAAGGCGGCCGGGCTCGACTGGTACTGCGACCGGCTCGGCGTGGCCGCAGCCGACGTGTTGGCGTTCGGCGACATGCCCAACGACGTGCCGATGCTGAGCTGGGCCGGACGCGGTGTGGCGGTGGCGAACGCGCACCGCGCCGTCCTCGCGGTCGCCGACGAGGTGACCGGGGCGAACTCCGAGGACGGCGTGGCGGCGTACCTGGAGAAGGTCTTCGGTTTGGACTGACCGGGCCGGTGCCCGGCGGGTCAGAGGTACTGGCCGGTGTTGTGTCCCTCGCCGCCGGTCGGCTGGCCGATGCCGGGCATGCCGGGCACCACCCCGCCGGGCCCGCTGGGCAGCGCCTGCCGGCCGGAGCGCATCTGCTCCAGCTGCACCCGGGCGGCCATCTGCTGGGCGACCAGGGCCGCCTGGATGCCGTGGAACAGGCCCTCCAGCCAGCCGACGAGCTGCGCGTGCGCGATCCGCAGCTCGCTCTCGCTCGGGGCCTTGTCCTCGGTGAAGGGCAGCGAGATGCGCTCCAGCTCGTCGCGCAGCTCGGGGGCGAGACCCTCCTTGAGCTCGACGATCGAGCGCTCGTGGATCTCGCGCATGCGGTGCCGGCTGGCGTCGTCGAGCGGGGCCGCCTTGACCTCCTCCAGCAGCTGCTTGATCATGCTGCCGATCCGCATCACCTTGGCCGGCTGTTCGACCAGGCGGGTCGGATCCTCGCCCTGACCCTCGTCGGTCTGCACCGTGGCGACCGGCTGGCCGTCGGGGCCGACCACCACCACGGTGCCGGAGTGACCGGTGCCCTCGGGGCCCGGCTCGTCGTTCTGTCCAGAGGAGCGCGCTTCGGTCATGGGGTCCATCTTTACCCAGTGGGGCCGACCCATGCCTGCCGGGACCGACTCCCGGGGCCGAACCACCCGGGCGAGGCGCGCTACCGTTCGCGCCATGTCTGCCGACCCGCGCGCCGTGCTGACCCGGCCCGCTCCGGAGCCGGACCGGACCGTGGCGTACGGCGACCACGCGGACCAGGTGGCCGACCTCCGCCACCCGGCCGGCGCCGGGCCGGCGCGCCCGTTGGTCGTCGTGGTGCACGGCGGTTTCTGGCGGGCCGAGTACGACCGCCGGCACACCGGGCCGCTGGCCGCCGCGCTCGCCGCTCGCGGGTACCCGGTGGCGCAGCTGGAGTACCGGCGGACCGGGCAGCCCGGCGGAGGTTGGCCGGGAACGTTGACCGACGTGTTGACCGGGGTGGCCGAGCTGCCCGGGCTGGCCGCCGAGGCGCTGCCCGGCCGGGTGAGCCAGGCCGCGCCGATCCTGGTCGGTCACTCCGCCGGCGGCCAGCTCGCGCTGTACGTGGCGGCCACCGCGCCGTCGACGGTGGGTGGGGTTCTCGCCCTGGCCCCGGTGGCCGACCTCGGGGAGGCGTACCGGCTGGACCTGGACTCGGGTGCGGTGGCCGCGCTGCTCGGCGGCGGGCCGGCACAGGTTCCGGACCGGTACGCGGCCGCCGATCCACGGATGTTGGTGCCGATGCAAGCACGGACAGTAGTCATGCACGGTTCGGTGGATCGGCAGGTGCCGGTGGCGATGAGCCGCGACTTCGTCACAGCCGCCCGTGCGGCAGGATCCGATATCTCCCTTGTTGAGCTGCCAGAATGCGAGCATTTCGGGCTGATAGACCCGGAGTCCCCGGCCTGGCCCCGGGTCCTCGATGTGTTGCGGTCCCTGCACGATGATCACTAGCCATTGACGCAGCGTCGCCGAGCAGGTAGAACGCCGGAGGGGCGCTGTTCTGCCCTGCAACGCTCCTGGAAGGAACTTGGTGTCGCAGATGAACCGCAGGCGGGCGCTCCAACTGTTGGCCGCGCTCGGTACGACCGGATTCGTGGCCGGATGCGGCTCCGACACCGAGGCTGAGCCGGGCGCCGACCGGAGCCCGATCAAGATCGGTCTGATCACGCCGCAGTCCGGCGGGTTCAAGAGCATCGGCGACGACATCACCAACGGCTTCCAGCTCTTCCTGGACCTGCACGACCAGCGGCTGGCCGGACACCCGGTGACCCTGCTGACCGCCGACGAGGGTGAGGACGCGAAGAGCGGCAAGGCCGCCGTCGACGACCTGCTCAAGCAGGGCGTACTGGCGCTCACCGGTGTGGTCAACTCGTCGGTGATGGTCGGCATCCGGGACACCGTGGAGCAGGCCCGCGTGCCGCTGATCGGCTCCAACGCCTCACCGAGCAGCCTGCAGAGCGTCTTCTACATCTGGCGGACGTCCTACGTCCTGGACGAGGCCGGCCGCGCGCTGGGCCGCTACCTCCGCGAGAAGCTGCCGGCGAACGGCCGCGTCGCGATCATCATGCCGGAGAACGTCGGCAGCCCGGACGTGGTGCGGGGCTTCCGGCAGGAGTTCGGCGCCACCGACGCGCGCATCGCCAACCCGGTGACCTACACCAACGGCACCCCCAACCCCGGCAAGTCGACGTACGTCTCGGACATCAACAAGGCCCTGGCCAAGAAGCCGACCGCGGTCTTCTGCTTCTTCGCCGGCGCGGCAGCCGTGGAGTTCATCAAGCAACTGCGCCAGGTGTACTCCGGGCCGATCTACGCGCCCGGGTTCCTCACCGAGGGCACCGTGCTGGAGAGCCTGAGGGGCGACGGGCTGGGCATCCAGACCGCCCTGAACTACTCGGCCGACCTCAACAACACGTCCAACCGGGTCTTCGCCTCGGCCTACCGCAAGAAGTACCAGGTCACGCCGACCACCTACGCCATGGCCTCGTACGACGCGGCGCAGGTGCTCGACCAGGCGATCCGGCTGACCGGTGGGTCGCCCACCCCGCAGCAGGTCAACCTGGCGCTGGGCAAGATCGGCCAGATCGACAGCCCGCGCGGCATCTGGCAGTTCAACCAGCCCCGCACGCCGCAACAGAAGTGGTACCTGCGCGAGGTGCAGCGCGACGGCCAGGTCATGTCGAACGTGCTGATCAACGAGCTGGCCACGCTGGGCTGAACGCCCACCCGAACGCGATCAGGGGCCGATCTCCCGGTGGGAGGTCGGCCCCTGACGTACGCGGCAGGGTTCGGGTCAGTGCCGCAACTCGGCGATGCAGCACTTCACGCTGCCACCGCCCTTCTTCAGCTCGGCCAGCTCGACCGGGACCGGGTTGTAGCCAGCGGCCTTGAGCTTGCCGGCCAGCCGGGTGGCCTCGCTGTTGAGCACCACGTTCGCGCCGTCACTGACCAGGTTGAGTCCGAACGCCATGGCGTCCTCGTCGTCGGCGACCACCGCGTCCGGGAAGAGCTGGGTGAGCACCCGCTGGCTGGCCGCGGAGAACGCGCCGGGGAAGTAGACGACGTTCGAGTCGCCGATGGCGGCGAGCGCCACGTCCAGGTGGTAGAAGCGGGGGTCGATCAGGCGCAGCGACACCACCGGCCGGCCCAGCGCCTCCTGCGCCTCGGCGTGCGCGGGGATCTCGGTGCGGAAGCCGTGCCCGGCCAGGATGAGCCCGCCGTGCGCCTCCGGCACGTACGCGAAGTCACCCTCACCCTCGTTGGTCTCGCTCGGGGCGATGAAACGCCAGCCCTGCGACTCGTAGAAGGCGTGGTGCGCGGCGGCCTCGGCGGCCCGCTGCTCGTGCTTGAACCGCGCGCCGTAGACGCTGCCGTCCACCATGAAACCGCCGTTGGCGGCGTAGACCATGTCGGGCAGGCCCCGCTCGGGGGTGAGCAGGTGCACCTCGTGCCCGAGATTGACCAGCGTCTCGCGCAGCCGGTCCCACTGCTTGACGGCCAGTTCCCGGTCGACCGGGGTGGTCACGTCCATCCACGGATTGATGGCGTACTCGACCGCGAAGTGCTCGGGCGAGCACATGAGATATGTCCGCTTTCGCGGGACTCGCTGCTGGTTCACGGTCACCAAGAGTAGGTACCGTTGAACTTTGGTAACAGCCACAACCATTGCTTCCCAGAGGCGGAACGTTGCAGATAGACGCGGTAGACCAGCGGATCATTGCGTTGCTCGTCGCCGACGCCCGTGCGTCGTACGCCGACATCGGTACCCGGGTGTCACTCTCCGCCCCGGCGGTCAAGCGCCGCGTCGACCGGCTCCGCGCCACCGGCGTGATCAGGGGATTCACCGCCGTGGTCGATCCGGCCGCCGTCGGCTGGACCACCGAGGCGTTCGTCGAGCTGTTCTGCGCCGGCCGGACCACACCGGCACAGATCGGCGTGGCCGCCCGCCGGCACCCCGAGGTGGTCGGCGCGTACACCGTCTCCGGCGAGGCGGACGCGCTCGTGCACCTGCGTGCCGCCGACATCGCCCACCTGGAGGCCGCTCTGGAGCGGCTGCGCGCCGAGTCGTTCGTGACCTCCACCCGGAGCACCATCGTGCTCTCCCGACTGGTCGAGTCGCCCGGCGTCGGTCCGTCCACCCGCTGACCTTGACCTCAAGCCCGCTTGAGGAGTTGAACTGGTCGTGGCGTGCGGGCACCGTGCCCCACCGTGGCCGGGGAGGTTTCCATGCGGGCGGTCTGGTTACGTGAGTTCGGCGGGCCCGAGGCGCTGGTGCCGGGCCCGGCACCCGACCCGAGGCCCGGCCCCGGCCAGGTGCTCATCGACGTCGCGCACGCGAACATCACCTTCGTCGAGACGCAGCAGCGCTCCGGCCGCCCCGGACCGTTCCGGGTCACCCCACCACTGATCCCCGGCAACGGCGTCGGCGGGGTGATCACCACCGTCGGGGCGGACGTCGACCCGGCACTGACCGGACGGCGGGTGGTCAGCGCCACCGGCGGCTCCGGCGGGTACGCCGAACGGGCGGCGGTCGACGCCTCCGCCCCCTTCGAGGTACCGGCCGGGCTGGCCCTGGACGCGGCGGTGGCGCTGCTGGCCGACGGACGTACCGCCACCATGCTGGTCGAGGCGGTCGGCGTCCGTCCGGGCGACCGGGTACTGGTGGAGGCCGCAGCGGGCGGCGTGGGCAGCCTGCTGGTGCAGCTCACCGCCCGGGCCGGCGCGCGGGTGATCGGCGTGGCGGGTGGGGCCCGCAAGGTGGACCTGCTGCCGGGGCTCGGTGCCGAGCTGGCGGTCGACTACCGCGTGCCGGGCTGGGCCGACCGGATCCGGGAGGTAGTGGGCGGAATCGACGTGGTGCTCGACGGTGTGGGCGGTGCGGTCGCCCGAACGGCGTTCGAGCTGCTGACCCCGGGTGGCCGCATGGTCAGCTTCGGGTTGGCCAGCGGCGAGTGGTCCCCGGTGTCCCCCGAGGACGCGGTCGCCCGGCAGGTCACGCTGGTCCGGCCCGAGGTGCCGCCCGCGCGGCTGCGCGCGTACACCTCTCAGGCGCTGGCGGACGCGGCGGCCGGCCGGCTCCGACCCTTGATCGGGCAGCGCTTCCCGCTGGAGCGCGCCGCCGACGCGCACGCCGCCATCGAATCCCGCGCGACAGTCGGCAAGACCCTGCTGGACGTCTCCTGAACCGCGCTCAGAGGTACATGCCGGTACGGTGCTCGGACTCGTCGCGGCGCGGCTTGTCGCCCTCACCGAAGAACCGCTTGCCGCCGAACTCGCCGTGCAGCCGGTCGTCCAGCTCGTCGGCGAGCCCCGTCATCACCTGCACCGCCAGCATCAGGTGCGTGGCCTGGAAGTTGCGGCCGAACACCGGGATGGACGCCCACACCGTGTCGTCGGCGCAGTAGAGGCGGCCGATAGGCATCCGGTTGGTCAGCTCGGAGAGCTTCACGTAGAGCCGCTCGGTCGGCTCGACCTCGGTGAGCACCGGGGAGAAGACGTCCACCAGAGGCGGGTTGTCCCGCACCCGGACGAAGACCATCGCCGAACCGGCGCGGATGGTGATGTCGCCGTCCGAGTCGATCTGCAACCGGTCCGTGTCGGACTTCAGCATGGTGGAGACCACGGTGCGGACCCGATCCGCCAGGTCGAGCACGTCGTCCCGCTCGACCTGCGCGGCGGCCGCCTCGGCCAGCGCCTCCTCCAGGTCGCCCTCGACGTCGGCGTCCGGGCCGAACTCGCTGCGCGCGGTGCCCAGCGGCTCCACGGCCAGCGGCTCGCCCTCGGCGTCCTGCACCAGGTAGACGAGGAACGCCGGGTGCGGGGCGCCGTACACGTCGCGCAGCGTCCGGGAGAGCAACGCGGCGATCCGGGGCGCCTCCGCCGCCGTACCGTCCAGCCCGAAGGAACCGCCGGAGCCGGCCACCACCCCGGGCGGGGACCAGCCGAGCGCGATCATGTCGGCCACCGCGGTGCGGTCCAGCCGGTACCCCTGCGGCAGCGTGGCGTTGCCGACCGCCCGGGCGGAGAGCGAGCCGTCGCCGTCCACGTCGACGCTGATCGAGTAGACGGCGTCCCCGGTCCCGGAGGCGGTGGGGTCCAGGGTCAGTTCCAGGTGCGCGTCGGCGGGCAACTCCCGCAGGCGTACGGCGAGCGCACGGGCGAACTCCTGCCACGCCTCGGTCACTTTGGCCCGCAGGTCGGTGGTGCTGGGCTCGTCGAGCAGGATCGACTCCGCCGGCTCGGCCGTTGCTGTGTCGCCGGGCTCACCGACCGGCGCCGAGGGGTGGTCAGCCGTCATGATCGCCTCCGTCCGTCACGATCACCCTACCCACGCCGCCCGGCGGCCCAATCAGCCCGGACCGGGATCGGACACCCGGCTCGCCCCGCCGGCTCTCGGATGCCGAGAAGCGCCTGCTCGCGGCGCCTGATGGTCAGGGGCGCGTCGGATCGGCCGGCTCTGCGCCCAGCTCGACGGGCCAGTTGCCGGCCAGGGCACCGAGCCGGGCCGCGGCGTCGGCCGGGTCGGCACCCCGACCCACCGCCAGCCCCAGCAGGTACGCCGCGACCGGCGCCCCCGGCCGCAGCACCTGGTGGGCGACGTCGCGGGCCAGGTCCAGCACCGCGGGCACGGACACCTGGGTCGGATCCAGGTCCAGCTCGGCGCAGGCCGCCGTGACCCAGTCGTCCATCACCGTCATCGCACCCACTCCTCCGCCCGGCGTACGTCCTCGTCAGTGTCGCAGTCGAACCACGGCGGCGGGCCGTCGCCGGACCAGGGCACCTCCCGGACGACGAGGTCACCCAGCAGCGCCCGGACCGGAGCCCCCGCCACCGTGCCACCCCGCCCGGCGGCCAGCCGGTCCAACGCCGCCCGCAGCGCGGCCACCCGCCACACGCCGCACAGCGACTGCCGCCGCCCGTCCGCGTCGACGAAACACGCCCCGTCGAGCTGGCCGGTGCCGCGTTCCGGGCGGGAAGAGCTGGTGCCGCCGTCCAGGACGGGACGGGCACCGGCGCCTTCCGGGTCGTCGAGGTGGGTCAACAGCTCACCGATCGCCGCGCGGGTCAGCAGCGGCAGGTCGGCGGCGAGCAGCGCCACCAGGGTCGTACCCGGGTCGAGCAGCGCCAACCCGGCCGCCGTCGCGGCGACCGGTCCCCCACCGGGCGGATCCTCCCGGGTCACCCGCACCCCGCCCGGGACGGCGTCGGCCGGGCCGACGAGTACCCGCGGCGCCGCGTCGGCGACGGCGGCCAGCACCCGGTCACGCATCGGTCGGCCGCCGACCGGCAGCGCGGGCTTGTCGACCCCGCCCATCCGCCGGGCGGCGCCACCGGCGAGCACCACTGCGGCGTACGTCCCCATCCGGTCACGGTAACGGTGTCGACACCCGGTCGGCATCCGCTGCCGAGCCCCGATGCCCGGTGGCCGTGCGGGCGTACCGGCCCGGGGTGCAGGATGGCGGGATGGGACGGGCGACTGACCGACGGGGCGTACTCCGCATCGACCTGGACGCGGCGGCCGACGGGCGCGGATCCGTCCGCCGGCCGGACAACCTGGCGGTGGAGGAGCCGCTGGAGATCCGCGTCGGCGCGGCCGGCCCCGGCCGGCGACGGCCGCTCGCGGTCACCATGCGCACCCCCGGAGACGACCTCGACCTGGCCATCGGGTTCCTGCTGACCGAGGGGCTGATCCGCTCGACCGACGACGTGCTCACCGCGCAGCTCTGCGCAGGCGCCGAGACGCCCAACACGTACAACGTGGTGGACGTGGTGCTCGCCCCCGGCGTGCCGGAACCAACCACCGACCCGTCCCGGAACTTCTACACGACCAGCTCCTGCGGGGTCTGCGGCAAGGCCAGCATCGACGCGGTACGCACCCGCTCGCTGTTCCCCGTCGCGGCGGACCCGCTCACCGTGCCAGCGGCCCTCCTCGCCGAACTGCCCGACCGGCTGCGCGCCGCGCAGCGCGGCTTCGACCGGACCGGCGGCCTGCACGCGGCGGGACTGTTCACCCCCGCCGGGGAGCTGGTGGTGCTCCGGGAGGACGTGGGCCGGCACAACGCCGTGGACAAGGTGATCGGCTGGGCGGTGCGGGAACGCCGGCTGCCGCTGGCCGGGCACCTGCTGCTGGTCTCCGGCCGGGCCAGCTTCGAGCTGACCCAGAAGGCGTGGATGGCCGGGCTGCCGCTGCTCGCCGCGGTCTCGGCGCCGAGCACCCTCGCCGCGGAACTCGCCGACGAGGCGGGCATGACCCTGGTCGGCTTCCTGCGCGGCCGGACCATGAACGTCTACGCCGGCCCGCACCGGATCACCGTGGAGCAGCCGGCCTGACGGGGCAGCTCAGCGGTTGAGCAGGTCGAACAGCTCCAGCCGGACGGCGGCGTCGCGGGCGACCAGGAAGCCGACAATGCCGAGGAGCCAACCGAACGCGCTGCCCGCCTTCGTGCTGATCCAGGCGTTCAACCGGGCCAGCACCGGCTCGACCAACGCCGGGCGGGCCACCCTGGCAGCCAGCAACAGCACCGCCGGCAACACCATGACCAGGCAGTATCCGGCCAGCAGGACCACCACGGTCGCCGAGCCGACCTCCGAGGTGGCCAACAGACCCACCGCCGCGAGGTACGGCAGCATGGTCGCCACCTCGGCCAGCGCGGCGAGCAGCGCGAGCCCCACCAGCCAACGAGCCGACGAGTCGCCGGCGGTCGCCCGGTCCCGCCAACGGAGCACGCCACCGGTTCGCGGACGCCGTTTGCCGTCGTAGCGGAAGCTGAGCGCGAGCAGCGCGACGCCCAGGACCAGTTGCGCCCAGAGCACCCCGCGGTTGTCCATGGCCCCACCCAGCGCGTCGGCCAGCCTGGCACCGCCCCAGACGAGCAGCAGCCCGACCGCGAGGTAGAAGGCGGCGATCGTCGCGAGGTAGGCCAGGATGCGCCGGACGCTGACCGGCCCGGGCGCGAGCAGCAACCAGACCGGGATGAAGAGGGTGCCGATGCTGGTGCTGTCCACCAACGCCAGCCCGGCCAGCGAGAGCAGCAACGCGATGGTCATGTCGTACCAGTGCGGGGAGCGGACACGAGACCATTGTCCGGGGGTGGCTGCTCCGCCGAGTCGGCCGTGAACAGGAGAGACGCGTACATCCTTCGACGGACGCGTCAGCCGGTTCGAGGATGATCCACGGTTCAGCGGCGGCCACGTCGGCTCCGCCTGCGGGGACGGACGACGCCGGGCAGGCCGACCGACGGCCAGGCGTCCAGCTCCGACGGGGGCACCCCGCGCCGGAGCAGGTCGTCGAGGAGCAGCGCGAGCGAGTAGTCGGGGTGCACGCTCAGCACCCGCTCCAACGCGACCGCCGCCAACG
Source organism: Micromonospora yongxingensis (assembly GCF_052601155.1). Taxonomy (NCBI): domain Bacteria; kingdom Bacillati; phylum Actinomycetota; class Actinomycetes; order Micromonosporales; family Micromonosporaceae; genus Micromonospora; species Micromonospora yongxingensis. The sequence continues at coordinate 111,612 of NZ_JBQXEO010000004.1, forward strand.
CCCCCTGCCCCGCCCGCCAGGCGGCGAACGCCAGCAACGCACCGGGCGCGGCGGTCAGCGCCGGCTCCGACCGGCGCAGGACGTCGGTCCAGAGGGCCATGTCCCGGTCCCGACCGTCGGTGCGTTCCCAGGCGTGGTCGCGGATCGGCAGGTGGGTCAGCAGCAGGCCCAGCCAGGCCACCTCGTCGTCGTCAAGCCGCTCGTCGCGCCGCTGCCGGCGCTGCGCCTCGCGGACCGCCGCCACCCCGGCGGAGCGCAGCGCCCGGCCGCCGAGCAGGTCGGTCGCCGGTGCCTGCTCCACCAGCTCGCTCAGTCGCCGCTCGGCCCGGGCGGTCGCCGCGACCAGCGCGTCCCGGGCCGGACCATCCACCGGCGACACCTGTGCCACCAGGGCGGCCCGGTCGGGAAGAGCGACCTGACCGGCGAAGACCGCCGAGGCCGTCACCTGGTTGGCCGCCGGGTCGTGACGCCGGCCCTCCGGCGGGCAGCAGTCGGCCTCGGTGCAGAGGTAGGACCACCACCTGCCGTCGGTCACGCGCAGGACGTCCAGCACCTCCAGCCCAGCCCCGGTCAGGGCGGCGCGCACCGCGTCGACGCTCGGCGTCACCCGCTCACGCGGCCCGTAGCCGACCACGGTCGCGGCCTCGGCACCCTGCCGACGGATCACCCCGGCGAGGTGGCGAGCCCGCTCGACCGGGTCGTCCGACGGATCGGGCAGGTCGGCGCGGGCGGCGAAGATGATCCGCCGTCCGCGCAGCGCCACCGCGACCACGCTGTCGGCCGGGTGGAAACCGAGCAGATACGGCACAGCGGCGAGCAGGTCGGCGGGTGAGCGCACGGCGAGCCGGGGGCGTTCGGTCGAGGTCATGCCGGAAGCCTGCGGCGGGCCGACGGTGCTTCGCCGCCCCTGTGGACGACACGCGACTTATCCACAGTCACTCACCGTGTTGTCCCTGCTCAACGCAGCTCAGGACGTGCACGGAAGGGGCCGGTCGTCTCGGGAGTCGAACCGATGTGTTCGGGCGGCACCGATGTGTCATGGGGAGCGGTTACCGTGCGCTGATGGACCTGGCGTACCTGCGCGCGCACCCGGCACACCTGCCGACGTTCCTGACCCACCAGCGGATCCGGGAGACTCCGGTCGCCGGTGGGGACATCTGCGCCGCCGCCCGGCTCACCCTGGACGACGGAAACTCCGTCTTCGCCAAGTCCTGGCCCGAGCGGGCCGCCCGGCCGGTGCCGGAGGGCTTCTTCGCCACCGAGGCGGCCGGGTTGCGCTGGTTGCGGGAGACCGGCACGGTCGCCGTACCCGAGGTGATCGTGGCGTTGCCCGACCTGCTGGCGCTCGACTGGGTGGAGCCCGGCGAGCCGACGCCGGAGGCCGCCGACCGCTTCGGCCGGGAGCTGGCCGGCCTGCACCGCGCCGGGGCACCGGCCTTCGGTGCGAGCTGGCCCGGCTTCATCGGTGCGCTCCCGCAGGACAACACCCCCGACGACGGCCCCTGGTCCACGTGGTTCGCCGACCGACGACTCGTCCCCTACCTCCGGCGATCGGTCGACAACGGCGCGCTGGGCAGCGCCGACGCCGCCCTCGTCGAGCAGGTGATCGGCCGCGTCGGCGAGTTCGGCGGGGACGAGCCGCCGGCCCGCATCCACGGCGACCTGTGGCCGGGCAACGTGCTGTGGGGCGCCGACGACCGGGCCTGGCTGGTCGACCCGGCGGCGCACGGCGGGCACCGCGAGACCGACCTCGCCCAGCTGGCGCTCTTCGGAGGCCTCCCACACCTGGGCCGGGTGCTGTCCGCCTACGAGGAGAGCTGGCCGTTGGCCGACGGCTGGCGATCGCGGGTGCCGTTGCACCAGCTGCACCTGCTGCTCGTGCACACCGCGCTCTTCGGCGGTGGCTACCGCGATGCGGTCATTGAGCACGCCCGAGCCGCCCTGGGCCGGCCCGAGCGCGCTACGGTCGACAGGTGAGCGTCGCCCCGCGGACCGACGGCGTCCTCGTCGACCGGTACGGCCGCGTCGCCCGGGACCTGCGCGTGTCCCTCACCGACAAGTGCAACCTTCGGTGCACCTACTGCATGCCGGCCGAAGGGCTGCCCTGGCTCGCCGGCCCCGAGCTGCTCAGCGACGACGAGGTCGTCCGTCTGGTCCGGGTGGCCGTCGAGCGGCTCGACGTGACGGAGGTGCGGTTCACCGGCGGTGAGCCGCTGATCCGGCCCGGGCTGCTCGACATCGTCGGCGCGGTCGCCGCGCTGGAGCCGCGACCACGGATCTCCATCACCACCAACGGCATCGGCCTGGACCGGCTCGCCCCCGCGCTGAGCACCGCCGGCCTCGATCGGGTGAACGTCTCACTGGACACCCTGGACCCGGCACGGTTCACGCAGCTCACCCGCCGTTCCCGGTTGGACGCGGTGCTCGCCGGGCTGGCCGGGGCAGCCGCCGCCGGGCTCACCCCCGTGAAGATCAATTCCGTGTTGATGCGCGGCGTCAACGACGACGAGGCACCGGCGCTGCTCCGCTTCGCCGTCGACCACGGCTACCAACTGCGGATCATCGAGCAGATGCCCCTGGACGCCCAACACGGCTGGGACCGCGGCACGATGGTCACCGCCGAGGAGATCCTGGCCTCCCTGCGTACCCGCTTCGACCTCAGCCCCGACCCGACCGAACGCGGCGCGGCACCGGCGGAGACCTGGCTCGTCGACGGCGGGCCGGCCCGGGTCGGCGTGATCGCCAGCGTCACCCGCCCCTTCTGCGGCGACTGCGACCGCACCCGGCTCACCGCCGACGGCCAGGTCCGCGCCTGCCTCTTCGCCACCGAGGAGTCCGACCTGCGGGCCGGGCTGCGCGGGGGCGCCGACGACGACGAGCTGGCCCGGCGCTGGCGCACCGCCATGTGGGGCAAGCGCGCCGGGCACGGCATCGACGACCCGACCTTCCTCCAGCCGACCCGCCCGATGTCCGCGATCGGGGGCTGAGTCGTGGAGCCGACGCCGCTGACCATCCGCTACTTCGCGGGCGCACGCGCCGCCGCCGGCCGTGCCGAGGAGGTCACCCCCGCCGGCCGGTCGCTCGACGACCTGACGGTCGAGCTGGCCCAGCGGCACGGCGACCAACTCGCCGCCGTACTGCGGGTGGCGAGTTTCCTGGTGAACGGTGTGACCTGTCATGATCGTCGGGCACCCCTGCCGGGCGGGGCCACCATCGATGTCCTGCCCCCGTTCGCGGGCGGCTGAGAGAGGCGCACAGATAATGGCGGTTGTGGGTTTCGTGGCCGTCCTGGCGCTGATCACCGGTCTCATCCATCTCTACCTGTGGAAGCGCCTGGTGCGCGACACCACCGCGCCCGGCCGCTGGCGACGGATCGGCGGGACAGCGGCCCTGGTGCTGGCGCTGCTCGTGCCGGTCACCCTCGCCGGGACCCAGGCCGGGCTCTACTGGCTCGCCTGGCCGGGCTACCTCTGGCTCGCGCTGATGTTCTACCTGCTGGTCCTGCTCGCCGTGCTGGAAGTGCCGATGCTGGTCACCCGGCTGGTGCTGCGCCGCCGGGTGGTCGCCGCCGAGCCGACCACCGCCGCGCCCGAGCCGGTGCTGGTCGGCGCCGCCGGGCCGACCGAGCCGCCGGCCGCCGGTGCCGTTGCGGCGCCCGACCACGACCCTGCCCGCCGGTTGCTGCTGGCCCGGGGCGCCGCGATCTTCGCGGGCCTCACCGCCGTCGGTGTCACCGGGTACGGCGTACGCACCGCGCTCGGCCCGCCCCACCTGGACCGGGTGCGGATCCCGCTCGCGAAACTCCCCCGCAGCATGGACGGCCTGCGCATCGCGACCGTCTCCGACATCCACCTCGGCCCGCTGCGCGGCCGCGCGCACACCGAGCGGATCGTCGCCGCGATCAACCGGCTCGACGCCGACCTGGTGGCGGTCGTCGGTGACCTGGTCGACGGCTCGGTCGCCGAGTTGGGCTCGGCCGCCGCGCCGCTGCGCGACCTGCGCTCCCGGTACGGCAACTTCTTCGTCACCGGCAACCACGAGTACTACTCCGGCGTGGAGGAGTGGGTCCAGGAGGTGGACCGACTCGGGCTGCGGGTCCTGCAGAACCAGCGGCAGGAGATCCGGGCCCGGGGCGGCGTCCTCGACCTGGCCGGCGTGAACGACCTGTCCGGCACGGGCACCGGCCTCGCCGCCGGGCCGGACTTCGCCGCCGCCCTCGGTGACCGCGACACGAGCCGGCCGGTGGTCCTGCTCGCGCACCAGCCGTTGGCGGCGGTCGAGGCGGCCACGTACGGCGTCGACCTGCAACTGTCCGGGCACACCCACGGCGGGCAGATGGTGCCGTTCAACCTGGCCGTCCGGCTCGAACAGCCGGTGGTCAGCGGGCTCGGCGAGGTCGACGGCACCAAGGTCTACGTGACCAACGGCGCTGGCTTCTGGGGTCCACCGGTCCGGGTCGGCGCCGAACCGCAGATCACCCTGGTCGAGTTGCGCTCGGCATAGCGGACGTCACGTCCGCGCGTGGCGGCAGGCGGTCGCCGCGGCGGGCGTGACAGGATGCGGCGTGCCCCCGTTCAGCGCCGTACCCCCCGGTGGCCTCCCGCCATTCGTCGCGGACCTGCACATCCACTCGAAGTACTCGCGCGCGTGCAGCCGGGACCTCACACTGCCGAACCTCGCGTGGTGGGCCCGGCGTAAGGGCATCGCCCTGCTCGGCACCGGAGACTTCACCCACCCCGCCTGGTACGACCACCTGCGGGAGACGCTGCGCCCGGCCGAACCGGGGCTCTACCGCCTCGACCCGGACGCGGAGCGGGACATCGCCCGTCGACTGCCGCCTCGACTCGCCAGCACGGCGGAGACGGACCCCGTCCGGTTCATGCTGAGCGTCGAGATCTCGACCATCTACAAGCGGGACGACCGGACCCGCAAGGTGCACCATCTGATCTACCTGCCCGACCTGGAGGCCGTGGCCCGGTTCAACGCCGCGCTCGGCCGGATCGGCAACCTCGGCTCCGACGGTCGACCGATCCTCGGCCTGGACTCCCGGGACCTGCTGGAGATCACCCTCGAGGCGAGCCCGGACGGCTACCTCGTCCCCGCACACATCTGGACGCCGTGGTTCTCGGCGCTGGGCTCGAAGTCCGGCTTCGACGCGATCGCCGACTGCTACGCGGATCTGGCCGAGCACATCTTCGCCGTGGAGACCGGCCTCTCCTCCGATCCGGCGATGAACTGGCGGGTCGGCAGCCTGGACCGCTACCAGTTGGTCTCCAACTCGGACGCGCACTCCCCGCCGGCACTGGGTCGCGAGGCGACCGTGCTGACCGCCCAGCGGGACTACTTCGCCGTCCGGGAGGCGCTGCGGACCGGCGACGGCCTGGCCGGCACCATCGAGTTCTTTCCCGAGGAGGGCAAGTACCACGCGGACGGGCACCGGCTGTGCGGGATCAACTGGTCGCCGGAGCGCACCCGGGCTGCCGACGGCCGCTGCCCCGAGTGCGGCAAGCCGCTCACCGTGGGCGTCCTGAGCCGGGTCGAGGAGTTGGCCGACCGCGCGGAGGGGCACCGGCCGGCGCACGCCCGGGAGGTCACCCACCTGGTGCAGCTCGCCGAGATCCTCGGCGAGATCAACAAGGTGGGTGCCCGCTCGAAGAAGGTCGAGGGGCGGCTCAACGAGTTGCTCGCCGCTCTCGGCCCTGAGCTGGAGATCCTGACCACGACACCGTTGACCGACATCGCCCAGGCCGGCGGTGAACTGCTCGCGGAGGGCATCGGGCGGCTGCGGCGCGGCGACGTGCGCCGGGTGCCCGGCTACGACGGCGAGTACGGCGTGATCACCCTCTTCGACCCGTCGGAGCTGGGTGCCGCTGCCGACACGACGCAGGAGACGCTGTTCGACGTACCGGTGCCGGCGCAGCGCCGACCCGCGGAGCCGGCGGCGAGGGTGAAGCGCCCGGCGGCGACGAAGGCGGAGCCGAAACGCAAGCCCACGCCACCGCCCGCCCCGCCGATCGCGCCACCGCCGTCACCGCACGAGCCGTTCGAGCCGATGCTCGCGGGCATGGAGGAGGTCGGCACCGGCCTGCTGGACCGGCTGGACGCGATGCAGCGGGTGGCCGCTTCCGCGCCCGGTGGTCCGCTGCTCATCGTGGCCGGCCCGGGCACCGGCAAGACCAGGACACTGACCCACCGGATCGCGTACCTGTGCGCGGAGCTGAACGTCTTTCCCGAGCACTGCCTGGCCATCACCTTCACCCGCCGGGCCGCCGAGGAGCTGCGGCACCGCCTCGACGGCCTGCTCGGCCCGGTCGCCGAGGACGTCACCGTGGGCACCTTCCACGCGCTGGGGCTGACCATCCTCCGCGAGAACGCCGACGCGGCCGGTCTGCCGGCGACCTTCCGGATCGCCGACGACACCGAGCGTGCGGCAGCGCGGTCGGAGGCCGGTGACGACCCGGCCAGCTACACCGCCCTGCTGCGCAAGCAGGACCTGGTCGACCTGGACGAGTTGGTGAGCCTGCCGGTGGAGCTGCTGCGGGCCGACCGGGAGCTGGTCGATCGGTATCGGGACCGCTGGCGGTGGATCTTCGTCGACGAGTACCAGGACGTCGACGCGGTGCAGTACGAGCTGCTGCGCCTGCTCAGTCCCGCCGACGGCAACCTCTGCGCGATCGGCGACCCGGACCAGGCGATCTACTCGTTCCGAGGAGCCGACGTCGGCTACTTCCTGCGCTTCTCCCAGGACTTCACCGACGCCCGGCTGGTCCGGCTCAACCGCAACTACCGCTCGTCGGCACCGATCCTGGCCGCCGCGGTGCAGGCCATCGCGCCGTCCTCACTGGTCCGGGGTCGGAGGTTGGACCCGGCCCGGCTCGACCCGGAGGCGCCGCTCGTCGGCCGCTACCCGGCGGCGTCCGTCGCCGAGGAGGCCGACTTCGTGGTACGTACCGTCGACGAGCTGGTCGGCGGCCTGTCCCACCGGTCACTCGACTCGGGCCGGATCGATGGCCGGTCCACAACACTGTCGTTCTCCGACATCGCCGTGCTGTACCGCACCGACGCGCAGGCCGCGCCGATCGTGGACGCCCTGACCCGGGCCAACATCCCGGTGCAGAAGCGCTCACACGACCGGCTGCGGGACCGGCCCGGGGTGGCGGCCATCGCCCGCGAGCTGCGGCACGCCGACGGGTTGGCCGGCTCCCTCGCCGCCCGGGTGCGGCTGGCCGGCCAGGTGGTGGCGGAGCGCTTCGCCGTGCCCACCCTGGACGGCGCCAGCGCGGGCCGCCCCGAGGACGTCCGCTCCGCCGTGGACCTGCTGACCCCGCTCGCGAGACGCTGCGGCGACGACCTGGAGACGTTCCTGTCGCAACTGGCCACCGGCGCGGAGGTGGACGCGCTCGACCCGCGCGCGGAGGCGGTCACCCTGCTCACCCTGCACGCCGCGAAGGGCCTGGAGTTCCCGGTGGTCTTCCTGGTCGGCGTCGAGGACGGGTTGCTGCCGCTGCGCTGGCCGGGCTCGACGCCCGACGAGGACGCGGTCGCCGAGGAGCGCAGGCTCTTCTTCGTCGGCCTGACCCGAGCCCAGGACCGCCTGTACGTCAGCCACGCCGCACGCCGGACCCGCCACGGCGTGGAACGCGACTGCGCTCCGTCGCCGTTCCTCGGCGCCATCGACCCTGGCCTGTTCGAGCGGTTCGGCGAGGCCGAGCCCCGTCGTCCCAAGGATCGCCAGCTCCGCCTCATCTGACGCCCCCGGCTCCTCGGCTCACCGCTCACCGCTCGCGGCTCGTCCACCGGTCGGGCTCGCGCCGACGGGGGCGGCGACCAGCGGCCCGCGCAGAGCCCCCCGGGGGACGGGACGGACCAATGAGCGTGATACCTCAGAGGCATAAATATGACTCTGAGGTATCACGCTTGTTCAAGTGAGCGCCGTCAGCGGCGTCACCCACAGTGAGATCAGCCAGTGAGTCAGGCCAGAGAACGGTGGCGGACGGGAAGCCCTCGCCGGGCGGGAGGCGCGTTGGTCAGACGAGCAGGACGGCGAGCCAGGCGCCCGCGAGCAGGGCCGGACCGAGTGGCAGCAGGGTGTCCCGGCGTACCCGTCGGGCGGCGAGCAGGCCGAGGACCAGGCCGCCGTGCAGCAGGTGTGGCAGGAGCAGGCCGGCCAGCAGGGCGTCCCGGCCGAGCCAGCCGAGCGGCAGGCCGAGGACGGCGGCGAGCTTCACGTCGCCGAAGCCCAACCGGGACCCGGGCAGCAGGGCCAGCAGCACGTGCGCCGCGCCGGCGACCGCCGCCCCGGCCAGCGCGCCGAGCAGCCGGTCAGGGGTGCCGGCGAGCAGCGCCGCAGCGGTCAGGCCGCCGAGTGCCAGCAGCGCGGCGGTGCGGACGAGCGGGTCCGGCAGCCGCAGACAGGCCAGGTCGACCCCGGCCAGCACCAGTCCCACGGCTGCAACCGCGAGGAAGACCGGCAGCGCCGGGTCGTCACCCCGTGCGACGGCGAGGCCGACGAACACCACGGCCGCGACCATCGGGCTGAGCCACGCCCACACGGTGGGCCGAGGCTCCGGATCCGCCCCCGTCCGGTCCGGTGGGGTGGCGAAGCGCCGGGCCAGCGGGGGTACGGCGAGGCCGACCAGCGCGCCGACCAGCGCCACCGGCACCAGCGCTGCGGCCGACATGGGCGGGACGTTACCGGCGGTCGCCCACCCGCGCCGCCCCCGACGGCGACGCCGGGGCCGGGCGGCGGGGACGTTCGGTGGTCACGACCAGGGCCACCCCGGCGACGATGACCGCACCGCCGAGCAGCACCTGCGGGGTGACGGGCTCGGCCACCAGCAGCGCGCCGAGCGCCACCGCGACCGCCGGGTTGACGTAGGCGTACGTCGAGACCAGCGAGAGCGGTGCGTTGTGCAGCAGCCAGACGTACGCCGTGAAGGCCACCAGCGAGCCGGCCACCATGAGGTAGCCCAGCGCGAGCCAGGACCGGGTGCTGACCTCCGCCGGATGGAAGTCGCGCAGCTCGCCCCGGCCGGCGGCCACCACGGCCAGCACCAGCGCACCCGCGATCATCTCGTACACCGTGGCGACGAACGGGTCGGCGGGCATCCGGATCCGTCCGGACAGGAACGACCCGACCGACCAGGAGGTCGCCGCCGCGACCACGGTCAACGCCCCGATCAGGGGGACCGCGTCCGCGCTTCCGGCGGGCAGCACCAGCAGGACCAGACCGACGAAGCCCAGGGTGACACCGGCGAACGTCAGGACCGGAGGACGGTCCCCGGTGGCGGAACGCAGCAGCACCACCAGCAGCGGTACGGTCGCCACCAGCAGCGCGGCGATCCCGGACGGCACGGCCACTCCGGGCGGCCCGGACTCGGCGAGCACCACCAGCCCGTTGCCACCGGCGAGCAGGAGCACCCCGACCAGCGCGGCGGAGCCCAGCTGCCGGCGGTCCACCCGCAGCGAGCCCGGCCCTCGGCGCAGTCGCAGCACCACGGCCAGCACGAGGCCCGCGGCGGCGAACCGCATGGCGGCCGACGTCAACGGGGGCAGCGACTCCACGGCGATCCGGATGCCGAGATAGGTGGAGCCCCAGAGGAGGTAGACCACGATCAACGCGGTCCAGATCAGTGTGGGTGCGGCGCCGGCGCCACGGCCGGCCAGGCCGGCGGCGCTCGGTGGAGATGAGCTCATCGGTGGACCACGCTACGGTGACCTCGGAGTCGGCGTCGCGCTTTGGTGGCCGGCCTCTCACCACTCGTGCAGGAGGGCCGCATGACGAACTACGGGCCACCGGGGGGCGGCGTCCCCGGACCGTGGCGTGGGCAACGACCCGACGAGACACCCGGGCGGCCCGCTCAGCAGCCCTACCCGCCCGCACAGCAGCCGTACCCGCCGGCGCCCGAGACGTACCCGCCGGCCGTTCCGTCCTACCCGCCAGGCGCCCAGGGGCGCCCGGGGCCATACGGCGACAGGCCCTACGGCGAGGGTTCGGGCAGCTCCTACGGTGGTGAGCCGTACCGGCCGACGGAGGCGGCGTACCGCGGGGAGTCGTTCCGGCCCGACGGCCCGTACGGCGGGGATCCCCCGCCGCCGGCGGGCGGGCGCGGTCGGGGTCCGCTGATCGCGGTGGTGGCCGTCGTGCTGCTGCTGGTGGCCGCCGGCGGTGGGGCGTTCTGGTTCTTCAACAGGTCGGACGATCCAGCACCGTCGGCCGCGCCAACGGGACCGGCCGTCAACGGGGATGCCAGCGCCGACGCCACCGCACCGGTCGAGCCGGTGCCGAGCGCCGCGGCGCCGGAGTCGTCGGCCGACCCGCGGTTCGTCAAGGTCGGCCAGTGCGTCCGCAACGACGGTACGGCCGGCGGCAAGCCGAAGCTGCTGATCAGCGGCTGCGCCCCGAAGTCGTACGAGGTGCTGCGCCGCATCGACGGCGCGACCAGCGGTGAGCGGGACGCCGAGGCCAAGTGCGCCAAGGTCGAGGGCTACACCAACTGGTACTTCTTCGACAGCGAGCTGGACACCCTCGACTTCGTCCTCTGCCTCAAGCAGCGCTGAGACCACCCACCCCTGGGGATGACATGACGACCTACGGACCACAGGGTTCCGAGCAGCCGGACGACCCGTACCAGCGCCCGCCGACCGGCCCCGACGGCCCGCCACCGGTCGACCCGACCCTGCCGGAGTGGGGTCCGCCCGGCGGGCAGCCGTCGCAGTGGGGCCCGCCGCCCGGGGGCGCGGAGCCGCCGACCGCACCCATGTGGGGTCCGCCGGCCTCCGGGCCGGGTTACCCGCCGCCTGCCGGTCCGGGTTGGGGGCCGCCGCCCGGCTCGGGCGCGGGTTACCCGCCGCCCACCTCCGGCGCCGGATACCCGCCACCGCCCGGGCCGTTCCCGCCTGCGGGTCCGGTGCCGGGTCAGCCGCCCGGGCCGTGGGGTCCGCCGGCACCCGGTGGGTACGGGATGCCGCCCGTCGCGCCGGAGAAGAAGACCGGCCGGAAGGTCGCCCTGATCATCGCGCTGGTGGTGCTCCTCCTGCTCTGTCCCTGCCTCGGCCTGGCCGGCTGGGCGGTCTGGAGGGCCGCCGACAGCGACAGCACCGCGGCGCCCACGCCGTCGGCGAGTGCGCGGGCCCTACCACCCGCGCTGCCCAGCGACGCGCCGACGACGGCCGCGCCCAGCCCGAGCGACGTCGAGTTCGCCAAGGGCGACTGCGTGGTCAACGACGGCACCGAGGACGACGCGGAGCTGCGCAAGGTGCCCTGCGCCCCGAACACCTACCAGGTGCTGCTGCGGATTCCGGCGACCACCGACGGGGACCGGTGCGAGACGCTCGCGCCGCAGGCCACCGCGAACTATGTGCACGACAACTCGATCGACCTGTTCGACTACGTGCTCTGCCTGCGGAAGCGATGACCGGTAGCCAAAACTAGGGCTGTCTAGCGTGGACGCTAGATAGCCCTAGTTTGTTGTCGACGAGACCGACACGCCGTAGCCCCATCTATCCATATCTAGCCTCGCCGCTAGATGGCCCGATACTGTGCGATGCGTGGATCCGGTCCGCAACCCGTACGCCCCGGGCGCCGGCCAGCGCCCGCCCGAACTCGCCGGGCGGGGGCGGGAGCTGGACGTCTTCGACATCGTGCTGGAGCGCATCGCCCGCGGTCGCCCCGAACGCAGCCTCATGCTCACCGGGCTGCGCGGCGTCGGCAAGACCGTCCTCCTCAACACCCTCCGGTCGCAGGCGATCAGCCGGCTCTGGGGCAGCGGCAAGATCGAGGCGCGGCCGGACCAGTCGCTGCGCCGCCCGGTTGCCGCCGCGCTGCACATGGCGGTCCGGGAGCTCGCCCCCCGACACCGGGCACCCGACCGGATCGATGCTTTCCTGGGGGTCCTGAAGGCGTTCGCCCAACGGTCCGCTCCGACGGGCCGTGCCGGCACCGCATCGAAGCTGCGCGACCGGTGGCAGCCAGGGATCGACGTACCCGCGGCCAGTGGTCGGGCCGACTCCGGTGACATCGAGATCGACCTGGTCGAGCTGCTCAGCGACGCCGCCGCCGTGGCCAGTGACGTGGGCACCGGCATCGCCATCTTCATCGACGAAATGCAGGACCTCGGCCCGGAGGACGTGTCGGCGCTCTGCGCCGCCTGCCACGAGCTGTCCCAGCTCGGCGCGCCGCTCATCGTCGTGGGCGCGGGCCTGCCGCACCTGCCGGCCGTGCTCAGCGCCGCGAAGTCGTACTCCGAGCGGCTCTTCCGCTACCAGCGCATCGACCGGCTCGACCGGATCGCCGCCGACCAGGCGCTCTGCGCGCCGGCCGAGCGCGAGGAGGTGGAGTACGAGCAGAAGGCGCTCGACCTGCTCTACGAGAAGTCCGGCGGGTATCCCTACTTCGTCCAGGCGTACGGCAAGGCCACCTGGGACCATGCTCCGCGCTCGCCGATCACCGCGGCCGACGTCCGGGTCGCCGCACCGGAGGCGGAGGCCGAGCTGGCGGTCGGTTTCTTCGGCTCCCGGTTCGAGCGGGCCACACCCGCAGAGCGGGAGTACATGCGGGCGATGGCGACGCTGTCCCTGGTGGAGGGCGAGTCGGGGGGTGTGGTCCGGGACGACATGGACGCCGCGGTGCCCACCGCGGAGATCGCCCGGGCTCTCGGTCGTAAGCCGGCCAGCCTGTCCCCGGCCCGGGACGCCCTGATCAAGAAGGGGCTGATCTACTCGGGTGAGCGGGGCACGGTGGCTTTCACCGTCCCGCACTTCGGCCGGTACCTGCGCACCCAGCCGGCCTGAGCGGGCACCGGGGATCGCGTCGGGTCGGCGCGGTCAGACGTGGGACCAGGGCGCCGGAAAGATGACCTCGCCGCGCGGCGGCGGCCCCTCCTCGCTGGTGGACGGCGGCAGCACCAGCGCCTGCCAGGGCTCACCGAGACCCGCCCACGGGCTGGTCAGCCCCAGGTCACTGGCCGGCGCGAAGCCGAACCGGCGGTAGAAGGCGGGATCACCGAGGACAACGACCAGTCGCTCGCCCAGCTCGGTCCCGGCGTCCAGAGCGGCCTGTACCACCGCGGTGCCGTGCCCGACCCGCTGTCGGTGCGGCGCGACCGCCACCGGCCCGAACGCGAGGGCCGGCACGTCGGCACCCCGCTCCGGTCGCACCCGTACCCGGGTGAGCAGGGCGTACCCGACCACCTCGCCGCCGTACTCGGCGACCATGGCCAGCTCGGGCAGCCAGGCATCGGTGCCCCGCAGCGCGTCGACGAGGCCCACCTCCGGCGGTGTGGCCACGTCCGGCCGGGCGAACGCCGCAGCCAGCACCCGACGTACCGGGCCGGCGTCGGCCGGGTCCTCGGGTCGTAGCCGCAGCGTGGTCACCCGCGCGACGTTACCCGTCACGGCCGGTCCATCAGCGATGGTCGCTCGAATCGGCGTGGCGCATGTGCACGGCCGCCGATCCGGATCCGCCGGTTGCCGGGGTAGCAAACCCCGCGACGGGGTATGACTGATCCATGACGCCCGTACGCTCTCTAGCCCGCGCCATGCTGAGCGGCATCTTCGTGGTCAGCGGGTACCGCAACTTCCGCAACCCGGACCGTCTGGCGGCGACGGCCCAGCCGGTGACGGACAAGGTCGCCCCGCTCCTGCAGAAGGCACACCCGAGCTTCCCCACCGACACCAAGACCCTTATCCGGCTCAACGCCGCTGTGCAGGTCAGCGCCGGCCTGATGCTGGCCACCGGGCGGTTCAGCCGACCGGCCGCACTGGTTCTCGCCGGTACGCTGGTGCCGGTGACCATCGCCGGGCATCCCTTCTGGAACAACGACGACCCGATCGCACGCAACAACAACCAGGTCCACGTCCTGAAGAACCTCGGCCTCTTCGGCGGCCTGCTGCTCGCCGCGGCGGACACCGGGGGCAAGCCGGGTCTGCGTTGGCGGACGGGTCATCGCATCGGCCACTCTCGACGTTCCGTGCAGCGCGCCGTCCGTACCGCCCGTCGGGACGCCCGGATCGCCGTCCGGTCCGCCGCCACCGCTCGTCGACTCCCGGGCTGACCTGCGTCGATGCCCCCCTGCGCCGCCCCCACCCCCCGCTAAGGCCGCGAATTACCTGAACCACCCGGTAGGCGTTAACGCGGTGGAAATGTCAAAAACATGTGTGGGATCGGACACGGTCGCATAACGCGGGAGGCACTGACGTGAGGCGCCGTTCTAGGCTCCGTGCAGGACCTGGACGGGTAGGACGACGACCTTGGTATGGGGGTGGCCACGCCATGCCGACGACCGTCGGTAGACGGGCGGACCGCCTCGCCCCGATCCAACGCGTGACGCGTGGGATCGATCGCAGGAATGTCGTACGGGGTGCCATCGTGGCCGCCGTCGCGTACGCCGCATGGCTCGCCATCGGTGCGTTCGGACGGCCGTACAACTTCTTCGACATGAAGATCTACCACGGCGCGGTCGTGTGGTGGGCGAGCGGCCATGAGCTGTACGAGTTCATCGCACCGGGCACCACCCTCGGCTTCACCTACCCGCCGTTCGCCGGCCTGGTCATGCTGCCGATGGCGCAGTTGCCGATCGAAGCGGCCGGAATGGTCAACGCCCTCGCCAGCATCGCCGCGTTGGCGCTGGTGCTGGCCGGGCTGCTCCGCCCCATCGTGGACCGGCTGGCCTGGCCTCTGTGGTTCACCGTGGCCGTGGCGGTGCCCCTCGCGGTCGCCATCGAGCCGGCTCGGGAAACGCTCGGCTACGGGCAGGTCAACATCCTGCTGTTCGCGCTGATCATGGCCGACCTGATCGGGCTGCGCTGGCGCTCCCGCCGGGGCACCCACTACGCCGCGACCGACGGCCCCCTGCTGCGCTTCATCTACGGCGGCGCCTGGGCCGGCGCCGGCATCGGCCTGGCCACCGCGGTCAAGCTCACCCCGGCGCTGTTCATCGCCTACCTGCTCATCACCCGCCAGTGGCGGGTGGCGGCCACCGCGATCGGCACCACGATCGGCGTGACGGTGGCGACGTTCGCGATCGTCGGCGACGAGTCACGGGCGTACTTCGGCGGCGTGCTCTGGCAGACCGAGCGCGTCGGCGCGGCCGACATGACGCCGAATCAGTCGCTCGCCGGTCTGCTGGCCCGGCTGTACGACTCGATCGAGACGCCTGGTCTGCTCTGGCTCTCCTTCTCGGTGCTGATCCTGGCGCTGGGCCTGTCCCGGGCGGCAAGCTCGCGCGCCGACGGTGACGAGCTGACCGCGTTCACGCTGGTGGGTCTGACCGCCAACGTGATCAGCCCGATCTCCTGGACGCACCACCTGGTCTGGGTCATCCCGGCGATCATCGTGCTGGCTGACGCCGCGGTGCGCCGACGGGAGGCGAGTCGGGGCCTGGCGTTGCGCACCGGCCCGGGGCCCACGTTCGGCGGGCTGCCGGGGCTCAACGCGCTCCGACCGCCGATCTGGTACCCGACACTGACCGGGCTCCGACACGGCGTCGCCGCGGTCGGGCTCTACCTGCTCTTCCTGATCTCCCCGATCTGGCCGTACGAGCACCAACTGCCGGAGATGTCGCACTACCAGGACGGTCTGTTCGGCGCCCTGATGGAGAACTCGCTCGCACTCGCGCTGATCGTGCTGGTTGCCGCGCTGCCCTGGCGTCCGGGTGCCGAGCCGGCGTTCTACGGCGATCGGCTCGCCCGGGCAGTGGTGGGCAACGGCCGCCGCTGAGGCGGTCAGGGGCAGTTGACCCATTCCTCGGTGCCGTCGGCGAAGACCTGCCGCTTCCAGATCGGCAGTCGCGCCTTGGCCTCGTCCACGAGCCGGGCGCACGCCGCGAAGGCCGCCGCGCGGTGCGCGGTGCTCACCGCGGCCACGAGCGCCACCTCACCGATCGACAGTGGGCCGACACGGTGCGAGACAGCCACCGCGTAGACGTCGGGCTCGGCCGCGATCTCGGCGGCCACCTCGCGGAGCACCTGCTCGGCGCTCGGGTGCCCTTCGTACTCCAGGCTCACCACCGGACGGCCGTGGTCGTGGTCGCGGACCACGCCCTGGAAGGAGACCACCGCGCCGGCCCGACGGTCGGCAACGGCCGCCTCGTGCGCGGCCAGGTCGAGCGGCCGGTCCGTGACCTCGCCGAAGGTGGTCGCCGGAGCGGTCATGACGCCCGCTCCCCGGGCAGCAACGGCAGTGGCACGATCGGCACCCGGTCACCCGGCTCCCCGCTGGTGCCCGGTCGAATGACCGCGAACCCGTCCGCCCCGGCCAGCCCACGCAGCATCGCCGAGCCGACGTGCCGCACCGGGGACGCCGTGCCGGCGGCCCTGTCCAGGCGGACCAGCGCCAGATGGGTGTGGTTGCCGCGACCGGGCACCGCCTCGGCCAGCGTGACCTGCGGCAGCACCGGCATCGCGCGGCCCTGGAGGCCGGCGAGAAGTGGGGCGACCAGCGACACCAGCGCGACGATGGCGGACTGCGGGTTGCCAGGGAGCCCGGCGACGAACCGGACCCGCCCGTCGGGGTCGACGATCCGGGCCAGCAGCATCGGGAAACCGGGCCGCACCGCCACCGTGTTGACCACGTAGTCGGCGCCGAGCGCCTCCAGGGTCGGGTGCAGGTGGTCGACGGGGCCGTTCATCGTGCCACCGGTGGTGCAGACCAGGTCGGCGGTGGCGAGCGCCGCGCGCAGGGCCGCCACGTGGGCGGGCAACGTGTCGGCCACCGGGCCGACCACGTCGGAGGGACGGACCTGGCAGCCGTAGCGGCGCAGCCACGCGGGCACCGCCGGACCCAGCGCATCGCGGACCCGGCCGGCCGCGGGCGGGCCGGCGGTGAGCAGTTCGTCGCCGAAGATCAGCAGCGCGGCACGCGGCGCCCGCCGCACCCGCAGCACGTCGTGCCCGCAGGAAGCCGCCAGACCGATCACCGCCGGGTCGACCGGCGTGCCGGCCGGCAGCAGCTCCTCGTCGGCGTACGCCTCCTCGCCGGGCTGCCGCCACTCCGGCGCTTCCCGGGGGGTGCCGCTGACCAGGCCGTCGACGATGGCGGACTCCTCGACGCGCAGCACGGCGGTCGCACCCTCGGGGACCATCGCGCCGGTGGCGATCTCCACGGTCGTGTCGTCCTCGGTGAGCGGTGCCGGGGTGTTGCCGGCCAGCACCCGGCCGACCACACGCCACGGGCCGGCGCCGCGAACGGCCCAGCCGTCCACGCTGGAGGTCGGGAAGGCTGGCAGGTCGGTGCGGGTGGTCAACGGCTCGGCCAGGGTCAGCCCGTCGGCGTCGACCAGCGGCCGGGCGACGGCGGGAAGCGCGGCGGCCAGGCCCACCGCGTAGACCCGGGACCGGGCTTCCTCCCACCCGGCCGGCGGGGGCGCGGCGACCCGGTCCGCGGTTGGTGCGGTTTCCGTGCTCACCCGCCGAGCCTATCGGGGCGGACCGACACCTGCCGGGCCTGAACGCGGACCGGTCCGTGGTCTCCGCCACGAACCGGTCGGTGGTGCCGACCTGGACCGGTCAGTGGTCTCCGCCGCGAAGCTGGTCGACGGTGTGCGCGAGGATCGGCCCGAGCACGGCCAGCCCGTCGCGGGCGCCACCGGTCGAGCCGGGCAGGTTGACCACCAGCATCCGGCCGGCCACCCCCGCCAGGCCCCGGGAGAGCACCGAGGTGGGCACCCGGTCGCGGCTGTACGAGCGGATCGCCTCGGCGATGCCCGGGACCTCGTAATCCAGCAGCGCCCGGGTCACGTCCGGCGTCCGGTCCGACGGGGTGACACCGGTGCCCCCGCTGGTCAGCACCACGTCGACGCCGTCGGCGAGTGCGGCCTCCAGGGCCGTGCCGACCGGGGCACCGTCGGGCACCACCACCGGCTCGTCGACCTGGCAGCCCAGCTCGCGCAGACCGGCGACGAGGAGCGGGCCGCTCGTGTCGGCGTATACGCCGGCCGCGGCCCGGTTGGAAGCGACGATCACCCGGGCCCGGATCACGGCCGGTCCTCCGGCCGGACCCACTCGCCGGTCTTGCCGCCCTCCTTGCGCAACACCCGGACCGCCTCCACGGAGGCAGCCGGGTCGACCGCCTTGACCATGTCGACCAGGGCGAGACCGGCGACCGCGACCGCGGTGAGCGCCTCCATCTCCACTCCCGTCCGGTCCGCCGTGCGGGCGGTGGCGGTGATCTCCACGCTGTCGGCGGTCAACCGCAGGTCGACCGTGACGCCGTGCAGGGCGATCGGGTGGCAGAGCGGGATCAGCTCCGGCGTGCGCTTGGCACCCATGATGCCGGCCAACCGGCCGACCGCCAGCGCGTCACCCTTGGGCAAACCGTCGCGGTGCAGCAGGTCGATGACCTCGGGCGTGGTCCGTAGCCGGCCCGCCGCGACTGCCAGCCGACCGGTCACCGCCTTGGCGGAGACGTCGACCATGCGGGCCGCGCCGGAGCGGTCGACGTGGCTGAGCTGCGGGGGTTCGGTCACGGTCGTGAGCCTATCGGTGCGGTACGACGTCCCGGCGGACGGAAGGAGCGGCGCCACAGTGCCGGCCACGCCGAGTGCTGTCGGCGCGGCGGCGGTGCGCCGCTCCTCCCTCACCAACCCGCCACCGAAGTCGCTGGGGGGACCTGGCAGCGGGCGTGTGTCGGCGACCCGGTTCTGCCCAGGGGCAGAACCTCCCCCGTTCGCCGATACGGCCGAGAGGCTACCGGGCTCGGCGATAAGAAATCGATAAGCGACGTTCGGGCAGGTCAACGCCCCGCGTCAATCGCGGTGTCACCCAGTTCGGCGAGGCGGCGCTCGGCCTCGAAGCGCTCTGGCACGCCCATCCGACGGAAGATCGCCAGCGCTCGCTCCCAGTGCCGTCGCGCCTCGGCCGCGTCGACGCGCGTGAGATGTTCGGCGAGGCCGACCAGGGCCCGGCCCTGCTCGTGCGGATGTGAGATCCGGGTGGCCAACCGCAACGCCGCCTGGTGCATCTCGAACGCCTCTTCCTCCCGCCCCCTGGCCCGCAGGGTGCGGCCGAGCTCGTTCAACGCCGCCGCCTCGACGTGCCGTTCCCCCGAAGCGACCGCCAGTCGCCGGGCCACCTCGTGCTCCTGCTCGGCCTCGGCGAGACGACCGAGACCCCGATAGGCGATCCCGAGGTCGTTGCGCACCTCGGCTTCGGCGTACCGGTGGCCGGTCCGGTCACGCAGCGCCAACGAGGCGTTGAGGATGCGGATCGCCTGGGGAAGGTCACCCATCCGCGCCCGTACCGTACCGATATGGCTGAGGGCGTTGAGGATGTGGAAGTCGTCGGAGTTCGCCCGCGCCCAGCTCAGGTGCAGGCGATGCATCCGCAAAGCCTCCTCGTAACGTCCCAACGACGTCAGGGCTATGCCGAGGTTGGGCAGCACCATCGGCGTCTCGACGTGGCCGTAACCCTTGTAGTCACGCAGGCTCTCCAGACCGACCGTCACCGCCTCGGTCAGGTTGCCGCTCCACCAGTAGACCGCGGCGAGGTTGGCGCGGTACCGCGCCGTGTTCAATCGGTCCCGCGAGTTGCGCGAGAGTGAGACGGCACGGGTCAGGTGGTCGAGCGCTCCGCGATTGTCGCCGGTCCGTACGTAGGCGGAGGCCAGGTAGTTGTTCATCAGGGCCATCGCGTCGACGTCCCCGGTGGCCTCCGCTGCGGCGAGCGCGTGACGGTGGGTCAGGATGATGTCCTCGAAGTAACCGCGGATGTAACAGAACCGCCAGAGGGCGCGGGCCAGTCGCCAGGAGTGCTGCGGAAAGTCGGACTGCTGCGCCGAGACCACCATTGTCACCAGGTCCGCCCGCTCCGCCTCCAACCAGTCGACAGTCCGTTCGCCGAGGGCCTCAATCAGTTCCGGTCGCACGGAAGGGGTGGAAGGGATCTGGGATTTGATGACGCCGGGTTCCAGTAACTCGGCGACTCGCAGAGCCGCCTCCAGCGTGAAGTCGAAGAGATGACCCAGGGCCATCCTCCGATCGGCCGGGGAATCGGAGCGGGAGCAGAGCTCGACACAGTACTGGCGGACCAGGTCGTGCAGCTTGTATCGCCTGGAGTCCAGGTCCTCCACCAGGTTCCGGTCGACGAGTTCGTCGAGAGCAGCCTCAGCTTCGGCCACAGTCAGGCCGGTGAGCGCGGCGACGGCCGACGGGCTGAACCGGGTGCCGGGATGCAGACCCAGAAAGCGGAAGACTCGCTTTATCGACCCTGGGAGCGGCTCGTAGGAAGCGGCGAAGGCACCGGCCACGGTGCTCTCCTCCCGGGCCAGATGTCGCAGCGCTGGCGTACCACCGGCCAACTGTTCGGCGAGGTCCGCCAACCGCCAGCCTCGCCGGTGGGCCAGCCGGGCTCCAGCCAGCCGGATCGCCAGTGGGAGATGGCCGCACTGTCGGGTCACCTCGGCTGCCGCCTCGGGCTCGGCCTCGACCCGGGCCCGTCCCACGCTGAAGGCCAGCAGATCCACACTTTCCTGCGCTGTCATGACCGGCAGCGTCTGCGAAGGCCCTACATCCGGGTGGGAGAGTCGTCGTCGTGACGTCACGAGCACGACGGTGGTCGGCTCGGTCGGTAGGAGGGGCGCGAACTGGTCGCTGCTCGCGGCGTTGTCGAGCACGATCACGGATCTCCTGCGCGCGAGCTCACGCCGCCACAGTTCGACTCTGGCGTCGAACTCGATCGGAACCCGCTCGGCCGGTACGTCGAGCTGACGAAGAAGTGTGAGCAGGGCGGTGGAGGGCTCCACCGGGCTCCTCTCACCATGCCCACACAGGTCGACGTACAACGTGGCATCCGGATACTGCTCCGACAACCGGCGCGCCAGGTGCACGGCCAGGGTCGTTTTGCCGCTGCCCGCCATGCCGTCGATGACGTGCACGGCCGGGACCCGATCCTCGACCCGCCGCGTCTCCGACAGCAGCCGCGACATCACGTCCTCCCGACCGACGAAGTCGGTCACCGCCCGGGGGAGGTGATCCACCGGATCGGGTCGACGTGGCCCGTCGGACACCGGAAGACCAGCTAGAGCGGTTGCGGCCTGGGCGGGAAGTTCATCCCGTGCGGCCGGCCGGGACACGACGCTGTTCAACGAACGCCGAGGCGGAGTCACCGCGACAATTGAGCGGTGGAGATCCTGGATGTCGGCGCCCGGGTCAACGCCCAGGTCCGCCTTCAGCTTCCCCCGGGCCTCACCGTACGCGGCGAGCGCGCCCGCATGATCACCGCGCTCGTAGAGGGCCCGCATGAGAAGGGCGTACGCCGGCTCGCGCAGAGGGTGACGCGCGATCACCTCCCGCAGCAGCGGGATCGCCAGGTCGTCCCGTCCCGACCTCAGCTGTACATCGGCGAGGAGTTCCACGGCCAACAGCCGCTCCTCTTCGGCGGCCGCGGTGCGTGCGGCGAGCACGGGTCCGAGGGAGATGCCAGCGAGCATCGGCCCCTGCCACCGCGCCACGGCCCGCCCGAGCAGTTCGACGGCGTGGCCCGGGCGGCCGGCCATCAGGGCCTCCCGACCCGCGTTGTGCTCCATCTCGAAACGGAATATGTCGATCAGTTCCGGCCTGAGGACGAGCCGGTAACCCGTTTGCTGCCGGACGATCACTCCTCGCCCTGACTCGAACGTCTCGAAGGTCCGGCGCAGATTGGCGGCGTAGGTACGCACATTTGCAACAGCAGAGCGTGGAGGGCCATCAGGCCACAACTCGTCGACCAGGTCGTTCATCGTCACCAGTTGACCGGGTTGCACTGCGAGCATCGCGAAAACGGCCTGCTGTTTGGGTGTACCAAGGTGCAGCTTGCGCGCGGGCAGTTGCGCCGAGAGGCCGCCCAGAAGTTGAATCTCCACCCGTCCCCCTGCTCCAGCGGGGTATTCAATCGATCACCCAACGAAGCTTACGGGCACGGTACGTAACGGGACGGAGGCAACCTGCGGAGCGGTCGTCAACGGCAAGGGCCTCCTGGCGGCGACCCTGGCCAGCGCGGCGGAACATGCCTGCTGCAGGTTGCGACGTTCTCGCCTAAGAGCGACCTGCAGGGTGGCGCACCGGGGGTCCGAGGGGTAATTGGTCACGCCTCAACGGCATTGGAGACCTACAACGGGCCCAACCGGTTGTTACCTCTGGCCGAACTCCAGATGATGCGGTGGGCGAGAAGCGGTCAGACTCGAGAGAATAGGGCTGGCGTAACCCATCGGAATCAACCTATGGCGGTGAGCAACGGCACCTGGCATAGAAGTTCCGAACATCCACAGTGCGCTCAGGACTGCGGACAGAACGTCACAAACTACCGCCTAGTTGGCTAATGTTGCGCATAGAGACATATGACAACCTGTACCGGCGCATATCTCCACTAGGCTACCCCCGTCAGCAAGTCGTGCATTAATGGCGAATCAATCGTTTGCCACTAATGCCTCAGTGCCCGGGAGGTAGTCATGCGCGGCAACGAGTGGATGTGACAACGAGCGGGCCTGCCGCTGGCCCACAGTCGTGCGCTACGGTGCCAGGAGCGAACCGGGCACCCTCGGGAGCGGCATGCCTTCCCAAGCGCAACACGACCAGGAAGATCATCGACGGCTGACCCA
Organism: Micromonospora yongxingensis; assembly: GCF_052601155.1. Taxonomy (NCBI): domain Bacteria; kingdom Bacillati; phylum Actinomycetota; class Actinomycetes; order Micromonosporales; family Micromonosporaceae; genus Micromonospora; species Micromonospora yongxingensis. The sequence continues at coordinate 134,182 of NZ_JBQXEO010000004.1, forward strand.
GATCATTGGCGTCATCGTCGCTGCAGCTGCGGCGGTCTGTGCGCTGTCCCTGGCGGCGACCATTTCCGACCCCCCGGCAACCGTCAACGAGGTTGCCACTGTCATAGCACTCACCTCCATGATCGCCGTTGCCACCATGGTGAAGGCAAGGGTGCGAATTCGATCGACCACCCACTCGATCACTTGGAATGAGGCGGCGATCGTCGTCGGTGTGGCAATCGCGCCGGCGTCCTGGGTCGTACTGTGCACGGCAGCCGGGGTAGCGGTGGCTTTCGCGGCCCTGCGTCTACCGGCGATCAAGATGGCGTTCAGCATCGGAAAGAACGCCCTCGTGGCCACCGGTGCCGGAATGACCCTGGTGGCACTGGACTGGGCCTGGCCACCCTCAAAGATCATGGAACTTGTAGGCCCGGTAGCCCTCGCATACCTGGCCGCCACGCTGCTCGACGAGATCATCGCCATCCCGGTCATCGCAATCGCTTCCGGTAGCAGCGTCCGCCAGCAGTTCCGCGCCAACTGGGACCTGCGGGGCGTCGGTGTGGCGCTGCGATTCCTCGTCGCCGTCTGCACCCTGCTCCTCCTCCGGGCGGACCCACGCCTCCTGGTGGCCGTTCCGCCACTCGTGCTCAGCCTGCACCTCGCCTACTCAACGAGAATTCGTTCCAGGACCGAGCAGCAGGCGTGGCAGCGCCTCGCCCGCACCACCGACGCGCTCAACGTCGTGGACCTCGACAACGTCCTCACCACCGCCGTCACCCAGGCCGCCGAGCTGTTCTCGGCCGACGAGGTCGAGATCGAGCTGCGCGACGGCGGCCGCACCGTACGTGGCGGCACCGGCGGCCTCACCTTCGACGGCCCGACCGGCACGCCCACCGACGTGGACGGCACCATCGTCCCCGCTCCCCTGGAGGGGCATGACCGCTCCGTCGACGTGGGCGTCCTGCGGCTGCGGTTCCGCGGCCCGGTGCAGCTGTCCGAGCGGGAGCAGTACACCCTGCGTACCTTCGCCTCCGCCCTCTGCACGGCGGTCCGGAACGCCCAGGCGTACGCCGAGCTGGCCCGGGTGGCCGACGAGCACGCGTACGCCGCCGCGCACGACGCGCTGACCGGCCTGGCCAATCGTCGGCACCTGCTCGACGAGGGCACCGAGCAGTTGAGCGCCCGGCACGCCGACGGGGTGACCGCGCTGGTGCTGATCGACCTCAACCACTTCAAGGAGGTCAACGACACGCTCGGGCACGCCGCCGGCGACCAGGTGCTGGTGCAGGTCGCCGAACGGCTGCGAGGCGCCGCCCAGGGTGGTGACCTGGTGGCCCGCCTCGGCGGTGACGAGTTCGCCGTACTCCTGCGCGGGCTGCCGGCCCCGGCGGTGGCCGCGCACCGGGCGGAGACGCTGCTCGCCGCGCTGCACGAGCCGTTCGAGCTCGACGGCATGCGGATCAGCGTCGAGGCCAGCGGCGGCATCTCCGTCGCCCCGGCCAGCGGCGGCATGGCCGAGCTGCTGCGTCGCGCCGACGTGGCGATGTACCAGGCCAAGCGCGCCGGGCAACGGATCTCCACGTACGCCCCGACCCGTGACACGGCCGACCTGAGCCGCCTCACCCTCGGCGGTGACCTGCCGCGGGCGGTCGCCGACCACGAGTTCGTCGTCAACTTCCAACCGATCGTCGACCTGGGCACCGGCGAGGTGACCAGCGCGGAGGCGCTGGCCCGCTGGCACCACCCCACCCACGGCATGATCGATCCGCTGCGTTTCCTCGAGGCGGTGGAGCGCTCGGGCCTGCTACCGGCCTTCGCCGAGGCGATCCTCGACCAGGCGTTGATCGCGGCTGCCGGCTGGCGCGACGCCGGCTTCGACGTACCGGTCGCGGTCAACGTGTCCCCGCGCAGCCTGCTCGACGCGCGGTTCCCCGGCTCGGTGCTGGCCCGCCTGCGCGCCCACGACCTGCCGCCGGACCGGCTGGTGCTCGAGTTGACCGAGACGCTGACGCTCAGCCAACTCGACGTGGTCGACCGGGTGTTGAGCCGGCTGCGCGACGAGGGCGTCCGGCTGGCGCTCGACGACTTCGGCACCGGCTACTCCTCGCTCTCCCTGCTCTCCCGCATCCCGGTCCACGAGCTGAAGATCGACCGCAGCTTCGTGACGACGATGGAGAGCTCGGCGGAGGCCGCCGCCGTCATCCGCTCCACCCTCGACCTGGGCCGCAGCCTCGACCTCGACGTGGTGGCCGAGGGAGTGGAGAGTGAGCCGCAGCGCCGTGCCCTCTGGGAGTTGGGTTGCGCCGCCGGCCAGGGCCACCTGTTCGCCCGACCGATGCCCGCCGGCGCCCTGCTCGCGGCGCTGCAACGCGGCTCGGGCGGCCGGCCGGGCACCCTCGCGCCGCCGCTGCACGACGCCGGCGCGGTGATCCGGCTGAGCCAGACCCGCCGCCAGGGCGGGCGTACCCGCCCCGACCGCCTTCCGCACCTCCCCGCCTGACCCGGCGGCCCGTCAGCGGGGTCTGCCAGACTGGCGCGCGTGATGGCCGACGACCAGACCGCCCGCCACCGTCGCTGGCGGACGCTCGACACCGCCGCCGGCGGGCTCGCCCTCGACCTCGGCCTGTACGCCGTCTCGGCCATCTTCGCCGCGATCACCGCGGTCACCTCGACGTTGCTGCCGCACCGGGCCTGGGGCACGGTCGCCGCAGTCGGCTACCTGGTCGCGACGCTGGCCGTGGTCGTCCAACTGTCGCTGCGGCGCCGCACTCCGGCCTCCCGGCTGGTCGGCCTGCCGGGTCGGTGGGCGGTCACCGGGTTCACCTGGGCGAGCACCGCGCTGCTGCCCGTGCTCTGGCAGAGCATCGAGCGGTCCGCCGGACGCACCGATCGGGCCCAGGAGGAGGTGCTGGTGGTGGAGCATTCCGGCGCCCGCCTGCTGGAGCACGGCACGCCGTACCTCGGCCCCGACGCGATTGCCGCCCTGCCGCCCGGCGAGCAACTGCTCGGCTACACCCCGTACCAGCCCGGCATGGCGATGTTCGGCCTGCCCAGGGCACTCGTCGACGCCTGGTGGACCGACGCCCGGGTCTGGTTCGCCGTGGGCACCGCGCTGGCGCTCGCCCTTGCGGTGGCCGCCCTACGCGGGGCGCCGGCAAGCGCCCGGCCCGCTTCTCCGGCCACACCCGCCGATACGGATGACCGGCGGGACGCCGCGCTGCTGCGGGGCGTGCAGGCGGCCACCGTCCTGCCGATCTGCGCGCTCACCCTCGCCACCGGCGGCGACGACCTCCCCGTACTCGCGCTCTGCCTGCTGGCCCTCGCGCTCGCCGCCGCCGGCCGACCCGGCCGGGCCGGCCTCGCGGTCGGGCTGGCCGGCGCGCTGAAGCTGTTCGCCTGGCCGGTCGCCCTGGTCCTGATCGTCTGGGGGCTGACCCGACGGGCCGGCGGCCGGGTCGCCGCCGGCGCGATCGGGTTGCCCGTGGCGGCGCTGCTGCCCGCTCTGCTGGTCGACCGCGACGCACTGACCGAGAACGTGCTGCGCTTCCCACTCGGCCACGGCCTGGTCACCAGCCCCGCACAGTCCCCGTTCCCGGGCTACCTGATCGCCAACGCGCTGCCCGCCGGCCGGCTGATCGCCGCCGCGCTGCTGGTCGCGGCCGGCCTGGCCATCGCCGTCCGGCTCGCCCGCCGCCCGCCTCGCACCGCCGTCGCCACCGCAGTGATCTGCGGGTACGGGCTGCTCGTCGCGATCGCCCTCATGCCCTCGACCCGGTTCGGCTACCTGTTGTACCCGCTGGCCCTGCTCACCTGGGCTCCCGCCCTGCACCGGGAGGCCGACACGTCGACCGTCGCGATGCCCGGCCACCTGGCCGGTCGGGCCAGTTCGGCGTAACTGCCGGGCGGAACGGCCCGGCAGGGCGTAGACCTGAAGGCATGACCACATACCGCGACCGGGCAGAGGCGGGCCGGGTGCTCGCCGAGCGACTCACCGCACTCATCGGCGAACCGGACGTCGTCGTCCTCGGCCTGGTCCGCGGCGGCGTACCGGTGGCCCGGGTCGTCGCCGAACGACTCGGCGCGCCACTGGACGTGCTGGTGGTTCGCAAGCTCGGCATGCCGTGGGCCCGGGAGGTCGCCTTCGGTGCGCTCGGCCCCGGAGGTGTGCAGGTGCTCAACGACGCGGTGGCCAGCCGACTCAGCAGCGACGACATCGCCGAGGTCAGCCAGCGGGAGCAGACCGAGTTGGAGCGCCGGGAGCGCCTCTACCGGGGCGGTCGCCCACCGCTGGACCTCACCGGACGGACCGCGGTGATCGTCGACGACGGGCTGGCCACCGGAGCCACCGCCCGAGCCTCCGTGGAGGTCGCTCGCCACCTCGGGGCGCGCCGGGTGGTGGTCGCCGTCCCGGTGGGTGCGCAGGAGGCGTTCGAGCTACTGGCCGCCGAGGCGGACCAGGTCGTCTGCGCCCAGCGCCCGGCCGATTTCGGCGCGGTGAGCGTCTACTACGAGGACTTCCACGAGGTGTCCGACGACGAGGTGATCGAGTCGCTAACCGCGACCGCGTGACTCGACCGGGTACCTTCGGATGATGAGTCTCACCTGTCCCAAGTGTCACGGAGAAATGCGTCAGTACGAGCGCAGCGGCGTCGTCATCGACCAGTGCGGGGAGTGCCGAGGCATCTTCCTCGACCGCGGCGAGCTGGAGAAGCTGTTCGAGGCGGAGGCCAACTGGAGCCGCCAGCAGGCCGGCGGCGCGCCGCCCCAGCCCGCCCAGCAGCCGGGCGGCTACCCGCCACCCCACGCTCCGGCCCAGCACCAGCCCGGCTACGGCGCTGTCCCCCCGCCGCCGCCCCCGCCCGCCCACGGCTACCCGCCGGCCCCCGCGTACGGCGGTCACGGCCAGCAGCAGCACCACGGCTACCACGGGCACTACCGGCAGAAGAAGCGCAAGGGCTTCCTCGACGAGATGTTCGGCTGAGCCCGGACCGACATCCCGCCCGGGCCGATCCACGCGTCGGCCCGGGCGTATCGCCCACCGCCACCGGTTGGCGGGCGGGAGGGTCCGTGCGAGGCTGCATCGCATGACCGCGATCCGACCGGACGAGGCGCTGGCACAGGCGTACGACGGGATCACCGCGGTGGTTGACGGCCGCGACGACGCGGACCTGCAACGTCCAACCCGGTGCCGGGGCTGGCTCGTCGCGGACCTGCTCTTCCATGTGCTCGGCGACGCGCAACGGGCCCTGGTCGCCCTGGCCACCCCCGCCGCCGGCCCCGCCGACGTGGACGACGTGACCTACTGGCGCGGTTTCCCCGCCGGCGGTGATGACGACGCCCGTCACGCCTGGTGGGTCCGCCGGTCTGCCGCCGCCTTCGACCGGCCGACAGGGATCGTGCGGCTCTGGGCGGAGACCGCACCGGCTGCGGTCCGGGCGGCCAGGGCAGCGGACCAGGCGGGGTACGTGGCCACGCAGGGGCACGTGCTGCGCGTACCGGATTTCCTCGCGACCCTGACCACCGAGGCTGTCGTGCACCACCTGGACCTGACGCCGGAGCTGCCCGGCGCGCCGCCGCCCGGGCCACTGGCGGTACGGGTCGCGGTGGCCGCCATGGACGGGCTGCTGAGCGACGACACGGTTCGGCCCACCGGCTGGGACGACCACGAGTTCCTGCTGAAGGCCACCGGGCGGCTCCCGCTCACCGATCGGGATCGGCTGGAGCTGGGCGAGTCGGCGGGTTGGTTTCCGCTGCTCGGTTGAGCGTGCCCGCCGGTCAGACGATGGCCATGTCGACGAAGCGGGACAGGTGCAGCTGGGCCGCGACGGTCACCGTGTCGGTGGGGCCGTTCCGATGCTTGGCAACAATGAAATCGGCCTCTCCGGCGCGCGGCGACTCCTTGTCGTAGTAGTCGTCGCGGTGCAGCAGGATCACGACGTCGGCGTCCTGTTCGATCGAGTTGTGGGTGGCGATGCCGTTGGCGATGAAATTGTGCTTCCCCAACACGGTCGCGTCGAACACCTCTTGCTCACCGATCGACTCGATGGAGACGATCGAGTCCCAGAAGATGTCGTTGGTCGCGTGCAGGTCCAGGTCGGCCGCGTCGAGGACGGTGGCAATCGCCGCTAGGCGGGAGCGGCTGGGCGCTCGCTCCCAGAGGGTGCTGCCGCAAAACTGGGTGCCCATGGCCTTTGCGAACTCACGTTGGGTCATTCCCTGCTCGACCAGGATCTCCTTGACCCTGGTCCACACCTCGCGCGGAACGGTGTCGACGTTGGTGTTGCTCTGGGTCGACTCGAGTGCGGCGAGCAGAGCCACGCATCCGTCCGACCGCTGCCCGTGGACGCCGATCTCGCGCAGAAACCTCAGCTGGTCGTCGCGGCCGGAGATGTCGAGCGTGTACTGCGGCCGGCGTTCCGCCACCGGGACGGTCTTGAGCCGGGCCGTGATGCCGTACCTGAGAAGCAGCCGGGAGATGTCCTCGAGCATCCTTCGGCTCGTGGACGCGAAGTAGACGCGCCCGCCCCCGCCTGAACGATTCACGGTCACCGAGCCGTCCGTGGCCCACAGATGCCGCAGGAAGATGGTGATCTGCTCCTTGGGCAGGCTGAAGACGGCCGAGGGGAGGAACTTCTCATGCGATCGCAGACCGAAGAGGCCCAGGTCATCCAGCCACGCTGCGATTGGATTGCGCCGACCGCGGGCCAGTCGATATGGGGCAGGCAGCCGGAGAGTCGTCACCCTCGCAGACGCATATTCGTCTCGGACGGCAGAGATCCCGAAGTGCTTCGCCGCTTCCGCTACGGCCTGAAGGTTCAGCTCGTCTCGGCTTGCATACCGGATGGGTTGACGCCGCACGAACGAGCCGTCGCCCAGCAGGTGCGCCAACATGATCACCTCCGCTTCGGCCCACGGCCGGGTGGCCATCGGCGGCGGTAGGTGGCGTGGTGTGGCGACGCGATCTCCTGGCGACAGTTCACCGAGGGGTACCCACCCGGTGAACGCGAGGAAGGGGTGGTTTGCCGTGGCGTCGATCTGCTTGCCCGATGCGAGTGTCAGCCGGAACACCTCGCGGTTGCCGCTCGGAAAGACGTGGGTCATGGTGCGGGGGGTGTAGCGCAGGCTCTCATCCAGCGCCCAGACCGGGATGTCCTTTGCGCTGTTGGCCAACAGCTCGCCGAGGGTGATCTCGGTGTTGTCGTCCGCCCGTACGACTCGCGTCTCCGCGGTGAGGCACCCAGATTCACGCAGGTCGGAGAGCTGGGGCCGCTTGTCGGTGCGCTGCTCGGGGCCACGGTTCAGCTGACTGACCGCGATCACCGGGCACTCGACCTCCTTGGCCAGCAGCTTCAGGCCACGGGAGAGGTCCGCGACCTCCTGCTGCCGGCTCTCGGTGCGCTTCGGCGAGGTCATCAACTGGAGGTAGTCGACCACGATCATCTTGAGGTCGTGCCGCTGCTTGAGCCGGCGGGCCTTGGCCCGGATCTCCATCAGGTTCATGCTCGGCGTGTCGTCGACGAAGAGTGGCGCCTCGCTGATCTCACCCATGCACCGGGCCAGCTTGGTCCAGTCGTCGTCGGAGAGCTGCCCGCTGCGCAGCACGTGCAGTGGCACCCGCGCCTCGGCGGAGAGCAGTCGCATGACGATCTCGACCTTGCTCATTTCCAGCGAGAAGATGGCCGCCGCCTGGTTGGCACGGATAGCGGCATTTCGGGCAAAGTCCATACTTGCCGTGCTGTTGTGGGTAGGAATCATCGCCCGGCTGGCCAGATAGAGATGTTCGGGGTTGTCGACCGTGACGCACCGGACCGGAACGCTCGGCACCGGGCGAACATCGACGATGAACCGCGAGGTCGTCCGGACATCAGAGGCGGTGCGCCGGCGTCCGGCGTGCGCATCCTGCTTCCGCTTGAGCCGGAAGACAACGTCCGGGGTGGAGAAGTTCAGCGTGTACGCGGTTGACGACTCGGGAGTGCGACCGCGCACCGCCTTCATGTTGACAGTGCAGCGGTAGCCGAGGCTGACAATCAGCTCGCGCACGTCCTCCGCCAGCCGCTTGGAGGTCGATGTGTACTGGAGGTTACCCATAGGCGCGACGGTGCCGTCGGTGTCCATGAGACCAGCCAGCAACGCTCGACGCTGGGCTTCGGAGGCGCGCAGGTAGACGCCGGGAATGTGTTTGTCCGCCGCCACCCCGATCTGACGCAGCAGCCCGAGGAAAGAACCGTTCTGGTCGTGGCAGCGAGCACACCGCCTGGTCTCTGGATTCTCTCGCAGTGCACGGGTGGACGTACCGCAGTCCCGGCAGACGCCGGACGTCCGAGCAGCGGAGTCGGGCTGCAGCAGGATGCTGTAGACCATCGGCCCACTTGGCCGAACGACGAAACCATCCGCCTCGACCTGGGTGATCATTTCAGGATCTGCGGTGGTGAAGCGACTGGCGCCGGTGTGGCCGTCACCGAGCCATGCTCCCAGCGTGTAGGGCGGGACCAGCAACTCACGGGTCGGCAGATGAAGGGGGGCGCTGTTACGTACGGCGTGGTTGAGCCGCCCCTCGGCGGTGTCAGTGCGCAGAGTGGCAGCGATCTCAGCAGTGGTGACAACACCGTCGTGGTCGGCTCGACTATTGGCGTTTACCTCCCGCTCGGCGCGTTCAAGAAGGGCGGTCAGAAGCGGAGCGGCCGGATAGCCGGGAGCGGTCCAGTTGCGCTCCTTGCCGTAACGGACGACGGGGCGGCTGATCCGCCCGGTCGAACCAACCTCACGGGCAACGGTATGCAGGACATGCCGGAACTCCGGCCCGACTTGCTCGATCGTGTCGAAAAGCGTGATCGGCTGATTCCCCATGGCACTGAGACTTTTGTGCGCGGAGCGCACCTTGGCCAGCGACGGCTCGGACCAGTGCCGCCTCTGCCGCGCCGGTCCCTGCCGCCGGCTCGCCCGGCTGGTGGTCTTCCAGAGGTGCTCCGCGTCCGCAACGATGACGGTGCCGTCGGAGAACTCGACCTCGTAGCAGGGACGGTCATGCATGACGTCGAAGGCATGTGTGACCGTGGTCGGAGTACCGTCCGCCGCCAGTAGCTGATCGCCCACCCTGACCTCGCCCATGGTGGTCCAGCCGTCCGGGGTCGGCAGTGGGGTGTCGAGCGCGAGCGCCTTACCCAAACCCGGCCTGCCGGCCACGATGATGAGCTGCCCGGCGTGTAGGCCGTTGAGCAGCCGGTCCAGGTCGGTGAAGCCGGTCGGGACGCCGGTCATCATCCCGCCCTGCGCGCCCACCGCCTCGATCTCGTCCAGCGTCGGCTGCAACATGTCGGCCAGGACCGCGAAGTCCTCGCTGACCCGGCGTTCGGTGACGTCGTAGACGGCCTGCTGGGCGAGGTCCACGACGTCGTCGACGTCGCGGCTGCCACCGTTGGCCGTGCCGTAACCGAGCTGCACGATCTTGGTGCCGGCCTCGACCAGCCGGCGCAGCACCGCCCGCTCGCTGACGATCCGCGCGTAGTACGCGGCGTTCGCGGCGGTGGGCACGCTGGCGATGAGCGTGTGCAGGTACGGCGCGCCGCCGATGCGGGCCAGGTCACCCGAGTCGGTCAGGGCCGCCGCCACCGTGATCGGGTCTGCCGGCTCACCCCGGCCGTAGATGTCCAGGATGATGTCGAAGATGGTGGCGTGCACCGGCCGGTAGAAGTCGTTGGTCTTGAGGATCTCGACGACGTCGGCGATGGCGTCCTTGGAGAGCAGCATGCCACCGAGGACGCACTGCTCGGCCGCGACATCCTGCGGTGGGGTCTTGTCGAACTGGCCATCTCGCTGCGCGGGCGGCTGGCCGCCGGAGCGTTGCTCCGCCCGCATGTCGTCGGTGACCGACACGGGTCCCCCCTCCACTGCGCCGGATCCGGTCCCAGCTGTATCGCCGGGGTACGACATTTCCGTCCGACCGGGCCGGTCGATCGGGGGCCATCGCGCCGGCGGTCGAGGGCCAACCATACGGATGCCGAGGTCAGCGACTCAACAAGGCCGGTGGACGAGCCTCGGGACAACCTGTGGACGCCGGTGGGCGAGCATGTGCGCAGGGTGTGCACAGGCTGTGGACAACCATTGGGGAATTCTCGGCGATAACGCGTTGACCTGGGGTTATGTGGTCCCCAGCCTGTGGAGGGAAATATTTCGGTCGGGCCTGTGACACGATCGTCCCGTACTATCTCCAGCGAACGGCTACACCTGGACAGCGGATTCCGCTTTCGGTTCAGAAGGGTCACACTCCGGCCGTGAGTTACCGGGACTGGGGACGCGGGGAGGGCAGCCCGCGCGAGCGCCAGCCGATCGCCTCGTGGGGTGAGCCCGCGCCGGCGCTTCCGGTCGACCCGTACGACGAGGACGTGCGCTACCGCACCTCGAGCCGCCGGCGGGCGTTGGACCGTGGGCAGGACGAGCCAGCCGACGCCTACCTTCCACGGTGGGCGTTGGAGTCGGGGGTTCGGCACGCGGACGGCGCTGGCCGGCACGCCGCGCCCGACGATGACGATCCCGAAGCGGAGCCGCCGAGTTCCGGTGCCGGCTGGCGGTCCACCGAGACGAGAAGCAGCCGGCGGCGGGCCAGCGAAACGAGCTGGCGGGAGCAGCCGGCACTCGGCGCGGCGCCACATTCGGACCACACCCAGGAGTGGACGCTCGACCGTCCGCAGGACCAGGGATACTCCGGCCGCCGGCGCGCCGACTCGGTGGAGGGGGAGCCGGTCTCGGGAGCGGTCCCGGACCGCCGTCCCCGCCGTGCGCCCGCCGGCCGTCCCCAGGTGGTCTGGTCCGGCGGTGACCTGGAGCCCGCTCCGGTCGAGCCGGCGCCCCGACGGGACCCGGACCGGCCCAGCCGACGAAGCCGCCGTGCCGCGGAGGAGTCCTGGTCCCGACCGGCTGTCGACCCGTGGGAGCGCGGGTCCGAGCGGGCGGTGGAGCCCGAGCCGACGTACGCCCCGGCGGTCGACCCGTGGGACGCCTCGGGCGCGCACGCCTGGCCGCCGGCGGCCGGTGCGGACGACACGGACCTGAGCGGGCAGTGGTCGCAGGCGGAGAGCATCGGTGGCTGGGAGCGGTCCGACCGCACCGGTCAGTGGGAGCGGTCCGCGGTCGAGGACGACCAGTGGGATCGGACGGTGCCGCCACGCTCCGACCGGTCGGTGGCGGCGGAGGGTTGGCCGAGCCGGGCCGAGGGGTTCTGGTCGGGCACCCGGCTGGCCGGAGACGACCCCCGGTGGATGGATTCGTCGACGTCGGCACCCCGGTCCCCGGTGGTCGGGTACACCGCCCCGCGCCCGCGCAGCGCGCCCGTGCCGCGTGCTGGCGGTCCGGGGCGCCGGACGGTTCAGCCGCCGGTCGGGACGGCGTCGGTGCGCCGGCGGGTCGAGACGGCGGCCACGGGCGCCTGGGCGCGGCGCCTGGAGGACGACCTGCTCGACCCGGATCCCAGCGGGCCCTTCCTGTCGCTGCTGTACACCGCGGCCTGTTACCTCGTGCCGGCGGTGCTGATCTTCGTCTGGCTGTTGACCCTGGACGGCCAGCCGCCGGCCGGCTGCGTCACCGACATCAGCGGGGGTGGCTGCGACTCGGCCCGGTCGCGGGCGTTGGAGTCGCTGCTCGCCGGCGCGCCGCGGTTCGGGCTGGCGCTGGTGAGCAGCCTGGTGGTTGCGGCGTTGCTGCGCCGCGTCGGCACCACGTGGCGCTCGGCGACCATCGCGGTCGCCGCGGCGGTGGTGGGCGGGGGCCTTTCGACGGTGCTGATCAGCGCGGTGACCGGTCAACCGATCGGCTGACCGGCGCGGGCACCACGACGAACACGCACGAAGGCCCGTACCGATCGCTCGGTACGGGCCTTCGTGGTGGTGTTGCTGGCGTCAGCCCTGAACGACGTTCAGGCTGAACGACGCGGTCACCTCGGGGTGCAGCTTGATCTTCACCGGGTAGCTGCCGATCGACTTGATGTGACCGGGCACCTCCAGCCGGCGCCGATCGAGGACCGGGCCGCCGGACGCCTTGACGGCGTCGACGATCTCGGCCGGAGTGACCGAGCCGAAGAGCCGCCCGCCGTCGCCGGCACGGGCCTTCAGGCTGACCTTGAGACCCTCGAGCTGACCCTTGACCTCGTTGGCGTGGTCGAGGTCGCGGATCTCACGTGCCCCGCGGGCCCGCTTGATGACCGTGACCTGCTTTTCCGCGCCCTTGGTCCAGACGATCGCGAAGCCCTGCGGCAGCAGGTAGTTACGGCCGTAGCCGTCCTTGACCTCGACGATGTCGCCCGGGGCACCGAGGCCGGACACTTCCTGAGTCAGGATGATCTTCATATCGGTGCCTCCTCTCAGCGGGTGGTGGCCGTGTACGGCAGGAGCGCCATCTCACGGGCGTTCTTGACCGCACGGGCGATCTGCCGCTGCTGCTGCGAGGTCACGCCGGTCACCCGCCGAGCGCGGATCTTGCCGCGGTCGGAGATGAACTTGCGCAGCAGCGCGGTGTCCTTGTAATCGATATAGGTGATCCCGTCCTTGTCGAGCGGGTTCACCTTCTTCTTCGGCTTGCGAAGTGCCGCAGCCTTGGCCATTGCACGTGCTCCTGGTTTGCGATCGCGGGCGCTCGGCGCCATTAGAACGGTGGCTCCTCGTCGAAATTGGCGCCCGAACCGGCACGCGCGGGAGAGGGTGCAGCCGAAGCCCAGGGGTCGTCGAAGTTGCCTCCGCCGCCACCCTGACCACCACCGCCACCGCCACCGCTACCGCCACCAAAGCCGCCGCCACCGCCACCGGAGCGGGACATCTTCTGCACCTTCGCCGTGGCGTAGCGCAGCGACGGGCCGATCTCGTCGACCTCAAGCTCGATGACGGTGCGCTTCTCGCCCTCGCGGGTCTCGTACGACCGCTGACGCAGCCGACCCGAGACGATCACGCGGGCGCCCCGCTGGAGTGACTCGGCGACGTGCTCCGCCGCCTGACGCCACACGGTGCAGGCCAGGAAGAGCGGCTCGCCGTCCTTCCACTCGTTGGTGGTCTTGTCCATGAAACGGGGCGTCGAAGCGACCCGGAACTTGGCGACCGCCGCACCGGACGGGGTGAACCGCAACTCGGGGTCATCGGTCAGATTGCCGATGACCGTGATGGTGGTGTCTCCTGCCATGACCATCTCCTCGCGCACTCAGCGTCTCGTCGTACAGGCTCCCAGAGCCGTACGACAGAGCCGCGGAGGCTGATCCGGGCGAACCGGGTTGAATGCTTAGCGCATCTCCGGCCGGATGACCTTGGTGCGCAGCACGGACTCGTTGAGCCGGAGCTGACGGTCCAGCTCGGCCACGGCAGCAGGCGTGGCCTGCAGGTCGACGACGGCGTAGATGCCCTCGGCCTTTTTGTTGATCTCGTACGCGAGGCGCCGGCGGCCCCACACGTCCGTCTTCTCAACGGAGCCACCCGCGGTCCGGATCACGTTCAGGTACGTGTCGAGCGACGGGGCGACGGTGCGTTCCTCGAGGCTGGGGTCGAGGATCACCATGATCTCGTAATGACGCAAGACGTGCTCACCTCCTGTGGGCTAAGCGGCCACGGTCCTTCCGTGGCAGGAGGTCGTGCGTCGCTGCCCGCACGTGCCGGGGGAACCCGGCCGGACGCGGACAACCTGACCAGGATACCCGGTCCGGACGATCATGCCCGGGGTGGTCGGGTCAGCGCCGGAACGTGCCGACGGGGGCCCACCGTCCGACCGTCACCGGTCGGTGGTGGACCCCCGTCAACGAGGCCGCGGGGCGTCCCGTCCGCATTCCTTGGGTGGGACCTGGGGAGGAACGACCACACCGATGAGGTTGGACCGAAGACGCCCCGCGGAGCTTTATCGTGTTGTTACCTGACGATACAACGGCTCTCGTACCTTGTCGGGGGAAAAAGCACAAATTTCCGAGATTGTTCTTCGGCGGGAACTGGTCTCTCGAAGGGGTCGCCCCCCGCCACGCCGGGCCGCGCGACGGGGGTGACCTCGCTGTCGGTCCGTCGACCACCGGCTGCCGTTCGCGGCGCTCGCGCCGACGGCGGTACCGGGCGCTGGCCGCCGGCTCCAACCCATCAACGATCGTCGGTCCCACGGGTGACGCGTCGACGTCCGACACCGCGCCGGCCATCACCCCACCCGTCGGGGGCGCGACGTAGGCTCGCTCGCATGCGTATCGGAGCCCACGTCGATTCGACCGACCCGCTCGCGGAGGCGGCCGCCCGGTCTGCCGACACCGTGCAGTTCTTCCTCTCCGACCCCCAGGGGTGGAAGGCCCCCAAGCCACGGGAGGACGCCGAGCAGCTACGCGCGGCCGAGGTCGATCTCTACGTGCACGCGCCGTACGTCATCAACGTGGCGACGCTCAACAACCGCATCCGGATCCCCAGCCGCAAGCTGCTGCTCGGGCACGCCACCGCCGCCGCCGCGATCGGCGCCAAGGGCCTGATCGTCCACGGCGGGCACGTCAACGCCGGCGACGACCCGGCCGTCGGCTTCGACAACTGGCGCAAGACCTTCGCGTACGCGGCCGACTCCGGCGGTTTCGGGGTCCCGGTCCTGATCGAGAACACCGCCGGCGGCGACAACGCCTGCGCCCGCCGGTTGGACGCGCTGGCCCGACTGTGGGACGCCGTCGGCGACCACGAGGTCGGCTTCTGCCTCGACACCTGCCATGCGTACGCCGGCGGCGAGGATCTGCTCGGCCTGGTCGACCGGGTCAAGGCGATCACCGGGCGGATCGACCTGGTGCACGCCAACAACTCCAAGGGCGCGTTCAACTCGGGTCAGGACCGGCACGACAACCTGGACGGCGGGACGATCGACCCGGAGTTGGTGGTGGCGGTGATCCGGGCGGCCGGAGCGCCGGTGGTTGTCGAGACCCCGGGCGGCGTGACCGGGCAGTCCGCCGACATCGACTTCCTCCGCCAGCAGCTCGGCACGGAGAGCCCGGCGGCATGACGACCGGACAGTCCGGGACCGGCAACGCCCGGCCCGCCGCCACGGGTGACACCGAGACCAGACCGGCCACCCCGCCCGCCGCCGGCACCCCCGCCGCCCGCACGGCCGGCACCGCGTCCGACGCAGCCACCACCACCGCTGCCAAGGACGGCAGCGCGGACTCCAAGGCCAGGGACGACAGCGCGGACGCCGTGGGCGAGACCAACACCGCCAAGGACAGCGACGCGCAGGTCGACACCGCTCCCGATGCCAAGGTCGCCACCATGACGGGCAAGACATCCGAGCCTGCCAAGGACTCCACCGCGAAGGACGACTCCGCGAAGGAAGCCGCCGGGAAGGGCGCGGCGGCGGCAGATGGCGACGGTGCGGCGAAGTCGACAGAACCCGAGCGTTGGGAGGCCTTCGCCTCCGCGCCCGAGCCGGTGCCCGGCCGCCTCACCAGGGCGGCCCGCGCCGTCGGCCGGTTCCTGATCCACGAGTGGACCCTGGCCAGCCTCGGCGCGCTGGCGCTGGCCGTGCTCATGACCTGGCCGACGCTGCGGTACCCGCGCTACACGCTCCCACAGGACTACTGGGACCCGAGCCTGCAGGCGTGGCAGATGGCCTGGTCCGGGCACATCCTGCTGACCGACCCGGCGCACCTCTGGCAGTCCAACACGTTCTTCCCCGAGCTGTGGAGCTTCGCGTTCTCCGACACGCTCCTCGGCTACGCCCCCGCCGGGATGCTCGGCAGTGGCCCCGAGGACGCCGTGCTCCGCTACAACATCATGTTCGTGCTGGCGCACGCGCTCGCCACGCTCGGGGCGTACGCGCTGGCCCGACAGCTCGGCTCGGGCCGGATCGGCGCCGCCGTCGCCGGGGTCGCGTACACCTACGCGCCGTGGTGGCTGGCCCAGGCCGGGCACCTGCACGTGCTCTCCAACGGCGGCATCCCCCTGGCGCTGGCCATGCTGGCTCGTGGGCACGGTTGGTCACTGCGGCACGGCTACCGCCCGGAACGCCGGCACGACGGCTGGGTCTACGCCGGCTGGCTGGTGGCGGCCTGGCAGCTCAGCCTCGGCTTCGGCATCGGCCTGCCGTTCGCGTACTTCCTGGCCGGCGCGGTGCTGGTCGCCGCCGTTCTCTACCTCGTAAGGCGGCTCCGGAGCGGGCAGGCGCCGCCGTTCGGCCGCCGACTGTTCATCGCCGACGTGGTGGGCGGGGTGCTCTTCGCCGGGGTCGGTCTGCTGATGGCCATCCCGTTCTTCAAGGTGACCGAGCTGCACCCGTACGCCGAGCGCACCGTCGGCGACATCAGCCTCTTCTCCCCGCCGGCGTCGGGCTTCGTGACGGCACCCGCCGAGTCACGGATCTGGGGTGAGCTGCACGAGGGTGCCCGGGCGGCGTTGCCGTGGCACCCGGAGATGACCCTGCTGCCCGGCTTCGTGCTCTACGCCCTGGCTGCGGGCGGGCTGTTCTTCTCGGTCTGGCGCCTACGGCACCGACTGCTGCTGCTCGCCGGTGTGCTGGTGACCATGGCCTTCGCGATGGGCACCCGCTTCTTCGACGGCACCTTCACCTACATCCCGCTCTTCGAGCACGCGCCGGGCTGGAGCGCACTGCGTACCCCCGGGCGTTTGATGCTCTGGACCACGCTGCTGCTCGCCCTGCTCGCGGCCGGCGCGGTCACCGCCCTCACCGACCGGGTACGCGAGCTGGCCGCACAGCGGATCCCGTCCTGGCCTGGCCCGTGGCTGCGGCTGGCGACCCTGCTGCCGCTGCTGCTGGTCACCGTCGAGGGCCTGAACACCACCCCGCATCCGGTGGTGCCGACCCAGCCGGCCGCGCTCCGCACGGCGGAGGGACCGCTGCTGGTGCTGCCCAGCAACCAGAGCCTGGACCAGCACGTGATGCTCTGGTCGACCGACGGCTTCCCGGACGTGGTGAACGGCGGCAGCGGCTTCACCCCGCGTCAGCTCGACGACGTCCGCCGGGTCAGCCAGTCGTTCCCCGACCAGACCAGCGTCGACTACCTGCGCACGCTCGGCGTCCGCACGGTGGTGCTGCTGCGCAACCAGGTGCCGGGCACGCCGTGGGAGATCACCATCAACACGCCGGTCGAGTCGCTCGGCATCACCCGGCAGGAGGTCGGCGACGCGGTGGTCTACCGGCTCTGACCGGGGTCAGGTGGTGGTGACGGGTTCGGGTGCGGGCCGGCGCCATCGGTCCAGCCAGGGTGCGTCGGGCGCGCCGTCGAGCACGCCGCCGTCCGGGTCGTCCGGATAGGTGGTCCGCACGGCGTCCCGCTCGGGATGCAGGATCTCCTGGACGATCAGCACGCAGAGCACCACCACGGTGGCCAGCCGGAGCGTCGAGGCCAGCACGAACACTCCCTCCGGGAAGACCGGACGGCTGGTCGCCGCGCCGAGCAGCTCGCCGTAGAAGGCGACGAAGTAGCAGACCTCGGCGAGCTGCCAGGCCAGGAAGGCGCCCCACTTCGGCCGGGCCAGTACGGCCAGCGGCAGCAGCCAGAGCACGAACTGCTGGGACCAGACCTTGCTGAAGATGAGGAACGCGGCGACGACCAGGAAGGCGAGTTGGGCAAGCCGCGGTCGTTGGGGTGCCCGCAGCGCCAGCACGGCCACGCCGAGGCAGGCCAGCCCGAAGAGGGCGTACGAGATGGTGTTGAGGGTTCCGATGTTGACGTTCAGCCACTCGAACGGGCCGAGCCGGGCCGGGTCGCCGCCGACCTTGCCGTCCAGGTAGCGCCCGATGTACCAGAGCGTGCCCCAGTCGATCGGTCGGGTGCTGTTCAGCTCGAAGAACCGGTCCCAGTTCTCCCGGTACGCCAGCGCGGGGGGCAGGTTCACCAGCACCAGGGCGGCGATGGCGCTGCCGACCGCGATGAGCGCGGCGCGTAGCCGGGCGGCCCGCAACGCCAGCACCAGGATGGGGCCGAGGAGGAACAGCGGCCAGAGTTTCGCGGCGCCGGCGAGGCCGAGCAGCACACCGGCCAGCGCCGGCCGTTTGCGTGCCCAGGCCAGCAGGCCGAACGCGCCCAGCCCGATGGCGAGCAGGTCCCAGTTGACGGTGGCGGTGAGCAGCAGCGCCGGGGCGAGCGCGAACAGCGCGGCGTCCCAGGGTCGTCGACGGCGCAACGCCAGGATCACCGCCACGGTGGCCACCGCGAGCGCGCCCAGCACCAGTGCGTTGAGGTTGTAGAACCACTGGCCCTGGTTGATGCTCGGGTCGCCGTCGCCGAGGGCGTGCACCGGCAGACCAAGCGCCCCCATGAAGTAGCCGGTCAGCACGGGATACTCGACCGGGTGGTCGCGGTAGGGCACCTTGCCCTCGTTGAGCCCTTCGGCGTAGTAGAGGGCGAGCACGTCGGTGTAGCAGAACTTCGTGTACTGCTCGTTGTTCTGCCAGGCACCGTCCTGGCAGGGGGACTTCTGCACCCAGTGCAGGGCGAGCGTGAGGCAGGCCAGCGCCAGCACGATCCGGACGGCGGTCCAGAAGCGCCGCTCACCGCCGGCCGGCCGGTCCAGCGCCGTCGCGTGGTCGCCCAGGGGACCGCCGATCACGCCGGAGATGCCGCGGACGAACCCGTCGGAGCGGGACGGGTGGTCGGTGGTTCCGGCGTCGTCGATGCCGGGCGTCGACTGGGTGCTCATGGAAAGGCATCCTGCCGTACGGCGGGGGTGCGCGTCCCGTCCCGGCGCGCCGGATCCGGATACGGAAACGCCGCCGCCGGCTGGACAGGTCGTCCGGCCGGCGGCGGCGTCGTGGAGTGGGTGCGGGTCAGTCCCGGTTGGTCGGTGCCTGGCCGGGCAGTAGCCCGCCGCCGTTGCCGCCGTTGCCGTTTCCTGGCCCGCCCGGGTTGCCACCGTTGCCGTCGGTACGCGGGCAGAACGGGTTGGTCAGCGGGTCACAGGGCGGCTGCCCGCCCGGTCCGCCGGGCCCACCCGGCAGACCCGGGATGACCGGTGGCGTAACCACCGGCTCCTTGCCGTTGCCCTTGGTGGCGTCGCCCTCGCCGGTGACGCTGGGCAGGGGGACCTCCTCCTGGCCCTTCAGCGCGGTGTTCATGTACTTCTCCCAGATCGGGCCGGGCAGCGTCGAACCGCCGATGGCCTTACCGCTGGCGAGGCGGATCTGGGGCTTCTTCGGATCCCGGCTGCCCACCCAGACCGCGGTGGCGTTCTGCGGGGTGTAGCCGACCGTCCACGCGTGGGCGTTGTCCTTATTGTCGTACTCCCAGGTGCCGGTCTTGGCGGCGGCCTGGCGGCCGTCTTCGAGCGAGAGCTTGTTGGGGGCGGGGATCTGCTTCAGGACACCGGTGACCTCATCGGTGATCTTCTTGTCGATCCGCTGCTCCGGCTTGATGCGCTCGCTGCCGACCACCTTCCACTTGCCGGTGTCCTTGTCCTGCTGCTCCACCTTGATGACGAAGTGCGCCTTGATGTACTTGCCGTCGTTGGCGAACGTGGCCATGGCGTTGGCGTGGTCGAACACCGTGATCGGGTACTTGCCGAAACCGGTGTAGTTGTCGAAGGGGTTCGGCCCCTTCTTCGACAGGTCGAAGGCCTGCGGCGGGTCGACGCCCCACATGGTGGTCACGCCGGCCTTCCTGGCCATGTCGACCACCTTCTCGGCGCCGACCTCCTTGGTGACCCAGTAGAAGGGCACGTTGTACGACTGGATCGTCGACTCTTCGAGGGTGCACCACTTGCCGCACTTGAGGTTGGTGCGGCCGGCGTTGCCGATCGCGACCTTGGAACCCTCGGGCTTGTACGGCGTGGGGTCCCAGTGCGACTTGACCGAGATGCCGGCCTCGATGGCGGCGGCCAGGGTGTACACCTTCATCGACGAGCCGGGCTGGTGGCCACCGGTCAGGTCGCCGTTCTTGTCGGTGTTCTTGCCGGCGTAGTCGAAGTCCGCACCGCTGTCGCCGCCGTAGTAGGCGAGCACGCGGCCCTTCTTCGGGTCGATCGAGACGACGGCAGCCATCAGGTTCTTCGGCTGGTCGTTGAGCTCGGAGCCCTTCTTCGACTGCATCGCGGTGTTCTCGGCGGCCGCCTGGAGCTTCGGGTCGATGGTCGTGGTGATCCGGTAACCGCCGTCCCGCAGCGCGTCGACGCAGCTGGTCTTGCCCTCCGCGCCGCTGTCGGAGCAGAGACCCATCGCGTCCATCTCCTGACGGACGTAGTTGATGACGTTGCCGCGAGGGCTGTCGACACCGAACCCGACGCCGTCCTTCTTCGGGGGCAGCACCTTGGGGTACTCGACCGGTGCCGCCTGCTGACCGGGGGCGTCCAGCCAGCCTTCCTTCTTCATGCCGGCGATCACGTAGTCCCACCGCGACTTGGCGTCGGTCGGGTTGACCGCCGGGTCGAACCCCTTGTGCGTCTCGCTCGCCACCGGCTGCTTGATCACCGCGGCCAGGACGGCGCCCTCGGCGACGGTGAGTTTGCTCGCCGGCTTGCCGAAGTAGGTCTGCGCCGCAGCCTCGATGCCGTACGCACCGCGTCCGAAGTAGATCACGTTGAGGTAGTGCTGCATGATCTCCGGCTTGTCGTACTTCTCGTTCAGCTTGGAGGCGAGGATCGCCTCCTTCACCTTGCGGCCGTACGTGTCGTCCTGGAGATTCTCGAACGCGTTACGGGCGTACTGCTGGGTGATCGTCGAGGCGCCCTGCTTGTCGCCCCCGGAGACGTTGTTCCACGCCGCCCTGACGATGCCCTTGTAGTCGACGCCCGAGTGCCGGTAGAAGTTCCGGTCCTCGGCGGCGGCCACCGCGTGCTGCACGTACTCGGGGATCTGGTCGATGGTGACGAAGCTGCGGTTCTCGCTGCCCAGCTTGGCGAGCTGGGTCTTGCCGTCCTTGGCGTAGACCGTCGTGGACAGGGGCAGCGGCATCTCGTCGGGCATGACGACGTTGGTCGAGTAGTAGGTGAAGCCGACCACGCCGACACCGGCGAGCATGATGAAGACCGCGAACCCGGCGATCAGCAGGTTCATCCGCTTGCGCTTCTTCGCCTTGGCCGCCGCGCCCGGGTCACCCGGACCGCGACCGCCCCGACCACCACGGCCCGGACCGTTCGGCCCACCGGGGCCACCCGGGCCACCCGGGCCGCCGGAGACCGGTGAGACGCTCGCCCGTGCGACCGCGGCCCGGCCGCCCACGGACGCGGAGCCGACACTGGCCCGGCCCGCCGAGGCGGCGCCGACGGACGCCGCGCCCACCGTGGCCCGACCCGCCGGCGCACCGGGGGCCGGGGACACGGGCACCGACGCCCGGCCGGCGCCGGCACGACCGGCGGCCACACCCGGTGCCGGGGACACCGGCACCGACGCCCGGCCGGGTCGGCCGGGCGTGGCCGGACCGACCGAGGCGGAGCCGGCGGCGCCGCGTGGCGGGACCGCGGCCGAACCACCCACGGAGGCCCGTCCACCGGCGGCCCGCGGTGTCACCGAGGCACGACCGGGGGACGCTGGGACCTCCGGGGCCGACCAGCCACTCCCACGAGAGTCACCGCCGGTTCGGCGGTACGCGTCGTCCGCGCCCGGTCCGGGGTCGCCGTTCGGACCCGGGTACTGGGCCCGTCCGCGCGCAGAACTGGGATCGCCGTACGAGTTCATTCCTCACACCCTGCCGGTCGCGGTGGGGCGCTGCTGCGCCGCCACCGGGTTGCCGTGAGTTGCTTCACCCGGGACACCGGCACGGGGGTGCCGGTTCACCGAGGTCATTGCAGTATCAATCGGGCTAATCAGACCAACGAGCGGTCGACCGTCCCGGGTCATGTCTACGGCCCCGGGGCCAGTCGAACCAGCTGAGATCACCGTTGCGCCTCTCGCCTCCGCTGACCGGTGCCTCCGGCACCCGCCGCGTCCTGCTCACCATCGCCGTCGCCGCTGAGACCGTCCCGACCGAGCAGGTACTGCTCGACGAGATGGTTCCAGTCACAGCCGAGGCACACCTCCACCACGAAGACCTGGAACTCACGCAGCGTCATTGCCAACACGGGCAACTCGGCCAGCGTCCGGGCTTGGCCGGCGGACTGCTTGAGTTCGTCACCGTAAATGTAGTGGACGTTGGTCAGGTTCTCGCTGCGGCAGATGGGGCAGCGCCGGTCGGTCGGCTCGCCGTGGAACCGGGCGGCGTTCTTCAGGTACGGCGACGCGTCGCAGACGTCGTACGTGCCGACCCGGCCGGCCAGGAGCTCACGCAGCACCGCTCGCTTCTGTAGCGAGTAGTCGACGACCTGGCGCTGCGTACGCATGCGGAGAAGGGTACGCGGTCCGGCTCGACCAGGCGACCACGGTCACGATCCGTGACAACAGGGTCTCGGAACGAGGGTTTGCCCTGGCACCCGCGAACCGCTAACGTGCGATGTATCGGTCCGATACATCGCGGCGGTTACGGCTCCGCGCCGGGGGTAAGAGAGGGTGGCCAGTGCTCGAGTTCGCCATCCTCGGCCTCCTGCAGGAGTCTCCAATGCACGGCTACGAGCTGCGCAAGGAGTTGACCGCCAAACTCGGCGCGATCCGGGCGGCGATCAGCTACGGCTCGCTCTATCCGACCCTGCGCAGGTTGCAGGCAGCCGGATGGATCACCGAAGCTGCCGAGACGCCCGCCACCGCCGAGGAGGTTCCCGCGCTGACCAGCCGACGAGGTCGGGTGGTCTACAAAATCACCGCGGAAGGCAAGGAACGCTTCGCCCAGCTGATCGCACAGGCCGGGCCCGAGACGTACGACGACACGGGCTTCGGGGTGCACTTCGCGTTCTTCGCCCGGACCGACCAGGCGACCCGCCTGCGCATTCTGGAGGGTCGCCGCCGCAAGATCGAGGAGCGTCGCGAAGGGCTTCGCGACGTGCTGGGCCGGGCGGCCGAGCGCCTCGACGCTTACACCCTGGAACTGCAGCGCCACGGCCTTGACGCCTGTGAGCGCGAGGTCCGCTGGCTGGAGGAGCTCATCGCCAACGAGCGCTCCGGCCGAGCCCCGACGGTCCCGAACACCGGGACGGCCGGCGGCCGACGAGAAGACAACAGCCCGCCTCCGCCTGGAGAGACCAGGAAAGAGCGGCCGTGACAGAAAAGAAGGAGGCAGACGCTATGGGCTCCGTCCGCGTCGCCATCGTCGGTGTGGGTAACTGCGCCTCGTCCCTGGTTCAGGGCGTCGAGTACTACCGGAATGCCGACCCGAACGACCGCGTCCCGGGTCTCATGCACGTCGCCTTCGGCGACTACCACGTCAACGCCGTGGAGTTCGTCGCGGCATTCGACGTGGACGCCAAGAAGGTGGGCATGGACCTCGCGGAGGCGATCGTCGCCAGCGAGAACAACACCATCAAGCTCTGCGACGTGCCGCCGACCGGCGTCAGCGTGCAGCGCGGTCCGACCTTCGACGGTCTGGGCCAGTACTACCGCGAGATCGTCGAGGAGTCCGACGCGACCCCCGTCGACGTGGCGCAGGCGCTGCGCGACGCGCAGGTCGACGTCGTCGTCTGCTACCTGCCGGTCGGCTCCGAGCAGGCCGCCAAGTTCTACGCCCAGGCCGCGATCGACGCCGGCTGCGCGTTCGTCAACGCCCTGCCGGTCTTCATCGCCTCCGACCCCGAGTGGGCGAAGAAGTTCGAGGACGCTGGGCTGCCGATCGTCGGTGACGACATCAAGAGCCAGGTCGGCGCCACCATCGTGCACCGCGCCCTGGCGAAGCTCTTCGAGGACCGCGGCGTCGAGCTGCTGCGCACGTACCAGCTCAACTTCGGCGGCAACATGGACTTCATGAACATGCTGGAGCGTAAGCGGCTGGTCTCGAAGAAGATCTCGAAGACCCAGTCGGTCACCTCGCAGATCCCGCACGAGATGAGCAAGAGCGACGTGCACATCGGCCCGTCGGACCACGTGCCGTGGCTGGACGACCGCAAGTGGGCGTACATCCGCCTGGAGGGCCGCTCGTTCGGTGACACCCCGCTCAACGCCGAGCTCAAGCTCGAGGTGTGGGACTCGCCGAACTCGGCCGGCGTCATCATCGACGCGGTCCGGGCCGCGAAGATCGCGCTGGACCGGAAGATCGGCGGCCCGATCCTGTCGGCCTCGTCGTACTTCATGAAGTCCCCGCCGGTGCAGTACGCCGACCACGACGCCCACCAGGCCGTCGAGGAGTTCATCGCCGGTGAGGTCGAGCGCTGACCCGCTGAGCGCCACACACGACCGAGGGCCGGGTCCGAAAGGACCCGGCCCTCGCCGCGTTCACTGCCTCGTCGCCGGATACGGCGACCGGCTCACTGCCAGCTCGGCGTGCTCTTCATGGCAGCGGCCGCCCGGCGCGCCTTACGCTGCTCGGCCGACTCGGCGCTGCGCGCCGACGCGCTGGCCGAGAACGGCATGATGTCCGGGTGGACCGAGCCGACGCCGACCACGAACGCCACCACGTCGATGATGATGTGGGTGGTCCGGGCGGCGTAGACCGAGATGGCGTCGGTCAGACCGTTCTCCACGTCCTCGTAGCCGATGCCCGACATGAACGAGTTCGAGAGCACCTGGTTGGTCAGGTAGTTGATCGTCGAGAAGTTCGCCGGACGCGGCGCCCCGAACGGGAAGATCTGCACGAAGCCCCCGGCGACCGCGGTCGTCACGGTGAGGTTGCCGAAGAGGGCGTCGCCGAAGTTGACGAAGTCGCTCAGGTCGATGTGGATGGTCTGGCCGTCACGCAGGCGACCCGAGCTGTCCAGGGTGGTCGACGAGGCGTTGACGATCCGGGCGCGCGACGCCGCCGAGCGGGTGTCGACGAGCCGCTGCGGCGTGATCGGGACGATCTGGTTCGAGTTGCCCGTGGTGTGCACGTACTCGAGGTACTTGTAGCCGCCGAACTCGGCGACCACCTGGATGTTGCCGTCGGTGTCCATGCCGATCGAGCCGGCCTCGGAGGCGGGGTTCAGGACGTTCCCGCGCGGCGTCAGCTGCAGCGACGGCCGGGCGAACACCGTGCCGTCGACGGTGGTGGTGCTCGTGTTCTCCAGACGCAGGGTGGCCCCGGCCCCGGTGCTGGTCAGCGCCGTGGTGGTGGCACCGGCGTTGTTCGCGGCGCCCTGGAGCACCGCCTGGCCCGGGTCGGCCTGGGCGGGGCCGGCGACGGCGGCGCCCACCACGGTGGTGCCGGCGACGCCGGCGGCGACGGTGCCCGCGCGGCGCAGCAGCCGGCGGCGGTTAACGGTCTTGTCCTCGTGCTCGGTCATCGGTCCCCCGCAGAGTCGGTGAAATGACGCCCGATCATGACGGTTACGACCACGTGTCCACATCGACCGATCGGTCGATAAACGAGAGATCTTCCCGAGGGGTTCGGACCGGTCAGGACCACGCCTGTTGCAGGGCCACCCGGGCCTCCAACTCCAGCAGGTGCACCTTGCGCGGCAGGCCACCACCGAAGCCGACCAGCCGACCACCGGCGCCGACGATGCGGTGGCACGGGACGATGACGGGGATCGGGTTCCGGTTGCAGGCCACGCCCACCGCCCGGGCCGCTCCGGGATCACCGACCCGGCGCGCCACCTCGCCGTAGGTCAACGTCTCGCCGTACGGGATCAGGGTCATCTCCCGCCACACCGCCCGTTCGAAATCCGACCCGCGCGGAATCGACACCGGAACGGTGAAGCCGGTCAGCTCACCGGCGAAGTACGCCCGCAGCTCGGCGACGGCCTGCCGGGACAACGCCTGGTCCGGCTCGTCCGCCGCCGCGTCGACCCGCCCGAAATGTGTGCCGCGGACGCTCACACCGTCGCTGGCCACGGAGAACTCGCCGATCGGTGAGTCGAGCACGGTCCAGCGCATGGGCCCATTGTCCCCGACCCCACCGACAGTGGTCGGTCCCGGCCACCATGGTCGACCGCCGGACCTGGCCACGTCTGCTCCGGAGCCCGCATCCGGAGATCATTCTCGCGTCCCGCGGAGCCGTGGGACGTTGCGTGGCGTCGATACCGTGCAGGTCGTGGCCACGGGGACGCTCATCTTTCTGATCATCGGCGGTGCGGGCGTCGGTGTGCTGGCGCTCGCCCTGCTCGGCACCGAAATGTTCCACTTCGGGCACGCCGACGTGGACGGGCCGATCTCCACCGAGACGGTCGCCGGCTTCGCCGGGGCGTTCGGGTTCGGTGGAGCCATCGTCAACGAACTGCTCGGTGCGCGTACCCCCGGCATGATCGCCGGCGCGGCGGCCGGCGGCCTGCTCGCCGCCGTGCCCATCGCCTGGTTGGCGTCCCGGCTGAGCCGGGCGGCGCGGAACATGCACACCGATCCCACCCCCACCCGCGACGACCTGGTCGGTGCGCTCGGCCTGGTCGTCACGCCGGTGCCGGTCGACGGCTACGGCGAGGTCCGGGTACGCGTCGCCGGCCAGCCGGTCAAGCTCAACGCCCGCGCCGACCAGC
Organism: Micromonospora yongxingensis; assembly: GCF_052601155.1. Classification (NCBI taxonomy): domain Bacteria; kingdom Bacillati; phylum Actinomycetota; class Actinomycetes; order Micromonosporales; family Micromonosporaceae; genus Micromonospora; species Micromonospora yongxingensis. The sequence continues at coordinate 160,551 of NZ_JBQXEO010000004.1, forward strand.
CGATCCCGATCGGCGCCCAGGTCTTCGTCGTACAGGCGCTCAGCGAGACCAGCGTGCACGTCGAGACCTACTGACTCCTCCTCGCAGACGGGACTTTCGCCATGCCCCTGTTGATCGCCATCGGCGGCGCGGTACTGCTCGTACTCATCCTGGTGTTCTTCGTGCTCTCCCGGATCAAGGTGGCCGGGCCGAACGAGGCCTTCATCGTCACCGGCCGCAAGGGCCGCACCACGCAGACCGCCGACGGCGCCCGGTCGACCGACATGTCCGGGCAGAAGGTCGTTCTGGGCGCCTCGGTCTTCGTGCTGCCCGTGGTGCAGAAACTCCAGTCACTCGACCTGTCCAGCCGACGGATCGACGTCGGCATCCGGGGCGCGGTGAGCAAGCAGGGCATCCGCACCGACCTGCACGGCGTGGCGATCGTCAAGGTCGGCGGGACCGAGGACGCGATCCGGGCCGCGGCACAGCGGTTCCTGCACCAACAGGACGAGATCGACAACTTCACCCGTGAGGTGCTGGCCGGGGCGCTGCGCTCGATCGTCGGCCGGCTCACCGTCGAGGAGGTGATCCGGGACCGGGCGGCGTTCGCCAGCGCGGTCGCCGAGGAGGCCGAGCACTCGATGACCAACCAGGGGCTGGTGCTGGACACCTTCCAGCTCCAGGACATCCTGGCCGAAGGCTCCTACCTCCAGGACCTGGGCCGGCCCGAGGCGGCCCGGGTGCTCAAGGACGCGGCAATCGCGGAGGCGCGGGCCCGGCAGCAGGCCGAGCAGGAACGACTGCTCGCCGAGGAGGCCATCGCCGAGGCGAACCGGAACCTGTCCCTCAAGCAGGCCGGCATCCAGGCGGAGATCGACGCGGCCAAGGCGAAGTCCGCGGCGGCCGGGCCACTGGCCCAGGCGGAACGCGACCAGGCGATCCTCTCCGAGCAGCAGAAGGTGGCCGAGCGCAACGCGGAGCTCAAGCAGCGCCAACTGGACACCGAGGTACGCAAGCCCGCCGACGCCGCCCGGTACAAGGTGGAGCAGGAGGCCGAGGCGGCCCGCAACGCGGCGGTGCTGCACGCCGACGCGCAACGGCAGTCGGTCATCGCCGCCGCGCAGGCCTCGGCGGAGCAGGCACGGCTCACCGGTGAGGGCGAGCGTGCCCGGCGCGCCGCGCTCGCCGAGGCGAACGCGATCGAGGGTGCCAAGGAGGGTGAGGCCGAGCAGCGCCGGCGGTCCGCGATCGCCGAGGCGGTCGAGCGGGAGGGCCAGGCCGAGGCGGCGGCCATCCTGGCGAAGGGCCAGGCCGAGGCGGACGCGATGGCCCGCAAGGCCGAGGCGTTCGCCGCGTACGGGGAGGCGGCGGTGCTGGACCTGCTGGTCAAGGTGCTGCCGCAGGTGGTGGAGGCAGCCAGCGCCCCCATCGGGGCGATCGACAAGATGACCGTCATCTCCACCGACGGCGCCTCGTCGCTGACCAGGTCGGTGGCCGGCAACGTGGCCCAGGGGCTCCAGCTCGGCAGCGACCTCACGGGGGTCGACCTGGCCGGCCTGCTGGCCCGGCTCAGCTCCGCGTCCACCCCGGCCGGCAAGGGCACCGCCTCGGTGGACGGGACGGCCGTCGAGGCGCGCTGACGCCGTACGCCGACGGGCGCCGCTCCCAAAGATCGGGGGCGGCGCCCGTCGTTTCGGGTCAGTGCCGTCAGTCGACGATGCCCTCGGCGCGGGCCCAGCGCAGCAGTTCGGCCTCGGCGGCGTCGCGGTCCAGCGGGCCGTGTTCCAGGCGCTGTTCCTTGAGGTGCTTCCAGGCACGCCCCACCACCGGCCCCGGCGGTACGCCGAGCAGTTCCATGATCGCGTTGCCGTCGAGGTCGGGACGGACGCGCGCCAGGTCCTCCTCGGCCGCGATCCGGGCGATCCGATCCTCCAGCGCGTCGTAGTCGGCGGCGAGCTGGGCGGCCTTGCGCCGGTTGCGGGTGGTGCAGTCCGAGCGGGTGAGCTTGTGCAGCCGGGGCAGCAGGTCACCGGCGTCGGCGACATAGCGGCGCACCGCCGAGTCGGTCCACTCGCCCCGCCCGTACCCGTAGAAGCGCAGGTGCAGCGCGACCAGCGCGGTCACCTTCGCCGTGATCTCCTTGGGATACCGCAGCGCCTTCATCCGGGCCTTGGTCAGCCGGGCACCGACCACCTCGTGGTGGTGGAAGCTCACCCTGCCGTCGGAGCCGACCGACTTGGTCGCCGGCTTACCCGCGTCGTGCATGAGGGCGGCCATCCGCAGGATGAAGTCGCAGCCGTCCTCCTCGTAGGAGACCGCGTTCTCGACGACGGTCAGCGTGTGCTCGTAGACGTCCTTGTGCTGGGCGTGCTCGTCGATTTCCAGCTTCAGCCCGGTCAGCTCGGGCAGGAACCGCTCGGCCAGCCCGGTGTCGACCAGCAGCCGCAGTCCGGTGATCGGGTCGGCGCCGCAGAGCAGCTTGGTGAACTCGTCGCGGATCCGCTCGGCGGTGATCCGGTCCAGGTCGGCGGCCATCCGGCTCATCGCCGCGTGCACGTCCGGGTGCACGGCGAAGCGCAGCTGCGCGGCGAACCGGGCGGCCCGCAGCATCCGCAGCGGGTCGTCGCCGAACGACTCACTGGGCGCGCTGGGGGTGCGGATCACCTTGGCGGAGAGATCCTCCAGCCCGCCGTGCGGGTCGGTGAACCGGTGTTCCGGCAGGCTGACCGCCATCGCGTTGATGGTGAAGTCACGCCGCTTCAGGTCCTCGGTGAGGTTGGTGCCGTACACGACCACGGGGTTGCGGGTGACCTGGTCGTACGACTCGGCGCGGAACGTGGTGATCTCCAGCCGGAGGCCGTCGCGTTGCGCGCCGATGGTGCCGAACTCCCGGCCGGTCTCCCAGATCGACTCGGCCCAACCCTTGATGATCCGCAGCGTCTCGTCGGGGTGCGCGTCGGTGCAGAAATCCAGGTCGTCGCCGAGGCGACCGAGCAGGGCGTCCCGCACCGAACCGCCCACGAGGTGCAACTCGTACCCGGCGCGGACGAACCGACGGCCCAACTCGTCGGCGACCGGGGAGACCCGGAGCAGTTCGGCGACGGCGTTGCGCTGCGCGGCGGTGAGTTCGCGGCGGTCGGCGGCGTGGGGAGCGGAGGCTTCGGACATGGGATCGCCAGCCTATCGGGCGTGGTCCGCATCCCATCCGCCGGGCGCGGGTAACGGGTACCGGTTGACTATGGTCTGTGACGTGCGGGTCGGTGACCGGCTCGACGTACCCCTTGGAGGCTGGAGATGAGCGGCGGGCTCTACCGCAGCGCGAACGCCGCGCAGGACGGCGGTGCGGGAGCCGGCGTGCGCCCGGGGGACGGCGCCACGTTCATCTCCGCCGAGCCGCTGAACCAGCCGGCCATGGAGTCGACCGCACCTCCGCAGGAGCAGGTGGGCGAGGCCAGCGCCGCCGCCAACAGCGCGGTGATGGCCGTCGGCAGCCTGGTCAGCCGGGGTACGGGTTTCCTGCGCACACTGGTGCTGACCGCCGCGCTCGGTGGGGCACTGGTCGGTGACGCGTACACGACCGCGCAGATCCTCCCCGGGATGGTCTACGAGTTCCTGCTCGGCGGCATCCTCACCAGCGTGCTGATCCCGGTGCTGGTCCGCCGGCGCAGGATCGACGCCGACGGCGGCCAGGCGTACGCCCAGCGGCTGTTGACCCTCGCGGTGCTGACGCTCGCCGGGGCGGCGCTGCTGGCGGTGCTCTCGGCGGGCCTGCTGACCAAGCTCTACGCCGGTGACAACACCGGCGATGACTTCCGGGACCTGGTCAAGGCGCTGTCGTACCTGATGCTGCCGATGATCTTCTTCACCGGCCTCAGCGCGCTGATCAGCGCGGTGCTCAACACCCGGGGGCACTTCGCGGCCCCGATGTGGGCGCCGATCCTGAACAACATCGTGGTGATCGCCACCGCGGGGTTGTACATCGCGATCTTCGGTGCGGAGATCGTCCGGCCCGACGAGATGACCCCCGGCCGGATCCTGCTGATCGGTGGCGGCACCCTGCTCGGCGTCGCGATCCAGGCGGCCGGGCTGCTGCCGGCGCTGCGCAAGGTCGGCTTCCGCTGGCGGTTCCGGTTCGACTTCCGCACCCTCGGGCTGCGCGAGCTGGGCCGCCTCGGCGGCTGGATGTTCTGCTACGTCGCGGTCAGCCAGGTCGGCCTGATCGTGCTGTTCAACCTGCTGAACCGGGCCGGCAAGGAGAACGCGGCCGGCCCGCTGATCTACAACAACGTCTTCCTGCTGCTGATGATGGCGCACGGCATCATCGCCGTCTCGATCATCACGGCACTCATGCCCCGGATGAGCGCGGCCGCCGCCGACGGCCGGTACGCCGACGTCGCCGCCGACCTGTCCCGGGGCACCCGCACCGTCTCGGCGGTGCTCGCCCCGATCGCGGTCTGCTACGCCGTGCTGGCCACCCCGCTGGCCGTGGCGCTGTTCCGTTACGGCGCGTTCAGCGACGAGAACGCCGCGGACACCTCGCTGGTGCTGCTGCTGGCCGCGCTGGCGCTGGTGCCCTTCGCGATCAGCCAGCTCTTCACGTTCGCCTTCTACGCGCTGCCGGACACCCGCACCCCAGCGCTGATCAACATTCCGGTGGTGGCGCTGCGGATCGGCGTTCAGGTGGTGCTCTACGTGGCGTTCGCCGCCCACTTCGCGGCAGCCGGCATGATGATCGGCAACGCCGTCTCCTATCTGGCCGCGGCGTTCGCCTCCGCCTGGCTGCTGCGACCCCGGATCGGTCGGATCGGGATGGGCGCCATCCTGCGGACTCTCGGCCGGGTGGCGGTCGCCGCGCTCGGCGCCGCACTGGTCGGACTGCTGGTGGTGAGCCTCCTTCCCGGCGGCGACACGCCGAGTTGGGTGCAGGCCGTGGTGCAGCTGGTCATCGGCGGCGCGGTGATCGGCGGAACGTACCTGGGGCTGGCCATGGTGCTGCGGATCGGGGAGATCACCGAGGTGGTGGGTATGGTCCGCCGCCGACTCGGTCGCTGACCGCGACCATCCACACACCAGCGGTCAGTGTCCCCACGGTCCGTGACTGCGGATCACCAGGCTGGGGACGCTCCTGTGGATAACTCCGCGATTCGCCGGTCACCCGCCGGATCGGCCTGTGGATAACCAACCGTACGGCTGAGCGTGCCGACCCGATCGGTGGGAACATGCCGGTTGGCGGGAGCGCCAACCCGGGGCCGGCCCCGGCGTCGGTCACTTGCGGTGAAGCCGTAGATTGGCTAGTACATGTGCCAGCAACGTGGCTGACAACGGTCGTAACCGGACGACTTCCCCGACTCCCGGCACCCCGCCGGGTACGGCGGGAAGATGACATGTCGGAGAGACGGGCAACCCGGGTAAGGTCGCTCTCGACGGGTACGGCAGGGCGCCGACGCTGCGCGTCGACACCGGTCGGCCGGTTCCTTCGACGGCAGAGCGGGAAGCCACATGCCCAGCAGTTCGGGTCCATCGATCGACACGATCACCGAGGGAGGACGGGTGACCCAGGTCGGCGAGGGTCAGGAGGCGGACGAGAGCGCTCCGCCGGTCATGACCTTCGGTGCTCCCACGGCCGGTGAAATTCTCGCCGAGCGGTACGAGCTGGTTGAGCACATCAACAACGACAGCGCGGGTCGGCTGGTCTGGCGCGGGGTCGACGTCATCCTGCGCCGTCCCGTCGCGGTGGTGCTGCGATACCCGGGTGGCGACTCCGCCACCGAGATGCTCCAGGCCGCCGTCGCGGCCAGCCGGGTGATCCACCCCAACCTGGTCGGCGTCTACGACGCGATCGACGAGGCCGAGCGGGCCTACGTGGTGCGCGAGTGGGTCGACGGGCAGTCCCTGCGCGACCTGGCGACCGAGGGTCCACTGGACCCGGCCCGGGCAACGGCGATCGGCAACTCCGTCGCCAGCGCGCTCGCCGCCGTGCACGCCACCGGAATGGTGCACGGCAACGTCCACCCCGGCACCGTCATGATCAGTGACGAGGGCCGCGTGGTCCTGGCCGACGCCCGCACCGACGGTGACGACAGCCAGGAGAACGACATCCGGGCGGTCGGCGGCATCCTCTACTTCGCCCTCACCGGCCACTGGCCGCACGCCGAGGCACCGCTGCGCGGCGCCACCGCCGGCCACGGCCGGGCCGCCATCCCGGACGCGGTCCGCGACGCCGCCGGCGGGATCGCGGCCCCCCGCCAGGTCCGGGCCGGCGTGCCCGCGTACCTGGACGACCTGACCATGGACCTGCTCGACGCCGAGATCGCGCCACCCTCGTCCGACGTGCTCGCCGCCGAGCTGGCCCGGCTGGACGTGCCGGCCGAGGACGAGCACTACCTGGACAACAGCGGGCCGCTGCGGTTCGCCGCCGACACCGAGGAAGAGCCGTCTCCGCTGGCCGCGGCTGGCGGTCGCAAGGTCGCCGTGGGCATCGCCGGCCTGCTGGCGGTCGCCCTGGTCGGTCTGCTCATCGGCATCAGCGCGCTGAACGACGACGACAAGAAGCCGCAGAACAACGCGGCGGCCGCGCCCACCGCCACCGCCCCTGCCACCGAGGCCACCCCGGCCGCCGGCACGGCACGCAAGTTGACCGTGAAGGGCGTCCGGATCATCGACCCGGACAGCAAGAACCGCAGCGAGCTCGACGGCGCCGACAAGGTCATCGACGGTGACGAGGACAAGGGCTGGGAGACCGAGACCTACCGGGACCGGCCCAACTTCGGCAACCTGAAGAAGGGCATGGGGGTCTGGCTCGACCTCGGCGAACCGCGCAACGTCAAGTCGGTGCAGGCGGTGCTCTCGGCCACCAACGCGTCCGCCCAACTCCTCGCCGGCACGGTCAACCCGCCGTCGAGTTCGAACGGCGACAAGCAGTTGGTCGCGAACTACAAGACCGCCATCGGGCAGCCGTTCGAGGAGCACGACGGCACCACGATGACGTTCAACGGATTCGACGCGGACACGAAGTACCAGTACCTGCTGTTCTGGATCACTGAACTGCCCCCGGCCGAAGGTGGCTTCAAGCTGGGGGTGCAGGAGATCACGGTCCAGGGGTCGTGAGCTTGGCACCTCCACCAGGGCACCGCCTCCGCTGGACGCGGTGATGGACGGGCGCGACGCCGCAACCGACCTGGAGCTGCTGCGCGCCCACGTCGACGGGGACAGGGACGCCTTCACGGTGCTGTTCCACCGGCACCGCGACCGGCTCTGGGCGGTGGCCCTGCGAACCCTCGGGGACCGCGAGGAGGCCGCTGACGCCCTCCAGGACGCCCTGCTGTCGGCGCACCGTGCGGCCGGCCGCTTCCGGGGCGACTCGGCCGTCACCACCTGGCTGCACCGCATCGTGGTGAACGCCTGCCTCGATCGGATCCGACGCCGGCAGGCGCACCCCACCGTGCCGCTGCCCGACGGCACCCGGATCGACGACGGGTCGCGTACCGGCGGTGTGGAGCCGGCCGCACCGACGCAGGACCACGACACCGCACTGGTCGTCCGCGAGGCCCTCGCCGCACTGCCCTTCGAGCAGCGGGCCGCGCTGGTGCTGGTGGACGTGCAGGGCTACCCGGTGGCAGAGGTGGCCCGCATCCTCGGTGTCGCCGAGGGGACGGTGAAGAGCCGGTGCGCCCGGGGGCGGGCCCGGCTGGCCGTGTTGCTCGGGCACCTCCGCCCCGCCGCCAGCGCGACGCCGTCGGCCCACCCGGGTGCCAAGCCGGTCTCGGACGTGCCCATCGTCACCCCGGGGAACCCCCGCCTGGCCGACGGCGTCGGATCGGGGTCGGGCCGGTACCGGCGGGACGCCAATCAGGAGGACACGTGACGACCGAGGGATTCAGGGAGGTCGACGACGACCTGCTCGCTGACTACCTCGGCGAGGCGCTGGACGGCACGCCGCAGCAGGCGGAGGTCGCCCGGCTGGTGGACACCGACCCGGGCTGGGCCCAGGCGTACGCGCTGCTGGCCCCCGCGGTGACGGAGGTCCGCGCCGATCTGGCCCGGTGGGCCGAGCCCTCCCTGGAGCTGCCGTCGGCGGTCGCCGAACGAATCGCCGCAGCGCTGGCCGCCGCGGATCCGGTGCCCGACGACACCGAAACCGGCGAGGACACCGAGCCGGCTCCCGGCGCGCCCACTCGTGTGGTCCTTCCGGTGCAGGGTGGCAGCGGTCCCGGTCGCCCGCCCGCCGGCCCATCCCCGGTCGAATCGGAGCGCGGCACACCCACCGGTCCGGGTCGCCGGCGGCGACGTTGGGTTCGGCGCGGGGCACCGGCGGTGGCGGTCGCCGCGGTCGCCGTCATCGGGGTCGGGCTCGGCCTCAACCAGCTGTCCAGGAACGCCTCGGACACGGCCGACACCGGCGCCCTGAACCAGCCGGCCAGCGCACCCGAGGGCGCGGCGGCGGCCGGTGCCGTACGCACCACGGGACCGGCACTGCACAGCGGCACGGACTACACGCCCCAGATGCTCGGCGGCGCCACCGTCGAGCCGTCCGCCCGGCAACAGGCGAGCGGTTCTCCGGACGAGCAGCCCCGGGTGGACGCCGAGGAGGGCCGTCGGCCCTCGCCGAACGGGCTGGACCCGCTGGCGCGGTTGACCGACGAGGCCGCGCTGACCACCTGCCTGGCGGACGTGGCGGCCGAGCACGGCGCTGCCCCGCTGGTGGTCGAAGTGATCGACTACGCGCAGTTCCGGGGCGAACCGGCGCTGGTCATCCGGTTCACCGACGCGGCCGGGCTCCGCTGGGCCTGGGTGACCGGACCGGAGTGCGGGGTCCCCGGGTCCGGCTCGGACAGCCGGTATTCGGCGCGGGTAGGGTGAATCCACGGTCACCTGCGCGATGACCTTCTACGTGACCTGACCCACCGGATGCCCGTCTCGGGAATCCCCGGTTCGTACGATGGCGTTCTGGAAGTCAGTTCCGGCACCCCTGGGTTGCCGGACTTGGATCGGCATCGGTGCGCGCCGACGCCGAATACACACAACTCGGGAGACGGCAGTGGACGAGGTCCGCAACCTGATCATCATCGGCTCCGGGCCGGCCGGTTACACGGCGGCCGTCTACGCCGCGCGCGCCAACCTGAAGCCGTTGATCATCGAGGGCGTGCAGTCGGGTGGCGCGCTGATGACCACGACCGAGGTGGAGAACTTCCCCGGTTTCGCCGACGGCATCCTCGGCCCCGAGCTGATGGACAACATGCGTAAGCAGGCCGAGCGGTTCGGGGCGGAGTTCCTGACCGACGACGTGACCCGGGTGGAGCTGGTGGACACCGGCGACATCGGCTCCGGCGCGGTGAGCACCGTGTGGGTCGGCGAGACCGCCTACCGGGCCCGCGCCGTCATCCTCTCCACCGGTTCGGCCTGGCGTCCGCTCGGTGTGCCGGGCGAGCAGGAGTACCTCGGCCACGGCGTCTCCTCGTGCGCCACCTGTGACGGTTTCTTCTTCCGTAACCAGCACATCGTCGTCGTCGGCGGCGGCGACTCGGCGATGGAGGAGGCCAGCTTCCTCACCCGCTTCGCCGAGTCGGTCACCATCATCCACCGGCGCGACTCGTTCCGGGCCAGCAAGATCATGGCTGACCGGGCGCTGAGCAACGAGAAGATCAAGGTCGAGTGGAACAGCGCCGTCGAGGAGATCCTGGGCGAGGACGGCAAGGTCACCGGCGTGCGGGTCCGCAACGTGCACACCGGCGAGACCAAGGTGATGGACGTGACCGGCGTCTTCGTGGCCATCGGCCACGACCCCCGCAGTGAGCTCTTCCGCGACCAGGTCGAGATGGACGACGAGGGGTACGTGAAGGTCCAGGCTCCCAGCACCCGGACGAGCGTGCCCGGCGTCTTCGCCGCTGGCGACCTGGTCGACCACACCTACCGTCAGGCGATCACCGCGGCCGGCACCGGCTGTGCCGCCGCGCTCGACGCCGAGCGGTTCATCGCGACGATCAGCTGACAACGGAAACATCCCGGAGGAGGGGCATAGTGGGAAATACCAAGGCGGTCACGGACGCGAGTTTCGTCGCCGACGTGCTGCAGGCCGACAAGCCGGTTCTGGTGGACTTCTGGGCCGAGTGGTGCGGGCCGTGCCGCAAGGTGTCGCCGCTGCTCGAGGAGATCGCGGGCGAGATGGGTGACCAGGTCACCATCGTCAAGCTCAACATCGACGAGAACCCGGAGACCGCGCGGGCCTACCGGGTGATGTCGGTGCCGACGCTCACCGTGTTCAAGAACGGCCAGCCGGTGCAGTCGATCGCTGGCGCCAAGCCGAAGGGCGAGCTGGTCCGGCTTATTGAATCGGCCCTCTGACCAGCAGAAACGTCACCGAACCCCGTACCCGGTCCCCGGGTGCGGGGTTCGCTGTTTTCCGGACCCACGCCATCGGCGTTTTTCCGGCCCGAGCCACCTCGCCGCCCCGGAACGCATAGCCTCAAGCCTGGGCCGCCCGGCCAGCCAGCGTCGTGCAGAGGGGGTCGTGCGTGCGTCCGATCCGACCCGGTGACCGGGGACCCGCGGTCACCGAGATCCGTACCATCCTCACCGGCCTCGACCTGCTCGCCTCCACCGCCGGCCCACCGGTGGACGAGTTCGATCTCGACACCGAGCGGGCGGTCCGCGCCTTCCAGCAGTCGCGAGGGCTCAGCGTGGACGGCCGGGTCGGATCGGAGACCTGGGGTGCGTTGGACGCCGCCCGCTGGCGGCTCGGCGCCCGCACCCTCTACCACGCGGTCCCCGTGCCCCTCACCGGCGAGGACGTCAGGTCGCTCCAGGAGCGACTGCTGGAGATGGGGTACGACGTGGGCCGGGCGGACGCCATCTACGGCATCCGGACCTCCCGCGCGGTGGCCCAGTTCCAACGCGAGGTCGGGCTCACGCCCGACGGCTCCTGCGGACCGCAGACCATGAACGCGCTGCGCCGCATCGGCCGCAAGGTCGTCGGCGGCCGCCCCCAGTGGCTACGCGAGTCCGACGCGATCCGGCAGTCCGGGCCGGCGCTGGTCGGCAAGACGGTCGTCATCGACCCGGGCCACGGGGGCACCGACCCGGGCGTGGTGGTGCCCGACGGGCCGCTGCGCTGGACGGAGGCGGACCTGGTGCACGACCTCGCCAGCCGGCTGGAGGGGCGGCTCGCCGCGTCCGGCGTACGGGTGCAGCTCACCCGGGGTCCGGCGCCCGACAGTTGCCTGCCGGACACCGACCGCGCGCTGCTGGCCAACTCGCTCGGCGCCGACGTCTTCATCTCCCTGCACCTGGACGGGCACGCCAACCCGGACGCGGAGGGGGTGGCGACCTACCACTACGGCACCGACAACGGCGTGACCTCGGCGACGGGCGAGAGGCTGGCCGGGCTGGTGCAACGCGAGATCGTCGCGCGGACCGGGCTGCGGGACTGCCGTACCCACGCCAAGGCGTGGGACCTGCTGCGGCTGACCCGGATGCCGGCGGTACGGGTCGAGGTCGGTTACCTCACCTCGCCGTCGGACCGCGCCCGCCTGACCGACCCGCGGTTCCGGGACCGGGTGGTGGAGGCGATCGTGGCCGCGGTACAGCGGATGTACTTCCCGATCGAGCGGGACGTGCCGACCGGCTCCATCGACGTCAGCGAGCTGCGGGCTGTGGTGGCCGCCGGCACCGTGATCGACTGAGGCCGGCGTCGGCGTTCGGTCAGCCGCCGGTGGAACGGGTGGCCGGGGCCGGACGGACGGGCCGGAGCAGGGTCTCGGGGCTCATCGAGCCGAGCAGCTTCTCCAACGCGTACTCGACGTCGGACTTCCAGCTCAGCGCGGTGCGCAGCTCCAACCGCAGCCGGGGGAACCGGGGATGCGGACGGACGGTCTTGAACCCGACGGAGAGGAAGAAGTCGGCCGGCGCGACGCAGCCGCCCGCCGGGTCGTCAGCGTCGCCGAACTTCGCGTCGCCGAACGCCTCGATCGCCTTGATCCCCCGCTTGGTCAGGTCCCGGGCGACGCCCTGCACCAGCATCCGACCCAGCCCGCCGCCGGCGAACGCCGCGACCACGTTGGCGGTCATCAACAACGCCGCGTCGGCGGAGACGGGCGAGGTGGGGAACGCCATCGACCGGGGCACGTACGCGGGCGGGGCGTACATCACGAAGCCCGCCGGCATCCCGTCGACGTACGCGAGTTTGCCGCAGGAGCCCCACTCCAGCAGCGTCTGGGAGACCCACGCCTCCTTCTCCAGGCCCGGATCCCCGGCGGCACAGGCCCGGTCGGCGGAGACCGGGTCCAACTCCCAGTAGACGCACTGGCGGCACGGGCGAGGAAGGTCTTCCAACGTGTCGAGGGTCAGGCTGACCAGACGTCGCGACATATGGCGCATCCCCACAATAGGCTCGGTGGTAAGACCGGCATGGAACGACAGCGCCGCCTTCCTGCCCCCGACGAGCGATCGTACGCCGCCGATCGGCGGTACGGGAGGGGACGCGCAGATGGCCACCGCACCGGGGGACACCGGGAGCGGTCCGGGATGTGGAAGGTCCGCCTCGGCAGGCCTGCACCCTGGCTCCGGCGGACTAGGATCGACAATCGGTGTCCCCGCCGCCATGGTCGCCAGCGTCCGGGGTACCCGCAGCGGGAACCACCCGAGCAGCGATCGAGGTGAGGTCATGACCGGCACGACGCTCGACGACTACACCGACCGGTACGCCCGGCGGGTACGCGGGATGACCGCCTCCGAGATCCGAGCACTCTTCGCGGTGGCCAGCCGGCCGGAGGTCGTCTCGCTCGCCGGTGGAGCGCCGTACATCGCCGCCCTGCCGCTCGACGCGGTCGGTGAGATGCTCGGTCGGCTCGGCTCCGAGCACGGTGTGACCACCCTCCAGTACGGCATTGGTCAGGGCACCCTCGAGTTGCGCGAGCGGATCTGCGAGGTGATGACCCTCTCCGGGATCGACGCCGCCTGCGGCGCGTCGCCGGAGGACGTGGTCGTCACCGTGGGAGGGCAGCAGGCGCTGGACCTGGTGGCCCGGCTCTTCCTCGACCCGGGTGACGTGGTGCTCGCCGAAGGGCCGACGTACGTCGGCGCGCTCGGAGTGTTCCAGGCCGCCCAGGCGCAGGTGGTCCACATCCCGATGGACGCCGACGGGCTGATCCCGGAGGCGCTGGAGACGGCCATCGACGACCTGGCCCGGGCCGGCCGACGGGTGAAGTTCCTCTACACCATCCCCACCTACCAGAACCCGACCGGCGTGACGCTCAGCGAGGAGCGCCGGGAACGCGTCCTCGACATCTGCGAGCGCGCCGGTCTCCTCGTCGTCGAGGACGACCCGTACGGCCAGCTGGGGTTCGAGGGCGAGGCGCCGGCGCCGTTGCGGGCCCGCCGCCGCGACGGGGTCTTCTACCTCAGCACCTTCTCCAAGACCTTCGCCCCAGGGCTGCGGGTGGGCTGGATCCTGGCGCCGCACGCGGTCCGCGACAAGCTGGTCATCGCGAGCGAGGCGCAGATCCTCTGCCCCAGCGGCTACGCCCAGGCCGCCGTGGCGACGTACCTGAGCACCATGCCGTGGCGGCAGCAGCTCAAGGTCTACCGCGAGGTCTACCGCGAACGCCGGGACGCCATGCTCGACGCGCTGGCCGACCTGATGCCCGAGGGCACCAGCTGGACCACCCCGGCCGGTGGCCTCTTCGTCTGGGCAACCCTGCCGGACGGGCTGGACTCGAAGGCCATGATGCCGCGCGCGGTCGCCGCCCGGGTCGCCTACGTGCCCGGCACCGGCTTCTACGCCGACGGTACCGGCACCGGCACCATGCGGCTCAACTTCAGCTTCCCGCCGCCGGAGCGGATCCGTGAAGGCGTCCGCCGGCTGGCCGGCGTGATGGAGCAGGAGATCGCGATGCGCCGGGTCTTCGGCGCCGTGGGCGGTGCCGCCGGGCGACGCGGCCGGGCCGGCTCCGACGTGCCGGGCCCCGACTTGGCATGATGCCGGCATGGGTACGACCGCTGCCGAGCGCTTCCTCGTGACCGATTCCGCCATCGCGGCCGACCTGCGCGTGCTGGTACTCGCCGGCGGGCTCTCCTACGAGCGGGACGTGTCGCTGCGCTCCGGTCGCCGAGTGCTCGACGCGTTGCGCGCTGTCGGGATGGAGGCCGACCTGCGGGACGCCGATGTGGCCCTGCTGCCGGCGCTGGCCGCCGACCCGCCGGACGCGGTGGTGATCGCACTGCACGGCGCCACCGGCGAGGACGGCTCACTGCGCGGCGTCCTGGACCTGTGCGACGTCCCCTACGTCGGCTGCGACGCCCGTGCCTCCCGGCTCGCCTGGGACAAGCCCTCGGCCAAGGCCGTGCTCCGCGAGGCTGGCATCCCCACCCCGGACTGGGTGGCCCTGCCCCACGACCGTTTCTCCGAGCTGGGCGCGGTCGCCGTGCTGGACCGGATCGCCGACCGGCTGGGCCTGCCCCTGATGGTCAAGCCCGCCCAGGGCGGTTCAGGGCTGGGTGCCGCCGTGGTCCGGGACACCGCGTCGCTGCCGGCCGCGATGGTCGGCTGCTTCGCGTACGACTCCACGGCCCTCGTGGAGCGCTACGTACCCGGCATGGACGTGGCGGTCTCGGTCGTCGACCTCGGTGACGGCCCGCAAGCGCTGCCCCCGGTGGAGATCGTGCCCCGCAACGGGGTGTACGACTACGCCGCCCGCTACACCGCCGGTCGGACCACGTGGCACGCTCCGGCCCGGCTGGACCCGGAGGTGGCCGCCACCGTGGCCGACGTGGCCCTCGCCGCGCACACCGCGCTCGGTCTGCGGGACCTCTCCCGAGTCGACGTGATCGTGGACGCGGCCGGCCAGCCGCACGTACTTGAGGTCAACGTGTCGCCCGGCATGACGGAGACGTCGCTGCTCCCGCTCGCCGTGCAGGCCGCCGGCCTGGACTTCGGCCGGCTGCTCGGCTCCCTGGTCAACCGGGCCGTCGCGCGCCGCATCACCAGCTGACCTCCGAACTCAGTAGCCGGCCCACCCGGTCATGGGTTGGCGGACGCCACACGCGGTGCCGCCGCCAACCTCATGACCGGCTGACGATCAGCGGATCGTCGGCACGTCCGTCGGTGCGCTGCGGCCGTTGTCGCGTGGAGTGTCGGCCGCCCCAGCGGCGGACGGGGTGTCGGCCGCAGCAGCGGAGGCGGGCGGGGTGTCGGCCGCCGCTTCCGTGGCGGTGCCACGGTCGAGGGCGGTCGGATCGGCGGTGACGACCGTCTGGGCGCTGCCAGTGGATGCCGGTTTGGCGGCGGCCTCCCCGGAGTTGGTGCCGGGCACCGGATCGGCCGTCGGCGCGACCGCCGATGCGGTGGTCCTGGCCGCGGATGCCGGGACGGCCGGCTCGTCTGCCGCACCGGTCCCGGTGTCCGTACCGTCGCCGTCGGACTCGGGCGTTGGCTCCGGAATCTCCCCGGCCGCCTCGATGACCGACACGGCCTCCGCCGCGGCCGCGGCGGCGTCCGCCGCGGCCGACTGGGCCAGCAGACTTGACGGTGCCTGCCACTGGATGCGGGGCGGCTCGGCGAGCGGCCGGCCACCGAACTCGGCCAGCCAGGCGGCCACGAGCGCCAGATTCTCCCGCCACTGCGCCTCGGAGATCGGCGGCAGGATCGAGTCCCACAGCGACAGGAAGGTGCCCCGCAGCTGAAGGCGACCGTACGGCCGGGCGAGGAACCACATGTGCAGGTGAGCTGAGCCGTCGCCCCACCGGTTGACGTGCACCCGCGCCACGCCGTCCAGCGAACGGATGGCCCGCTCCAGGCGGACGGTCATCACGCCCAACTCGGCGGCGAGCAGGTTCGGCAGGTCACCGAGGTCGAGGTGGGTGCGGGATTCGAGGATGAGCACCATGGGCAGGCCGGTCGGGCGGTCCATGGCACGTACGCGCCACCGCTCACCCACCCAGATGTAGGCGTCGTCGGGAGCGTTGCAGGCGGTGCATTCCCGGAGGCCCTCGCCCTTGCGTGGCGGTTCGACCGGGACCGGATCGTCGAGCTGCTTCACGCGGAGGTCTCCCTCGAAGGGGAAGGAGGGCCACTGGGTGAAGTCCGGGACTGAGGGAGGGGTGTCGTGCACGACGCTGACCCTAACCGAGTCTGGCACCGCTGTCCCTACCTGTTCGATCGGCATGGGCCGCCCGAATCAGTGCTCATCGTCGATCGAGGTACGGGCCACCGGCTTCACGATGCAGCGATATCCACAGGCTGCCGAGATCCTGAATACACCCCGTCATCCACAGGCTGGCACCCGCTTTCACGCGGTGTTTCACGTGAAACGGGGGGTGCCTGTGGACAACCGGTGTGGATAACTTTTCGGCCCCTCAGTCGTTGCCCGACAACCGCTCCTAGGGGTCGGCGAGGGCTCCGCCACCCGTCGGCTTCGGGACGGTGTCGGGACTCGATGGTGGGCCGGCCAGTGGGCCGCTCGTTCGGGGCAGCGACACCGGCGCGTGGTGCCGGGCGCCAATGGCGACTGAGGGAATGAGCGGCGGGCACGGCGGCCGTACCGGGCGCCAGACGGCGTGCCCGCCTTGAAGGACGGATGTCTTCTGGCGCAGATCACGCCGGCCGATCCGGGTCTGCTCGTCGCACGTCCTGAGGCTGCTCCGCCAGGTCCTGGTCCAGCCGCTCTGCGCCGCCTGCTTCGGTCGGGCACGCGAGGCCGGTCCGATCGCCCGATCGCCTCCCAGACCGGACGACCGTCTAGGCCCCCGGCCACCCCGCGAGCCCGCACGACGGCCCAAGGCCAGGACCATCCGAAGACCGGGGGTCACCCTGAGGCGGCCGACACTCAGGGCCTGAACCACCACCAAGGACTCGACGGCGGCCCGTGGCCTTCGCCTCCACGCCGCCGTGCTGGGCCAAGATCTACACAGTTTCAGGGATGTTGTGGTCTCCACCGCTCAGGAGCCAACAACATCCCTGAAGTTGTGGCCCGCGCCGGTCGCCGCGTTGATTTTCAGGCGTCAGGCAGGGCTTCGACGCTGCGCCGTTAGGCCAGAGGGAGTGGGAGGTGGGAGGCGTCGAGTAGACGGCACGTGCGGAGGTGCGGGGCACGCGGGAGTACCGGCCTGAAGGCCCGAAGGTGGGAGACGCGGACGCGGAGAGGCGGACTTGGAGACGCGGGGCACGCGGCCGCCGCAGCAGTGGCGCAGACGTCGGCAATCCACAGCGGCCAGCAGGCCCGTGAGACGACTCGACCACCAAGACCACCCGGCGCGGCGTTCAAGGCGGCAGCGGGGCACTCAGCGGCCCACAAGGGCCGTTCCGTCGCCGGTCGACCCTGGCGGTCCGCAATCAAAGTGACGAGCCTCCGTTTCACGTGAAACGAGCCGGATCTGCGAGGAGGACAAGGGATCTCTCCGGCTCCACCGTTCAGCCGGGCGACCGGGGCCAGCACCGCGGCCTCCTCGGCGATGCCGTCCGGAGGCGCCACGGCGGTAGGCACCGTCTCGCCTGGGGCGTCGCCACCGGCTGCCGGATCGGCGGGACGGACCGGCAGGACGAGGACGTCGAGCCGGTCGGGCTCGGCGATCGGGCGGATGGCGAACCGTCTCGACGCCCCGGCCGCGAACCGCACCCGTTTCACGTGAAACCGGCGGAGGCGGAATGCAGAGCGGCCGCGCACCCGAAGGGAAGCGCGGCCGCAGGAGGCAGGGGAGGTCAGTCCTCGGCCCCGCCCTCCTGTTGCACTCCGATGATCCCGACGATCCGCTCCAGGTCGTCCACCGTCGCGAACTCGATCGTGATCTTGCCCTTGCTCCGGCCGATGTCCACCTTCACCCGGGTGTCGAACCGGTCCGACAGCCGATCGGCCAGGTCGGTCAGGGCCGGCGCGTGCGGCTTCGGGCGCCGCTTCGCGGCCTGGCCCTTCGCCGACCCGTCGTTCAGGGTCAGAGCCACGATCTCCTCGGTCGCCCGAACGGACAGGCCCTCGGCCACGATTCGCAGCGCCAACTGCTCCTGGGCTTCCGCCTCGTCGAGACTCAGCAGTGCCCGGGCGTGGCCCGCGGACAGGATCCCCGCGGCGACCCGCCGCTGCACCTGCGCCGGCAGGTTCAGCAGCCGAATGGTGTTGGAGATCTGCGGGCGGCTCCGCCCGATCCGGCGGGCCAACTCCTCGTGGGTGGCGCCGAACTCCTCCAGCAGCTGCTGGTACGCGGCCGCCTCTTCGAGCGGGTTCAGGTTGGCCCGGTGGATGTTCTCCAGCAGCGCGTCGCGGAGCATGGCGTCGTCGCGGGTGTCCCGGACGATCGCCGGGATGTTCTCCCGCCCGACGGCCTGGGCGGCCCGCCACCGCCGCTCGCCCATCACCAGCTCGTACTTCTCGTCGTCGAGCTGGCGGACGACGATGGGCTGGAGGAACCCGACCTCCTGGATCGAGATCTTCAGCTCCTCCAGCGCATCTTCGTCGAAGACCTGCCGGGGCTGCTTCGGGTTGGGCACGATCGCGTCGACCGGGATCTCGGCGAAGCGGGCCCCCGGCACCGGGCTGAGTGTCGACTCCGGCTGCGGCGGCGGGCCGGAGGGCGTCACCGCCGGCAGCGCAGCGGCGGCCGCCTCGTCATCCACATGCCCGTTCTCCGGCTCGGCCGTCACGGTGCCGGCGGAACCCGGCGCCGGCCCGGTCGGGATGAGCGCCCCAAGGCCTCGACCCAGACCGCCCCGAGGACGGTTCTTCATGCCACGCCTCCCAGCGATTCGTCCGCACTACGCATTCCGGCCCACCGGCTCCTTCACGCCCCGCTCGGCGATTTCCTGAGCCGCCTCGAAGTAACTCGTGGCACCCCGCGAACCGGGATCGTAGGTCATCACCGACTGGCCGTAGCTGGGTGCCTCGGACACTCGGACGTTGCGGGGGATGACCGCCTGGAGGACCTTGTCGCCGAAGTGGTTCCGGACGTCCTGCTCGACCGCGTCCGCGAGGCGGGTACGGCGGTCGTACATGGTCAGCAGGATGGTGGAGACATCGAGCTTGGGGTTGAGGTGTTGCCGCACCAGGTTGATGTTGTTGATCAGCTGGTTGAGCCCCTCCAGCGCGTAGTACTCGCACTGGATCGGGATCAGCACCTCCTGCGCGGCGACCAACGCGTTGACCGTGAGCAGGCCGAGCGAGGGCGGGCAATCGATGAAGACGTAGTCGAACTGCCCGGGGTAGGCAGCGATGGCCCGGTCGAGGCGCGACTCCCGCGCCACCACCGACACCAGCTCGATCTCCGCGCCGGCCAGGTCGATCGTCGCCGGTACGCACCAGAGGTTCGGGATGCCCTCGACCGCCTGCGCCACCTCGGACAGCGGCACGCTGTTGATGAGGCAGTCGTAGACGTCGGGGATGCCGGTGTGGTGCGGGACGTTGAGCCCGGTCGAGGCGTTGCCCTGCGGGTCCAGGTCGACCACGAGCACCCGGTTGCCGTGCAGGGCGAGCGCCACCGCAAGGTTGACGGTGGTCGTGGTCTTGCCCACGCCGCCCTTCTGGTTCGCGACGCACATGACCCGGGTCCGGTCCGGCCGAGGCATGGTCACCTCGCCACTGGGATTCAGGATCTGCACGGCGCGCATCGCCTCCATAGCCAACGGTGGGTCATCCTCTTCGCGCGTCGGGGTTTCACGTGAAACGTACGTGGAGTCGTCTGCAACGGCGGCCAGCGACTCGGCCGACGCGACGGGCATGTCGGCGACCGCCGGCGCGGCGTCCCGACCCGCCGCGTTGGGTTGTTGCGGTACGGCCGGCTCGAAGCGGACCGACGCTGCGGTGTTCCGTCGCCCCGAGGCCGTTCGCACCTCTGCGGCGTTGACCGGCCGGGCCAATCCCTCCGATGCCCGGCGAGCAGCCGTCGGCTCGGGGACCTCTGATCCGGTCGCGTGCCCACCGGGCTCGTCGCGTACCACCGGCGGATCGCTCTCCGCCGGCTGAGGCGACGACCCGGGCGACCAGCTGGGGTAGTCGGTTTCACGTGAAACAGGGTCGCTGGTTGACCCGGTCACGCGTGGATCGTCGTACCTACCGTCGTCATGCACCTGTCATCCCTGCCCGCTTCGGATGGTCGGTCCGCGCCCCGGTCACCTTGGCCGCACCCGCGCTCGCACCCCGGAGCGTACGACCCTCGGGAGCGGTCGGAGACCCGTGACGCCGCCGGCCGTTCCACACTATCGACGCGCGGTCAGCCTACGGCGGACGGGCGCGGCCGGTCCACGTCGGGTTCTCATCCCCTCGTCCATCCGCACCGGTACAACGAGGCAACCCACCGGCCGGACGCCCGATGGCGCGCACCGTCAGCGGCGACGGGAGCGTCCGCCCCGAGATCGCTTGCTGGCGGCCGGACGGGCCGGACCGACCATCCGCTCGCGGACGATCTCCACGACGGTGGCGGGTGGGTCGATCACTCCGACGCCGCAGAGGTGTACGGCCGGCTCCCCACCGCCGAGGCGTGCCACCACGTCGGCGTGCTCCTCGATCTCCGCTGCCGCGGACGAACCCTTGAGCGCCAGCAGCCGTCCGCCCCGCACCGCCAGCGGCAGGCTCCAGGCCGCCAGTCGGTCCAGTGGTGCGACCGCGCGGGCGGTCACCACGTCCCCGCTGATCGGCTCCCGGCCGCTCGACCCGCTGGCAGCCTCGTCGGCCCGACCGCGGAACACGCGCACCGTCCTGGTCAGACTGAGTCGCTCGACGACCTCGATCAGGAACGACGTCCGCCGGGCGAGCGGTTCGATCAGGGTGACGGTCAGGTCGGGGCGCGCGATGGCCAGGACCAGACCGGGTAGACCCGCACCGGAGCCGACGTCGAGCACGGTCGCCCCGGCCGGGATGCGCTCAGCGACCGCGGCGCAGTTGAGCAGGTGCCGGTCCCAGATCCGAGGTGCCTCGCGGGGGCCGATCAGACCCCGGACCACCCCGTCGGTGGCCAGCAGTTCGGCGTACGCGGCGGCAACGTCGAGGCGCTCGCCGAAGAGCGCCAGGGCGGCCGGAGCCAGCTCGGGCGGCAGCGCCGCGTCGGCCGGCGGCGGCGTACCGCCACCCGCCCCGTCCAGCGCCGGATCGGTGCCCGGGGACTCGGGCCGGACAGGGGACGGCCCGGGCGGCGTGCCGCCCGGGCCGGTCACGGCGTCGGCCGTGGTGTCGTCGTGGGTCACCCGGTCAGTCCACCGGCCGAACGACGATGCGGCGGCTCGGCTCGACACCCTCGGACTCGCTCGCCACACCGGACATGGCGTTGACCACGTCGTGCACGCACTTGCGCTCGAACGCGGACATCGGCTCCAGCCGGACCGGCTCGCCGTACTCCTTGACCTTCTCGACCGCGTTCTTGGCGACCGCGGCGAGTTCCTTACGGCGGTTCGCGCGGTAGCCGCCGACGTCGAGCAGCAGGCGGCTCGGCGTCCCGGTCTGCCGGAAGACGGCGAGCCGGGTCAGCTCCTGGAGCGCTTCCAGGGTGGCTCCGCGCTGACCGACCAGGTTCTGCAGTCGGGCGCCGACCACCTCGACCACCGGGCGGCCGCCGGCGACCAGCTCGTCGATGTCGCCGTCGTAGTCGAGGATGTCGAGCAGCCCCTCCACGTAGTCGGCCGCGATCTCGCTCTGCCGGAACAGGTCGCCCTCGCCGACCGCCTTCTTCGTACGGCCGCCGGCGCCGGCCTCGGTGTCGTCGGACTCCGGGGCGTCGGTCTCGTCGTCGTCGTTGTCGTCGTCCACCGCGAGCGGCGCGGTCTCCTCCTCGTCCAGGGACTGCTCGGCGCGGGGGATGCTGGTCTCGGTCACGGTCTCATCTCCGTACTCGCTCGGCCGGACCGTCGGGTCCGCTGGTTTCCCGGGGCCGGCGGGAGGTCGCCGGTGCCCACGGGCACGTCTGTACGGGCAGTGTCGCCCGTGGCCGCGTCACGCGCGGTCGGTTCCGCCCGGCGCCGGCCATACGGCGGCTGCGCGGTGCGGAACGGGCCGCCGCCGGTTGCCCGGCGACGGCCCGGACGGGTCAGCCCTGCCGCTTGGCGGGGCGGCTCTTCTTCGGGTTCACCGGCTTGGCGCCCGGCTTCGGCCCGGCCACCTTGGGCGCGGTCGCCTTGACCGGCGCCGGCGGGGCCGACTTGCCGCGGCCGAACAGGCCGCCGGACTTGGCGGGCTGGACGGGGTTGCGGGTGCCAACGGCGGGGGTGGTCTTCTTGGCGGTCACCGGCGGCGGGAACTTGCGCAGCACCCACTGCTGCTGGCCGAGGGTGAAGAGGTTGTTGGTGACCCAGTAGATGATCACGCCGATGGGGAAGATCGCACCGGAGATCAGCAGCGACGCCGGGATGCCGTAGAGCATCAGCCGCTGGATCATCCGCTGCTGCGGGTCTTCCGCCCAGCCGGTCTTGAGGATCATCTGACGGCTGGTCAGGTAGGTGGTCGCGATCATGACCAGGACCAGGATGCCGGCGATGACCTTGACGGTGGTGCCGTTGGCGCCGAGGCGGGCCAGCTCGTCCGCGGTGGAGCCGAACTTGCCGGCGATCGGGGCGGTGAAGAGCTTCGCCTGGGAGGCGCTCTCGAACTGGTCGGCGGTCCAGCCGTAGAGGGTCTTGCTCTGCTTGGCCGGGTCGAGCCGGCGCAGCACGTGGAAGAGGCCGAGGAAGACCGGGATCTGGAGGAACATCGGAAGGCAGCCCATCAGGGGGTTGGCCTTTTCCTTCCGGTAGAGCTCCATCATTTCTTTCTGGAGCGTCTCCCGGTCACCCTTGTGCTTCTCCTGCAGCTCCTTGACCTTGGGCTGCAGCGCCTGCATGGCCCGCTGCGACTTGATCTGCTTGACGAAGACGGGGAACAGGATCACCCGGACGGTGACCACCAGGAAGACGATGGCCAGAATCCAGGCGAAGTTGGTGCCGATCACCGCGCCGACGGGCACCCCGATGGCGTCCCAGGCAGAGTGCCAGGTCAGCAGGATCCACGAAATCGCGTAGTAGATCCAGTCGAGACTCAGACTCAATTCGGGGCTCCAGTCACATCAGCACGTCGGCGGCCGCCCGGCTCCGGCACCGGGTCATGTCCACCAGGGTGAAAGGGGTGGCAGCGCAGCAACCGCCGGACCGCCAGCGCGGCTCCCCGGAGCGCGCCGTGCCGGGCTACCGCCTCCTGGGCGTACGCACTGCACGACGGGTAGAACCGACAGCGGGCCGGCAGTGCCGGACTTATCCACCGACGGTACGCGATGATGGGCGCGATCAGCACCTTGGCACCGGTCGACTGCGGGCGCGGGGTGGTCGGGCCGGCACTCATCTGGACCGCCGCTCTCGGGGCGACCGGGCGGCCGCGATGGCGGCGTCCAGGTCTGCGGCGAGTCGGGGGTACGACGCGTCGGCAGCGGCGGGCAGCGCCCGGACGACCAGGGTGCTGTCGGCGGGAAGTGCGGCCAGCCGCTCCCGCACCAGCGCCCGCAGGCGGCGCCGGACCCGGTTACGGACCACCGCGTTGCCGACGGCCTTGGACACGACAAAGCCGGCGCGGGCCGGGGCGGAGGACTGCTCCGCACCGGTGTGCCGCGCCGGCTCCGGCGAGGTCGGTGTGCTGGGGGCCACGGGCGCCGGCACGGTCAGGTGGACCACGACGGCGCCTCGTCCGGCGCGTCGGCCACCGCGAACCGCTGCGGCGAAGTCAGAACTGCGCCGCAGTCGCTGTGCGGCGGCCAGCACGACTGCCCACGTCCCCTGGACCGGCCCGGTCGGCTCAGGCCGACAGGGTGGTGCGACCCTTGGCGCGACGGCTCGACAGGATGGCACGGCCGGCACGGGTGCGCATGCGCAGCCGGAAGCCGTGGGTCTTCGCGCGCCGGCGGTTGTTCGGCTGGTAGGTGCGCTTGCTCACGTCAGGCTCTCCGTTTTCGTACGCGCCCCGCGCGACGGGATCGCCGGGGTCGTGGGGTGGTCCAGGCCACCTCGACGGTGGCCCCCGATCGGTGCTGCCCGGCGGAGCGGGACCTCGGCGTTGCGGGGATGCGACCGCGGACAGCAAGCACCCATCACCCTAGCAGAGGGCGAAATAGCAGCCGCTCCAGCCTACGCAGGGGTGCAATGACCGTCAAACACCCCGCGGCGGCGGACACTGGGACGCGCCCGGGACCGAAGCGGCCGTTTTCGCTGATGCCGAGAAGGACCCGGGCACGTCGCCGGTTGATGGCGCAGGGACAACGCTGTTACCGTGCCCGATTGCGGTGAGCGTCGGATGCTCCGGTCGTCGCGCGCAGGCAAGACCGGACAAGGTAGTGAATCGTTCGGCACGGTGAACCCGCTTCAACGCCCGTTCAGGCAGGGGCAGGTCCCACCCGCGTCCGGCGGGAGGCCACAATCGGTCGGTACACAGGCTGTGGATAACCTGTGGACGACCACTGGTCAACCGTCCGGGTGGGTGATGTTCCACCCGCGAACGCGGCGGGCCCGGGACGGCCGGCTGGCAGACAGCGGCGGCCGGGAGCAGAGGCGAGGGGGTGGCACGACGGTGGCCGGTACGACCGACCTTGCCGCGGTGTGGTTAGCGGCGACCGACGAGCTCGCCGACGAGATCATCTCCGCCCAGCAGCGCGCCTACCTCCGACTGACCCGGCTGCGGGCGATCGTCGAGGACACCGCGCTGCTCTCCGTCCCGGACGCGTTCACCCGGGACGTGATCGAGTCACGGCTGCGTCCGGCGATCACCGAGGCGCTCACCCGCCGGCTCGGCCGGCCGATCCAGGTGGCGGTCACCGTGCGGGTGGCCGAGGACGCCGCGGGCCGCCCGGCCGGCACCGTCTACCGCAGTGCCCCGGAACCGGGGCCGGTCGACGTCGAGGGTCCCCCCGCCGGGCCGTTCGACGACGACCCTGCCGGACGACCGAACCCCGAGGGCCGCGTCCCCGAGCAGCAGCACCCGACGCGAGCTTCCGAGCCGGGCCCGCCACCGGCGCCGGCCGGTCCGCCCGCCGCGTCCAGCCTCGACGGGCACCGGTCGGGTCTGATCCCGACCAGCCGGGACGGGCAGGAGGCGCTGTTCAGCGCCGCGTTCGTGGAGCCGCAGCGGCCGCCCCGGTCGGGCCCGGACCGGCGCTCCTACGACGAACAGACCGCCCGCCTGGACCCGCCCGGCCCGGACACCCGGCCCTACGAGCCGCGCTACCGGGAGGACGCGGCGTCGCCGCGGGACCAGCACGTGATCCGTGCGCTTCCTCGGGACAGCGGAACGGACAGTGGCCCGGGCCGCAGCGGCGTGGACCACCGGGCGGGAGGCCGCGACGATCGTCGGCTGCCCGGCGCCGACACCGGCGGCAACCGGCTCAACCCGAAGTACATGTTCGAGACGTTCGTCATCGGTTCGTCCAACCGGTTCGCCCACGCGGCGAGCGTGGCGGTGGCCGAGTCGCCGGCGAAGGCGTACAACCCGCTGTTCATCTACGGCAGCTCCGGGTTGGGTAAGACGCACCTGCTGCACGCCATCGGGCACTACGCCACGACGCTCGGCAACGCCCGGTCGGTGCGGTACGTCTCGACCGAGGAGTTCACCAACGACTTCATCAACTCGCTCCGGGACGACAAGACCAGCGCGTTCCAGCGGCGCTACCGCGACGTCGACATCCTGCTGATCGACGACATCCAGTTCCTGGAGAACCGCGAGCGCACGCAGGAGGAGTTCTTCCACACCTTCAACACCCTGCACAACGCCAACAAGCAGATCGTGATCACCTCGGACCGGTCGCCGAAGCAGTTGGCGACGCTGGAGGATCGGCTGCGGACCCGGTTCGAGTGGGGTCTGCTCGCCGACATCCAGCCGCCGGACCTGGAGACGCGGATCGCGATCCTGCAGAAGAAGGCGGCGCAGGAGCGGCTCTACGCCCCGCCGGACGTGCTGGAGTTCATCGCCTCCCGGGTGTCGAACTCGATCCGGGAACTGGAGGGCGCGCTGATCCGGGTGACAGCGTTCGCCAGCCTGACCCGGTCGACCGTCGAGCTGTCGCTGGCCGAGGAGGTGCTGCGGGACTTCATCCCGGACGGCGCCGGCCCGGAGATCACCGCGGACCAGATCATGGTCTCCACGGCGGACTACTTCGGGGTGAGCCTGGAGGACCTGCGGGGTCAGTCGCGCTCCCGGGTGCTGGTCAACGCCCGCCAGGTGGCCATGTACCTGTGTCGGGAGCTGACCGAGCTGTCGCTGCCCCGGATCGGGCAGGCCTTCGGTGGCCGGGACCACACCACCGTGATGCACGCCGACCGCAAGATCCGTCAGCAGATGGCCGAGCGCCGCTCGCTCTACAACCAGATCGCTGAGCTGACGAACCGGATCAAGCAGAACACCTGAGGGGTACGTAAGCCGACGCGACGGCACGCAGCCCCGGGAACACGCCCGGCCGGACCTCCGGCCGGGCGTTCTTTTCGTCTTCGGCGCCGTTCCGGCTTGACCCTCGACATGGTGTAGACCACAGCATCGACGCCGTGTCCGCCTCGATCCTCGCTCGTTGTCCACAGCTCGTTGTCCACCGACGGTGGATAACTACGGTCCGTCCCACGCCGGTTACCCACAGGCTGTGGAGAAACCCTGTGTACGACGCTGTGGACGCTTGGGGACAACGTCGCCGTTGTCCACCGGCAAGCGTCGCCCTGTGCACGACCTGTTGAAGGTTCTGGGGATGACGGCAATGGTGATCTTCTCGGTGATCCACAGGCATGGGGAGAAAGTCGGTGGATTACCGGTGGACAACCGGTGGACAACGGTGGACAACCAGCCGCCGCAGCCGGGCTGTGGACGAACCAGGCGGTTGTACCCCCGGTTCTCCACAGGCAAATCACCGGTGGATAACCTGTCTGAGCTGCGCAGACCCGAGTTCTCCACAGTTTGCACAGGTGCGATGAAGACGATGAGTTATCTCTTCTAAGAGAACAAAAACCAATCATCACCGTTGGACTTTCTGTGGATCGGGCCGAGCACTGCCGGATCAACCCGTCAGCACCGACACGAACCACGGGGTCGGGCGCACAGCCGATGCCCCCGCGCCCTAAGGTGCGATGGGTACCCGCACGGTTGGGCGGGACGGTAGGCAGCGGTCGGCATGAGAGAGTTGTCGCTGACGTCGACGCGGAGGCATTGATGAAGTTCCGAGTGGAGCGCGACGCGCTCGCCGAAGCCGTGGCCTGGACCGCGAAGAGCCTGCCGAACCGGCCATCCGTACCGGTGCTCGCTGGTGTGATGCTTCGCGTCACCGACGGCAACCTGCGGGTCTCCGGGTTCGACTACGAGGTGTCCAGCCAGGTCACCGTCGAGGTGCAGGGTGACGCCGACGGCGCCGCGCTCGTCTCCGGTCGCCTGCTCGCCGAGATCACCAAGGCGCTGCCGGCCAAGCCCGTGGACATCGCCGCGGTCGGTGCCCACCTCGAGCTGGTCTGCGGCAGCGCCCGGTTCACCCTGCCGACCATGCCGGTGGAGGACTACCCCGCGCTGCCCGAGATGCCGCAGAGCGCCGGCACGGTCGACGCCGCCGCGTTCGCCACCGCCGTCGCCCAGGTGGCCGTCGCCGCCGGCCGTGACGAGACGCTGCCGATGATGACCGGCGTCCGCGTCGAGCTCTCCGGCAGCACCCTGTCGATGCTCGCCACCGATCGCTACCGGTTGGCGCTGCGTGAGATCCAGTGGCGGCCGGACGACCCCGAGGTGAGCATCAACGCCCTGGTGCCGGCCCGCACGCTGAACGACACCGCCAAGGCGCTCGGCCCGCTGGGTGGCGAGGTCACCCTCGCCCTCGCCCAGGGCGCCGCGGGCGAGGGCATGGTCGGCCTCGCGGGCGGCACCCGGCGCACCACCAGCCGGCTGCTCGACGGGGCCAACTACCCGCCCGTGCGCTCGCTCTTCCCCGCCACCCACAACGCCGAGGCACGGGTGCCGGTCAGCACGTTGATCGAGGTGGTCAAGCGGGTCGCGCTGGTCGCGGAGCGGACCACCCCGGTGCTGCTCAGCTTCAGCGCCGACGGGCTGGTCGTGGAGGCCGGCGGTTCCGAGGAGGCCCGGGCCAGCGAGGCGATGGAGGCCACCTTCACCGGTGAGGCCCTGACCATCGGCTTCAACCCGCAGTACCTCATCGACGGCCTGGCCAACCTGGGCTCGCAGACGGCCATGCTCTCGTTCGTCGACGCCTTCAAGCCCGCGGTGATTTCGCCCGCCGGCGAGGATGGCGAGGTCATCCCCGGGTACCGGTACCTCATCATGCCGATCCGCGTGTCCCGCTGATCGCGCCCAGCAACACCCAGATCCACGGAGGTAGGAACACATGCAGCTCGGCCTGGTAGGACTCGGCCGGATGGGCGGCAACATGCGCGAGCGGTTGCGGGCGGCCGGCCACGAGGTGGTCGGCTTCGACCACAACGCGCAGCTGAGCGACGCGGCGAGCCTGGCCGAGCTCGCGGAGAAGCTCGAGTCGCCGCGCGCGGTCTGGGTCATGGTTCCCGCCGGTGTCACCGACGCCACCATCGACGAACTCGCCGGGGTGCTCGGTGAGGGCGACATCATCATCGACGGCGGCAACTCCCGGTTCAGCGACGACGCCCCGCGGGCCGAGCGGCTCAACGAGCGCGGCATCGGTTACCTGGACGTCGGTGTCTCCGGCGGCGTCTGGGGCCGGCAGAACGGCTACGCGCTGATGGTCGGCGGGGCCGACCAGCACGTCGAGCGGCTGATGCCGATCTTCAACGCTCTCAAGCCGGAGGGCGAGTTCGGCTTCGTGCACGCCGGGCCGGTCGGCGCCGGGCACTACTCCAAGATGGTGCACAACGGCATCGAGTACGGCCTGATGCACGCCTACGCCGAGGGTTACGAGCTGATGGCGGCCTCCGAGCTGGTCACCAACGTGCCCGGGGTCTTCAAGTCCTGGCGCGAGGGCACCGTCGTGCGCTCCTGGCTGCTGGACCTGCTGGACCGGGCGCTCGACGAGGACCCGGAGCTCACCGAGCTGAGCGGCTACACCGAGGACACCGGCGAGGGCCGGTGGACGGTCGACGAGGCGGTCCGGCTGGCTGTGCCGCTGAACGTCATCACCGCCTCGCTGTTCGCCCGCTTCGCCTCCCGGCAGGACGACTCGCCGGCCATGAAGGCCGTCGCCGCGCTGCGCCAGCAGTTCGGCGGCCACGCCGTC
Source organism: Micromonospora yongxingensis (assembly GCF_052601155.1). Taxonomy (NCBI): domain Bacteria; kingdom Bacillati; phylum Actinomycetota; class Actinomycetes; order Micromonosporales; family Micromonosporaceae; genus Micromonospora; species Micromonospora yongxingensis. The sequence goes on from NZ_JBQXEO010000004.1 coordinate 189,672, forward strand.
CACAAGCGCTGAGCGGTATCCACAACCTGTGTACGTCCACCGGCTGGAACTGGTCGATTTCCGCTCGTACGAGCGGGTGGGCGTCGACCTCCAGCCGGGGGCCAACGTCCTGATCGGCGCCAACGGCGTCGGCAAGACCAACCTCGTCGAGGCGTTGGGCTACGTGGCGACCCTGGACTCGCACCGGGTCGCCACGGACGCGCCACTGGTCCGGATGGGCGCCACCTCGGCGGTGATCCGCTGCGCGGTGGTGCACGACGGGCGGGAACTCCTGGTGGAGCTGGAGATCGTGCCCGGCAAGGCCAACCGCGCCCGGCTGGGCCGTTCGCCCGCCCGGCGGGCACGTGACGTGCTCGGTGCCCTGCATCTGGTGCTCTTCGCTCCGGAGGATCTGGAGCTGGTCCGGGGCGACCCGGCCGAGCGTCGCCGCTACCTGGACGACCTGCTGGTCAATCGGCAGCCCCGGTACGCCGGTGTGCGGGCCGACTACGAGCGGGTCGTCAAGCAGCGCAACGCCCTGCTGCGTACCGCGTACCTGGCCCGCAAGACCGGCGGGTCGAGGGGCGGTGACCTCGGCACCCTCGCCGTCTGGGACACCCACCTGGCCCAGCACGGCGCGGAGCTGCTCGCCGGCCGGCTGGAGCTGGTGGCCGCGCTGACACCGCACGTCGCCAAGGCGTACGACGCGGTGGCCGCCGGTCGGGGGGCGGCGGGCATCGCCTACCGGCCGTCGATCGAGCTGGCCGAGCTGACCACCGACCGGGCCGCGCTGGCGGAGGCGTTGACCGCGGCCCTCGCCGCGTCCCGCTCCGCCGAGATCGAACGGGGCACCACCCTGGTGGGCCCGCACCGCGACGAGTTGGCGCTGACCCTGGGCCCGCTGCCCGCCAAGGGGTACGCCAGCCACGGCGAGTCCTGGTCGTTCGCGCTGGCGCTGCGACTGGCCGGGTACGACCTGCTGCGTGCCGACGGTATCGAGCCGGTGCTGGTGCTCGACGACGTCTTCGCCGAGCTGGACACCGGGCGCCGGGAACGGCTGGCGGAGCTGGTCGGCGGGGCGAGCCAGCTGCTGGTCACCTGCGCGGTGGACGACGATGTGCCGGCTGCCCTGCGCGGCACCCGCTACCAGGTCGGCGAGGGGACGGTACGACGTGTCGGATGAGTCGGGCACCAGCAAGGGTGACGCCGGCCGGCGGGCCGGTCCGGGCGACGGGGCGTCCGCGCGTACCGCCGGATCGGAGGCGACCGGCGGCGCCGACGGCGGCGGGCCGGCGGCGGCCGCCAGCGGGCCGGAGCTGGCCCGGGCGGTGCTCGACGCGGCGCTGTCCCGGCGGCAGGCGGCGGCCCGCGCCCGGCGTACCCCTGGCGGCGGGAGCGGCGACGGCGCCGGCGGCTCGGGACGGCGGCTGCGCGGCTACTCCGGCCCAGGCCCCGACCCACGTGACCCGCAGCCGCTCAGCGCGGTGCTGAACCGGCTCGTGAAGGCGCGGGGCTGGCAGCAACCGGCGGCCGAGGCCACCGTGTTCGGCGCCTGGGAGCGGGTGGTCGGCGCGGAGGTCGCCCAGCACAGCCGGCCGGTCAAGCTGGAGAACGGCGAGTTGACCGTGGAGGCCCGTTCGACCGCGTGGGCGACCCAGTTGCGGCTGCTGGCCGGCTCGCTGCTCAGGCAGATCGCCCAGGAGGTCGGCCACAACGTGGTGCGCAAGCTGCACATCCACGGCCCGGCCGCACCCTCCTGGCAGAAGGGGCCGCGTCGGGTGCGCGGCCGAGGGCCGCGGGACACCTACGGCTGAGCCGGCGTCAGCTCCGCCGGTCGGCCTCGCGGGCGGCGCGCTTGCGTGCGCGCTGTTCCCGGGTGTAGCGCTTGCGCTCTTCGAGGTCGCGTTTCCACAGCTCGCGGGCCTGCGCCGAGCCGCCCTGCACCGCTCCCTGGACCTCGGCCGGCCCGGCGAGGTGCCGGTAGGCCCAGCGCATGAAACGGCCTCCCTCGCCCGGTGACCTGGTGGCCGCGCCGTCCTCGCTCATCTGCCGCCCTCTCCTGCGTCGCCACTCCGCCCGCCGCCCGGACAGATGCTTGGGGCACCAATGCTTGGTGCACCAACCATCGGTACCATAGCCATCGTGCTTGGGGAGGGCAACCGATGAGCGAACGACCGGACGGCGTCGACCCGCTGGCCCTGGAACAGCAGGTCTGCTTCGCGCTGTCGGTGGCCGCACGGAGCGTCGTGGCCGTCTACCGGCCGCTGCTGGAGCCGATGGGCCTGACCCATCCGCAGTACCTGGTCATGCTGGCGCTCTGGCAGCACGCGCCGCTGTCCGGCCGCGACCTCAGCCGTCTCCTGCAGCTCGACCCCGGCACCCTGTCACCCCTGCTCAAGCGGCTCGAAGCCGCCGGCTACGTGCGCCGTGAGCGTGACGCCGCCGACGAGCGCAGCCTCGCGGTCACCCTCACGGCGAGCGGGGCGGCGCTGCGCAGCCGGGCGGAGCTGATCCCGGCCGCGATCGTGCAGCGGCTCGGGTTGCCCCTGGAGGACCTGCAACACCTGCACGCGGTGCTCACCCAGGTGATCGCCGCGGCGAACCGGCCGGGCGCCGACCAGCCCGCCCCGGACCCGGCCGGTCAGGCGTCGGCGTAGACGGCGAAGCCGCGCTCGGCGCAGCGCCGGTAGAACGCGGCGAGCACGCCCAGCTCCGCGCAGGTGAAGTTCCACTGCGGCGGGTTGCCGCTCTCGTCGCGCAGGGCGTCGAGTCGGTTCTCCAGCCACCGCAGCTGCTGCTCGGCCAGCCGCCCGTCGCCGAGCAGCGAGCGCAGCACCGTGCTGACCGATTCGAAGGTGACCGCCTCGCCGTGCGGGCGGTGGCCGGCCACGAACCGCTCTATGCCGCCGGCGATCCAGGCGCAGCCGTCCGGATCGATCACCGGATCCTCGTCCTCAGCCGCGGCGTCTGTGGCGTACAACACACCTTCGAGGCCGAGCAGGAGATCCACCAGCTCGGTGTAGGCGGTCGCCCGGACAGTGCCGGTCTTCGCGATCAACTCGGCCAGGGCGGCTGTGGGCGCGGAGATTCGCGGCAGGTCGACGATCTCGCCGAAGTCGACGAACTCGGCCGGCGCGACCGGATCGTAGAAGCGGCCGGTCCGCGGCCAGTGCACCGCGACGTTGTCCAGCCCCATCTGTCACCTCTTAAAGAGCACGTGTCGGGTCGATCGGGTCGATAGTCCCGGTTCCGGCCCGTAAAGATCAAGGCCGCTTCCGGGGCGCCGCAAACGTACGGCACCGGCGATCCGACCGCGACCCCCGACCCGCCCGACCGCGGGTCAACCCGTCCGGCGGCGGCGCGTCCGATCGGAGCGTGGCGTGTGGGGGGAGTCGTGGGCAATGGGGTTCTGCCGGCTACGGCTTTCTCAGCCGCCTCGTTGAGGGTGCCGAGTGGTGGTTCTGTCCTCCGCGCACAGTAGGATTGACAGTGAGACGAAGACCCGGTGCGGAGCGAGGGACGGGGCCGGTGGCCCCAACATCATTCTCCACGTCGGGTCGAGCCGATCGCGATCCGCGGGCAACCGCGGCGACCGGCGCGTTCGACCCGCTGTCCGGAGGTCTCCGGCACCGGTCCGCGCGCCGACGTCGCGTCCTGTCCGCCGAACCCGCGCCCGACGCGCCCTCCTGGCGCGGACGACGCGAGAAAGTGGCCGAGGGTGGCAGCGCAGGACAAGCAGGAGTACGGCGCAGAGTCGATCACCGTTCTTGAGGGGCTGGAGGCGGTCCGCAAGCGGCCCGGTATGTACATCGGGTCCACCGGCGAACGCGGCCTGCACCACCTCGTCTGGGAGGTCGTCGACAACGCTGTCGACGAGGCGCTGGCCGGATACTGCGACACCATCGACGTGGTGCTGCTGGCCGATGGCGGGGTCCGGGTCACCGACAACGGCCGTGGCTTCCCGGTCGACCTGCACCCGAAGCTCAAGAAGCCGGGCGTCGAGGTCGCGCTGACCGTGCTGCACGCCGGCGGCAAGTTCGACGGCAAGGCGTACGCGGTCTCCGGCGGTCTGCACGGTGTCGGCGTCTCCGTGGTGAACGCGCTCTCCACCAGGATGGCCGTGGAGATCCACAAGTCCGGCTTCGTGTGGCGGCAGCAGTACAACAACTCCAAGCCCGGTCCGCTGGACAAGGGCGAGACCACCGACCGCACCGGTTCGGCGGTCTCCTTCTGGCCCGACCCCGACGTGTTCGAGACCGTCGACTTCGACTTCCAGACGATCTACCGGCGCCTGCAGGAGATGGCCTTCCTCAACCGGGCGCTGCGCATCCACCTGCTCGACGAGCGGGTGGCCGAGGAGGAGGACGGCCGGCAGCGCGAGGTCACCTTCTACTACGAGGGCGGCATCGCCGACTTCGTCCGGCACCTCAACGCCTCGAAGAGCCCGATCCACAAGACCGTGGTCGAGTTCGACGCCGAGGAAGAGGGCATGTCGGTCGAGATCGCCATGCAGTGGAACGAGTCGTACGGCGAATCGGTCTACACCTTCGCCAACACGATCAACACGCACGAGGGTGGCACCCACGAGGAGGGCTTCCGGTCCGCGCTGACCAGCGTGGTCAACCGGTACGGCACCGACAAGAAGCTGCTCAAGGGCGACGAGAAGCTCTCCGGCGAGGACATCCGGGAAGGGCTTGCGGCGATCATCTCGGTCAAGCTGGCCAACCCGCAGTTCGAGGGCCAGACCAAGACCAAGCTGGGCAACACCCCGGTGAAGAGCTTCGTCCAGCGGATCTGCAACGACCGGCTGGTCGACTGGTTCGACCGCAACCCGGCCGAAGCCAAGATGATCATTACGAAGGCATCGCAGGCGGCTCGCGCCCGGATCGCCGCGCAGCAGGCGCGCAAGCTGGCCCGGCGCAAGTCGCTGCTGGAGTCCGGCTCGATGCCCGGCAAGCTGGCCGACTGCCAGTCCACCGACCCGCGTGAGTCCGAGGTGTTCATCGTCGAGGGCGACTCGGCCGGCGGCTCGGCCAAGCAGGGGCGCGACCCGCGGACCCAGGCGATCCTGCCGATCCGCGGCAAGATCCTCAACGTGGAGAAGGCCCGGATCGACCGGGTGCTGAAGAACAACGAGGTCCAGGCGCTGATCACCGCGCTGGGCACCGGCATCCACGACGACTTCGACATGGAGAAGCTGCGGTACCACAAGGTGGTGCTGATGGCCGACGCCGACGTCGACGGCCAGCACATCCAGACGCTGCTGCTCACCCTGCTGTTCCGCTTCATGCGTCCGCTGGTCGAGTTGGGCCACGTCTACCTGGCCGCTCCGCCGCTCTACAAGATCAAGTGGAACAAGAAGGGCGACGACGCGCAGTACGCGTACTCCGACCGTGAGCGGGACGGTCTGATCGCGCTGCGCCAGCAGAAGAAGCCGAACGCGAAGCCGGACGACATCCAGCGCTTCAAGGGCCTCGGCGAGATGAACTATCCCGAGCTGTGGGAAACCACGATGAACCCGGCAACGCGTACCCTGCGTCAGGTCACGCTCGACGACGCGGCGACAGCCGACGAGTTGTTCAGCGTGCTGATGGGTGAGGACGTCGAGGCGCGCCGGTCGTTCATCCAGCGCAACGCCAAGGACGTCCGGTTCCTGGACATCTGATGGACCGCGGTGGGTCGGTCGGGTCGTACCCGACCGGCCCACCGATCCACAGAGTTATCCACAGCTTGGCCGGTATCCACAGCCGTTATCCACAGCACGAAAACGACTCTGAGTCTGATAAGGGTATACAGTGACCGATTCTCCCGAGTCCACACCGAACGAGCCCGAGGTCCCCGCCGACGCCATCGCCGCCGTGGTCGCGCACGACCGGATCGAACCGGTCGGGCTTGAGGTGGAGATGCAGCGCTCCTACCTCGACTACGCGATGAGCGTCATCGTCGGTCGAGCGCTGCCGGACGTCCGGGACGGGCTCAAGCCGGTCCACCGCAAGATCCTCTACGCGATGTTCGACTCCGGCTACCGGCCGGACCGGGGCTACGTGAAGTGTTCCCGGGTGGTCGGCGACGTGATGGGCCAGTTCCACCCGCACGGCGACTCGGCGATCTACGACGCCCTGGTCCGCATGGCGCAGCCCTGGTCGCTGCGCTACCCGCTGGTGGACGGCAACGGCAACTTCGGCTCGCCGGGTAACGACCCGGCCGCCGCCATGCGGTACACCGAGTGCAAGCTCGACCCGCTGGCCATGGAGATGCTGCGGGACATCGACGAGGACACCGTCGACCTGCAGGACAACTACGACGGCCGGGCCAAGGAGCCCACCATCCTGCCGTCGCGGATCCCGAACCTGCTGGTGAACGGCTCCGAGGGCATCGCGGTCGGCATGGCCACCAAGATCCCGCCGCACAACCTGCGCGAGATCGGCGCGGCGGTGCAGTGGTGCCTGGAGCACCCGGAGGAGGACGAGGAGACCACCCTCGAAGCCCTGCTCGGCATCGTGAAGGGTCCGGACTTCCCGACCCACGGCCTGATCGTCGGCACCACCGCCATCCAGGACGCCTACCGCACCGGGCGCGGCTCGATCCGGATGCGCGCCGTCGTGGAGGTCGAGGAGGACAAGCGCGGCCGGCCCTGCCTGGTGGTGAGCGAGCTGCCCTACCAGGTCAACCCCGACAACCTGGCCGAGCGGATCGCCGAGCTGATCAAGGAGGGCAAGCTCGCCGGGATCGCCGACATCCGCGACGAGTCCTCCGGGCGTACCGGCATGCGGATCGTGCTGGTGCTCAAGCGCGACGCGGTCGCCAAGGTCGTGCTGAACAACCTCTACAAGCACACCCAGCTCCAGGAGACGTTCGGCGCCAACATGCTGGCCCTGGTCGACGGGGTGCCGCGCACCCTCAACCTGGCCCAGTTCATCCGCTACTACGTCGAGCACCAGATCGACGTGATCCGCCGGCGGACGGCGTTCCGGCTGCGCAAGGCCGAGGAGCGGGCGCACATCCTGCGCGGTCTGGGCAAGGCGCTGGACGCACTGGACGAGGTGATCGCCCTGATCCGGCGCTCGCCGACGGTGGACGACGCCCGGCAGGGCCTGATCCGGCTGCTGGAGATCGACGAGATCCAGGCGACCGCGATCCTGGACATGCAGCTGCGTCGCCTCGCCGCCCTGGAGCGGCAGCGGATCGTGGACGACCTGGCCAAGCTGGAAATCGAGATCGCCGACCTCAAGGACATCCTCGCCAAGCCGGAGCGGCAGCGGCGGATCGTCTCCGAGGAACTGGGCGAGATCGTCGCCAAGTGGGGCGACGACCGGCGCACGCAGATCATCCCGTTCGACGGCGAGGTCTCGATGGAGGACCTCATCGCGCGGGAGGACGTGGTCGTCACGATCACCCGGACCGGGTACGCCAAGCGGACCAAGGTCGACCTCTACCGCTCGCAGCGGCGTGGCGGCAAGGGCGTCAGCGGCGCCACGCTCCGGCAGGACGACATTGTCAGCCACTTCTTCGTATGCTCAACGCACGACTGGATCCTGTTCTTCACGAACAAGGGCCGGGTCTACCGGGCCAAGGCGTACGAGCTGCCGGAGGCCAGTAGGGTAGCCAAGGGCCAGCACGTGGCAAACCTGCTCGCCTTCCTACCCGACGAGCAGATCGCGCAGATCATCGAAATCCCGAACTACCAGGTGGCCCCCTATCTGGTACTGGCCACGAAGAACGGCCTGGTGAAGAAGACGCGTCTCGAGGAGTTCGACTCCAACCGTTCCGGCGGAATCATCGCGATCAACCTGCGCGATGAGGACGAGCTGGTCGGTGCGGCGTTGGCTGCCCCGGACGACGACCTGCTGCTGGTCTCCAAGAAGGCGCAGGCCATCCGGTTCAACGCCTCGGACGAGGCGCTGCGGCCGATGGGTCGGGCCACCTCGGGTGTGATCGGCATGCGCTTCACGGACGACGACGTCCTGCTCGCCATGGAGGTCGTTCGGGAGGGCCTGGACGTTCTGGTGGCCACGAACGGGGGATACGCGAAACGTACCCCGATCGAGGAATACCCGGTGCAGGGCCGGGGAGGTAAAGGCGTGCTGACTGCCAAGATCACCGAGCGGCGCGGTGGTCTCGTCGGCGCGGTCGTGATCGACCCGGACGACGAACTGTTCGCGATCACGAGCAACGGTGGTGTCATCCGGACTCCGGTGAAGCCTGTACGCCGTACGCGTGACCGGAACACAATGGGGGTCAAGCTGATGGACCTCCCGGACGGCGTGACTATCGTGGCGATTGCTCGCAATGCCGACGAGCCTGACGAACAGGACTAGTTGAATGACGGAGACACAGGCGAAGTCGGGGAACACGGGGACCTCGGCCAACCCGGTCGACGAGGAGGCCGCCAAGGGCGGCACACCAGCGACCGGCCGCGCGGCCGTGGGCCGGGCGACGGTCCCCGCCGACGCGCCTGCCCCGAAATTCACCCGGGCTCCCGGCATGACACCACCGCCGGACCAGCCCGGCGAGGACGGCGGGTCGGGCGACAAGACCGAGACGTCCGTCGAGGCGCCGGCCGCCCCCGGCACACCCCCGGCGGCGGCACCGGCCTCGGCTTCGGCCCGTCCGTCGACCACCCAGCCGATCAACGTCCGGGCCGGTCAGGCGGCGTCCACCGGGGCCACCGGCACCCAGCCGCGGATCACCCCCGGCATGACCCAGCCGCAGCCGGACCAGGGCCGTGCCACCCCTGCCGGCCGCCCGGCCAGCGGCGGCGGCCTGCCCCCGGGCATCGGCAACGCGTCCGCCGTCGGGGCGGCCCGGGTCGGTGACGCGGTACGCGCCGCGCGTACCTCGGTCAGCTCGGCCGCGTCCCGCGGACCGCGCCGGGCCCGGCTCAACCTGAAGCGGATCGACCCCTGGTCCGTGATGAAGTTCGCGTTCGCCGTCTCGGTGGTGCTCTTCATCGTGGTGGTCGTCGCCACCTCGGTGCTCTACCTGGCGTTGGACGCGATGGGCGTGTTCCAGAGCGTCAACGACAGCCTGAGCGACCTGGTCAACGCCGGCGGTGGGCAGAGCACCAACGGCTTCCAGATCACCGCCAAGGGCGTGATCCTCAGCTCGGCGCTGATCGGCCTGGTCAACGTGGTGCTGTTCACCGCGCTGGCCACGCTGGGAGCGTTCGTCTACAACGTCTGTGCCGACCTGGTCGGCGGGATCGAGTTGACCCTCGCCGAGCGGGACTGAGCGATCGGAGCGCCGGAGCGCCGCGTAAAGCGGTCGCTCCGGCGCTCCGCACTCGGTTAGGTTCTGGAGGCGTCAACGGCCCGGCTCGCAGGCCCGGACCCCGATTTGGGGCCGGCCCCGCGGATGGGTTAATCTTGCTCGTCGCAACGCGGGGCTATAGCTCAGTCGGTTAGAGCGCAGAGCTGATAACTCTGAGGTCGATGGTTCGATTCCATCTAGCCCCACCGCAGGTCGTCCGACGGTAGTCGAGCGCGAGGGGTCGCCCCATGTTCAAGAAGCTGCTGATTCTTGCCGGCGTCGTCGGCGTGGCCGCCGTCGTGTTCAACAAGGTCAAGGCGTCCAACGACGAGCGTGCCCTGTGGCACGAGGCGACCACCGCGCCCGACCTGCGCTGAGGTCCGGCACGGCGGCGAGTGGTAGGCGGCGCCGCCCGCCCACGGGGCCCTAGCTCAACTGGCAGAGCACTGCCTTTGCAAGGCAGGGGTTAGGGGTTCGAGTCCCCTGGGCTCCACCAGCACTTTCTTTGGTTGATCGCGGTGTCGGGTACAGCCAAGCGCTCATGTGCCGTTCCTTCGCCTGGCCTCTGGCTGACGGGGTCCGACTCACCAGGCGTACGCCTGCGGGGCTTCGCCCGGCGTCGAAATGCTGGGCATGCGGTTCCTACCAGCATCTGGTCTAGGCTCCGCCGCGTGACCGAGAACGATGTGAGCGGCGTGAATCTCGACGATGTGCTGCTCGCGGTGGAGAAGGCCGCCCCGGTCGACGCCGTGCAGGCGGTGACGCGCAGCATCGGGATGAGCCTCGACGCTTCGTGGGTGTCGTTCCTCGTGGCGGACATGAGCGGCCGCGCCCTCGTACGCCTGATCCACGTCCCGATCGGCGACCTGCCCGGCGGCCGACGGCAGGACGAGGACGTCGCGATGGTGCTGCCCTTCGACGGCGGCCCGCAGGAGCAGGCACTACGCGCACAGCATGTGCTGGTCGAATACGTCGGTGACCAGTACGTGGTGCGCGCACCTGTCACCCAGCGTGGCGAGGCCATCGGTCTGTTGGAGATCGCACTGTCTGCCGCACCGACCGCCGCGGTCGTGCAGCAGGTGTCGCGGGCCGCACACACGCTGGCGTTCGTGGTGATCGCCAACCGTCGACACACCGACCTGTTCGAATGGGGCCAACGAACGAGTCCGTTCACCCTCGCCGCGGAGATCCAACGGCGGCTCCTACCCTCGTCGTTCACCTGCGAAGCCGACTCGTTCACCCTGGCCGCGTGGCTGGAACCGGCAGCCAGCATCGGCGGCGATACCTTCGACTACAGCCTGGCCCGCGACCTGCTGCACCTGAGCATCACCGACGCGGTCGGCCACGGCGTGCACAGCGCGCTCACCGCGACCCTGTGCGTCAGCGCACTACGCAACGCCCGCCGCCGCGGCGGCACCCTGCTTCAACAGGCACAGGCCGCAGACCAGGCGCTCATCGCCAATGCTCCCTCCGGGTCGCCCTTCGCCACCGGGCTCCTCGGCCGCCTCGACCTGTCCACCGGGATCCTTCACGTCGTCAACGCCGGGCACCCCACACCGCTGCTCGTCCGCGACGGCGTCACCCAAGCCGTGGCACTGCCCGTCAATCGACCCTTCGGGGTGCTTCGCCACAAGCCCTATCAACTTGCCGAGATCGAGTTGCGACCCGGCGACCGTCTGGTGCTGCTCACCGACGGCATGCTCGAACGCGGCGCCGCCGCCCTCGACCTGTCCACACGACTGCAACACCTGAGCGAACTGCACCCCAGAGAGGTGGTTCGCGTCCTCGCCGACCTCGTCCTCGAAGTCGCCGGACCCGTCCTACCCGACGACGCCTGCCTACTGATCCTCGATTGGCACGGAGGGCACGGCAACACTCGTCACACCACAGCCGGCGCCGACCCTCACCGGGCCAGCAAACCCCACGGGGATTAGCAAGCGGGCGGCGGCGCCGAGCGCAAGAGAACGTCCCTGGTGGCTAGCCCGGCTGCCGGCGGTTCAGGTCGGCGCAGTCGTCCTCGTCCGGCAACAGCAGCCGAATGAGGACGACGACGCCCCCGGACTGCTTCTCGCCGCTCCGCCACTGGGTGCCCAGGGGGGTGCCGCGGCCGAGTGCCTCGATGGCCGGCACCGCTGCGCCGCTGCGCGTCGTGCACTCGCCGAGGTCCGTCCGGACGCCGGCCAGGAGATCTCCGTCCGCCCACCGCTGCTCGGGCACACGGCTGACGCCCCCGACGGACCAGCCGCCGGTTGCAAGCACGGCGACCCGATCCGGTTGGTAGCCGGTGGTCGGACCTGCGGGGACGGCGAGCTGCTGTATGGTGCGGCGGAACTCGGCTATCCGGCGGCGCGCCCCGGTCTCGAACCCTCGCCCGAGGGAGACCACGGTGGTGGTGCGCAGGTGCCCGGCCGACCGCAGCTCGGCGACCAGCAGTGTCCCGTCGGTGGTCTCTCCCCGATCGGGAAGGTGCCGGGAGCGGCCGAGCCCGGCGGCGTGTGCCAGGCGGTAGATCTGCCGGTACCGATCCGGGCTGAGGGTGAGCTCCCAGGCCCGGTGCAGCGAGCCGTTCCAGCCGTTTCCGACGATCACCCGGCCGCCGCCATAGAGGCTGAACTCCGGCAGCTCCGCCAGCTCTGGCGGCCCGCTCATACTCCGCCACAGGTGTAGCTGGAGTACCAGCGTGTCTGGATCGGACGGTGGTTCGGGGACGTCCCGTCCGCTGAAACGCGGTGTCGAGCCGGTCAGGACGCCGGCCGAGATGATCGCCACGACGAGGGAGAAGAAACCGGACAGCCGGGCGGGTGATCGCACCGGGATGTGACGCCGGACCACCGCAGCCGGTTCCGTGGTCTGGTTCCGCGCAGCTTGGCTAGCCAGCTTGTGCATCCAGTCGGACCCCGGCCCTCTCCTCCATCTCCCTCACGAAGTCCCGCTTGTCCCGTGTGTAGCGGGCGGGATCGGCCGCGCGCCGGGCAGCGAGGTCTCGTTTCAACGCGACGTACGAACGAGCGTCCTCGGCGTAACTCGCTGGCCAGTCAGGGTCGTACGCCTGAAGGTGAACCCCCGCTGCGTGATACCACCGTGCTTCTGGCCGCCCGCTCATGCGCCCTGTCTAACGGGCGGCTGCGACAGTTGCCGACGTGAGCGATCGGTCGAGCAGGTGATCCTGAGGCGTGCCGGCTTCCGTGCACGGTGCGCGCTGACCATGATCCTTGTATGGACGAACAGTCAGAGCCCGTCACCCTGCACCTGTACTGCCGGGTCGACGTGGTGGTCACCGACCCGGCGGCTGTAGCCGACTTCGCGGTCGCCGAGCTACGGGCGGCCGACATCGACTGGTCCGAAGAGGACGACGATCTCGACTCGGCGGCCGCCGAGCTGCGGGGTCAACTCGCCACCTCGCTGGCGAGCGTGGCGGACATCAGTCGGGTGGTTGACGGTGTGCCCGGTGTCGAGTTCCGCGGTGGCCAGTGCTGGGCGGAGCCCGGCCCGCGCCGCGACGTGTTCTGAACCAGGTGCTTCGCATGGTCGGGAGTCCTCGGGGTAGGAGGAACGGCAACAACCCCCCGGAAGTGAGGTGTCAGACCAATGCCGACCGCACGCGAGATCATGACGAACGACGTGAGCTGCGTCCGCGAGCAGGACGACCTGAAGTCGGCCGCGAAGCGGATGGCCGAGCTGGGGGTCGGCTCGCTGCCGATCTGCGGCGACGACAACCGGCTCAAGGGCATGTTGACCGACCGCGACATCGTGGTGAAGGTGCTGGCCGAGGGGCGCGACCCGGCCAACGTGACCGCCGGTGAGCTGGCCCAGGGCGAGGCGGTGACCATCGGCGCCGACGACGACGCGGCCGAGATTCTGCGGACCATGGGTCAGCACAAGGTACGCCGGCTGCCGGTGATCGACGGGCACGAACTCGTCGGGATCGTGGCGGTGGCCGACGTGGCCCGGTCCCTTCCGGAGCGCCCGGTGGGCGACCTCATCGAGGCCATCTCCGAGCGCAGCTGACCGTCACACCCCTCAACGATCGCCGCCACCGGCCACGCCGGGTGGCGGCGATCGGCGTTCGCGGCGCCTGGCGTGACCGGGGTGCTCAGGAGGGCGGCGTCAGCGGGGCGGTCTCACCGCGGGCGATGGTGCGTACCTGCTTCACCCATCCACGGCGCCGAGCCTCTTCCACGAAGTGCGCCAGCGGGGAGCGGAACACCGGATAGTCGTCGTAGTGGATCGGCACGGTCAGCTTCGGCCGGATCAGCTCCACCAGGTCGGCGCCCTGCTGGGCGTCCATCGTGAGGAGAATCCCGGCGACCTTCGTGCCGCCGAGGTGGATCAGCATCGCGTCGATGTCCGGGTACCGCTCGGGGACGGCGGTGAGCAGCGGCCGGTTCAGGGTGTCGCCGGTGACGTAGAGCCGGAACTCGCGCGTCCCGGCGCGTTCCACGTCGATCATCGTGCCCATCACGTCGGGCATGAGCACGTCCAGCGCGCCCGGGCCGTGCTGGCCGGGCATCGACGTCAGCCGCACGGTCGTACCGTCGCGGTGCAGCTCCCGTGACGACCAGGTCGGCAGGCCCTCGGCGGCCCGGAAGCCCCAGCGGCGCAGCTTGCGTTCGGCGGCGGGAGTGGTGACGATCGGCAGCTCGCGGTCCAGCTCACGGCGGGCCACGCGGTCGAAGTGGTCGCCGTGCAGGTGGGAGAGGACCACCGCATCCAGCTCCGGGAGCTGGGCGATCCGCAGCGCCGGGTCCGTGCGCCGGCGCGACCACAGACCCTTGCCGAGGTACGCGCGCTGGCCCCGGTGCAGGAAGTTCGGGTCGGTCAGCAGGGTGAAACCGCCGATCCGCAGCACCGTCGTCGCGGTACCGATGAATGTGACCTGCGGCTGCTCCACCATGCGGCCCACCTCCTGCCCCCTGCCGTACCCCCCGTGGCCCCGGCCATGCGGAGGGCCGGCGGTCAACCGGCGGACGCGCCCGCGCCTCCGCCGTCCGCCGTGGACGCTCCGGTGTCCGACCCCGGTTCGCCGGCGTCGGCCGGAGGCTTGCCGGCAGCGTCGGATCGGGTCTGGGGCAGGTGCTCCATCAGCCGGGTGAGCGCGCCGTTGGCGAAGGTGGCCCCGAGCGCGGAGCCGGCCCCCATCGTCCAACCGACCGGTCCGAGCGGGGTGCACCCGAAGAACTGACTCAACCCCGGTGTCTGCACGACCACGACCAGCGCTCCCAGCGACGCCGCCGTGGACGCCAGCACCGCCGGGCTGGTGCCGCCGGCCAGGATGGTCTGGCCCAGCTGGGTGCCGACCAGGGAGACCAGCGCGACCGTGCCGGCCCGCTGACGGCGGCCGGTGTACCGGGCCAGCGTCCAGCCGACGGTGGCGCCCAGCGTGGTGGCTCCTGCCCGCAGCCCGATCTCCCTGGTCAGGGTCTCGCCGAGCGACACGTCCGGGCCCTCCCGCAGCAGGCTGTCGGTGCGGTCGGAGGCAGGCGGGCGGATCGCGATGGCCAGCGCCGGCGCCAGGTCGGTGAGCAGGTTGACCAGCAGAAGCTGCCGTCCGGTGAGCGCGGAGCGGCCGGTCACGGCGGCGGTGAGCACGCTGAACGCGATCTCGCCGAGGTTGCCGCCGACGAGGATGCTGAGCGCGTGCCGCACCGATGACCACATCGCCCGACCCTCGACCAGGGTGGCGATGATGGTCTCCAGCCGGTCGTCGGTGACGACCAGGTCGGCGGCGGCCCGTGCGGCCGGGGTGCCCCGCTGGCCGAGGGCGATGCCGACGTCGGCCAGCCGGATCGCCGGGGCGTCGTTGGCGCCGTCGCCGGTCATCGCCACGGTCCGCCCGCACTTCTGCAACGCCTGGATGATCCGCACCTTGTGCGCCGGGGTGCAGCGGGCCACGACATCCGTACGGGCCAACCGCTCGGCGAGCGCCTCGTCGTCCAACTGGTCGAGCTCGCCGGCGGTGACCACACGCTGCTCGTCGTGCTCGCTGATGGTGGCGGCGATCGCCTCGGCCGTCGCCGGATGGTCGCCGGTGATCATGATGGTGTGCACGCCGGCCTGCCGGATCCGGCGCACCGCCGGCGCCGCGCTCTCCCGGACCCCGTCGGCGAGGGCCAGGAACCCCACGAAGGTCAGGCCCCGGACGTCCCCGTCGGACACCGTGGGGTCGTTCACCTGGCACTCGGCGACGGCCAGGATCCGGTGCCCCGCCCCGGCCCGGTCGGCGAGCACCCGCTGCAACTCCGCGCGGCCGGCGTCGTCCAACGGCTCCCGGCGGCCGTCGGTACGCCGTGCCGAGCAGCGTGGCAGCACCGACTCCGGGGCGCCCTTGACGCTCAACAGCAGGTGGCCACCGGTCTCCCCGATGCTCGCGTGGTACCCGCGGGACGGCTCGAACGGCAGCCCGCCGACAGCCCGCCAGCCGTCGGCGCCGGTCTGCTCCACCACCCCCGCGACGGCGGCACCCTTGCGGACCGCGCGGTCGGTCTGCAGCACCAGCTCCTCCGGGTTGGCCGCGGCGGGGGTGGCCCGCAACGCCGTGGCCAGCGTCAACCGGAGCCGGTCGTCCAGCCGGTCCACCGGGGCGTACCGGTCGGCCACGCCGTCGCCGACCCCGGCGAGCAGCAGCTGGCCCTCGGTGAGGGTGCCGGTCTTGTCGAAGCACAGCACGTCCACCCGACCCAGCGCCTCGATCGTTCGCGGGTTGCGGACCAACGCGCCGTGCTCGGCCAGCCGCCGGGCCGCCGCCAGCTGCGCGGCACTGACCAGGAACGGCAACCCCTCCGGCACCGACGCCACGGCCAGGTTCGCGGCGGTCGCGGCCGTCTCGGCCAGCGGTACGCCCCGGAGCAGGCCCGCGCCGGCCACCGCCACCGCCGAACCGGCGGCCAACGGGATGGCGAGACTGGTCAACGAGCCGAGCCGCGCCTCGACCCCACTGGTCGGTGGCGCCTGCCGTACCAGCGCCAGGCTGCGCCCGGCCTCGGTGTCGGTGCCGAGCGCCACCACCACGGCAGTTCCGTGCCCGGCGGCGACGGTGGTGCCCTCGTACAACATCGAGTGCCGGTCGGCGACGGAGGCGGCGACCACCGGACGGTCGGTCTTGGCGACCGGCAGCGACTCGCCGGTCAGTGACGACTCGTCCGCCTCCAGCCCCACCGATTCGAGCACCCGGCAGTCGGCGGGCACCGAGTCACCCGGCTCGAGCGTGATGACGTCCCCCAGGACCAGGTCTTCGGCGGCGACCACCCGCTCGGCGCCGTCGCGGCGGACCCGGGCGGTCACCGCCGAACGGGACAGCAGCTCCGCCAGCGACCGTTCGGTGTTGCGCTCGTGCACCGCACCGATCAGGGCGGACCCGCCGACCACGCTGCCCACCAGCGCCGCGTCGACCAGCGAGCCGAACGACGCGGACAGCACCGCCCCGGCGGCCAGCACCGGGGTGAGCGGGTTGGCCAGTTCGTCCACGAAGGCGCGCAGAAGGCCCCCGCCTCCGGGTGCGTCACCGCCGGTCGCGCCGCCTCCGTCGTGGCGGCGCCGTGCTTCCGCGCTGTCCAGGCCGTCCGGTCGGGTGCCGAGGCGGTCGAGCACGGCGCCGGCCGGCATCAGGTGCCAGGCCGTCGCCACCGGCGCCGGGGTGTCCGACTGGTCGGGCAGCCGCCTCGCCCGCCAGACGCCGTGTGCGAAGGCCAACCCGGAGGCGCCGTTCACCGCGACCAGCGCGCGGTGGGGCAGTTGGGCCGGTGCGGCGGTGAACGCACCGAGCGCACCGAGACCGGTGCCGGCCATGCTCAGCCGGATGTTCTGCTCGGTCATCCGCCGGGCCACCCCGGTCGCCTCGATCAGCAGGGCCACCACCCGCAGGTCCGCGCCGACCAGCAGGTGCGCACCCCACGGTGGCAGCTCCTCCGGAGCGGACATTCCGAGGCCACAGTCGGACGCGCCGAGCGCCGTCCGGTCCCCGGACACCAGCATCACCACCGCCCCGTCGCGCTGCAACGCGCGTACCGACTCGGTCAGCCGGTCCCCGCCGGGCAGCATCGCGTCGGCGAAGCCGTACCGCTGCTCGTCGCCGCCGGCCACGACCAGCCGCAGGCCCGCCTGCCGGGCGACGGACGGCAGGCCGTCGACGCCCGGCGCGGGCTCCGGCTCGACCCGCAGCAACGCGGCCAGCCGGTCGCCGTGGGCCAGACCGACCAGTTGGCCGCCGGTGGTTCGCAGCCGATCGCTGTCCGGGATGTCACCGGGGTCGGTGCCGGGTAGCTGGTCCAGCGGCCCGAGCCGCCAACCGTCCGCACCTCGGGAGCCGCCCGGATCGGCCGGGTCGAACAACGCGAACGCGCGCTCCGCCACCTGGTCGACGTCCACTCCGCGCGCCGGGGCGAGGTCGGCGAGCACGCCCCGGTCCGAGCCGAGCACCGCCGCGTCCAGCACCAGCGTGTCGATCCGATCCAGCTCCCGCAGCACGCCTCGGTCCATCGCGATGACCCCGCGTCGGGCCAGGATCTGACCGAGCTGGGCGGCGTACCCCTCGCGTCCGCTGCCCGGGGCCTTGGGCAGCGCGGACAGACCCAGCGCGGCGGCCCTCTTGCGCCCGGCGAACGGTGCCGCCGCCGCAGCGGCCGCCGCGCCGGCGGCCAACGACCGGTTGACGTACCGCTCGACCGGGCCGTCCGGCTTCGGCCGGGGGCGCTCGGCCACCGGCCAGCGTGCCTCGGCGCGCTCCGGGGCGCCGGTGAGCCGCGGCTCGGCCCGCTCCCACGCGGTGAGCTGGGCTCGCGCCTCACCCCACTGCACGATCCGTTGGGCGCCGTCGATGACGATCCCCGTCCAGCCGCCGGCCAGACCCTGCACCACCGCCTCGGCGAGCGGAAAGATGATGTCCGCGCGAGGGTCGGCGCGCAGCCCACGGCCGGCGAGCGCGTGCAGCTTCGGTTGCAGATCCACCGCGGCGAGCAGCCCGGCGACCTCGCCGGGCACCGGCGCGAACGGCAGGAGCCGGGTAGCCGCCGAGAGGGTGAGGCCCAGCGCGTCGGAGGCGAGCGCACCCAGGGTGCGCGGGGTGCGCGGCCCCTCCTCCGGTGGGTGCGGCGGCGGGATCTCCGGATCAGGTTCGTGGTCGCAGGTCTTCTCGACCCGCGCGATCGTGGTGATGAGGTCGCGCAGCTTCGGCTCGGGGTCCTGTACGGCGACCACCACCCGGCCGGACGGGGCGTTCACCCGGGCCCAGGCCACCCCGGGCAGCCGCTCCAGCGCGCCCTCCACCTGCCGGGCCAGCCGGTCGCCGCCGTCCTGGCAGACGCCGTGCACCTCGATGTGGTGCCGCCCGGGTCGGGACCAGACCCGACGCCGGGTCAGCCCGGCGGTCCGGGCCAGTCGGGTCGCGGCCGAACCCACCGTCCGGGACGCCTCGCCGACCAGGTGCGGCACGCCGATGGACGGCAGGAGACGGCCGACCGCGCGGGCTGCGGCCGTCATCGAGGCGTACGGCAGGACGAACGCTCCCCGCTGCTGCCGGTTCTGCCGTCGGTCATCTCGTCCTCCCACCGCCTCGCGTCCGGCGGCCTGGCTTCCCGACCTGGCATCCGTTATGCCCTCCGGGCAGCGGAACTTTCCGTCGTCGGCGGGGCATGGACGGCGTGGGCGGTGGAATCCCGCGAAGGTCACCGGACACGGGGGAGGCCGGAATGAGCACACTGACGCGACACCTCAACGGTTCGCGCGAGACCGTCCAGATGTACAGCCGGCGGGTGGACGTGCCGATGCTGGGTGAGATGGCGGTTCCACCGCCGGACAAGCTCGCCTACTACGCCGGGCTCGGGCTGCTCGCCGCGCTCCAGGTCATCGAGTGGCCGCTGGCCCTGGTGATCACCGCCGGCCACCTTCTGGCCGACCAGCATCTTTCAGGGCTGGTGCGGGGCTTCGGAGGTGCGTTGGAGAACGCCTGACGAGAGCCACGCCACCTCTGATTGACATGAATCCGGGTTGAGGTCGCAGGCTTTCGTCCATGCCGAGTCCATCCGCCACCGCCGTACCGGCGGCCCCACCGGGACTGTTCGCACCCAGACTGCGGGCGATGACGGTGGGCAGCGTCGCCCTGATCTCGCTGCTCGCGTTCGAGGCGCTCGCGGTCGGCACGGCGATGCCGACCGTGGCTCGCAGCCTGGACGGCCTGGCGTTGTACGGAATCGCCTTCGGTGGCCCGTTCGCCGCGGGCGTGCTGGCCATGGTGGTCTCCGGGATCTGGTGCGATGCGCGGGGACCCCGGGGGCCGATGTGGCACGGCGTCGCCTGGTTCGTGGTCGGACTGCTGATCGCCGGGACCGCCCCGGTGATGAGCGCACTGGTCGTCGGCCGGGTGGTGCAGGGCTTCGGCTCCGGGCTGCTCTCGGTGGCGCTCTACGTGATCGTCGGGCACGCGTACCCGGAGGAGCTGCACCGGCGGATCTTCGCGGCGTTCGCGGCGGCGTGGGTCGTCCCGTCGCTGGTCGGGCCGGCGCTGGCCGGCCTGATCGTGGAGCACCTGGGCTGGCGGTGGGTCTTCCTGGCGGTGCCGGCGGTGGCGGTGCCGGCGGTGCTGCTGGTCCACCCCGGTCTGCGGTCGCTCGACCGGAGCACGCCGACCCGGCCGCCGGCCGGCGCGGTGGCCCGGATCGGCTGGGCGTGCGGGGCGGGGGTGAGCGCCGCACTGCTGCACATCGGGGGACAGCAGCGCGGTCCGGCAGCCCTGGCGCTGATCGCGCTCGCCGTGGCCGGCCTGCTGGTCTGCGCCCCGCGCCTGCTGCCGGCCGGGTTCCTCCGGGCGGCCCGAGGTCTGCCCACCGTGATCGGGCTGCGAGGTCTGGCCTCGGCGGCGTTCGTCGGCGCCGAGGTCGTCATCCCGTTGATGCTCTCCCGGGAGCGAGGTCTGTCGCCGACCGCCGCCGGGCTGGTGCTCACGGTCGGGGCACTGGCCTGGTCGGTGGGCTCGTGGGTGCAGGGCCGGATCCCCCTGCCGGCGTCCCGCGCCAGCCTGCCCCGGGCCGGGTTGAGCTGCATCACGGTCGGTACCGCCACGGTGGCGTTGGCCGTCCGGCCCGAGTTGCCGGTGGCCGTGGCCGTGCTGGGCTGGGCGGTCGCCGGCCTCGGCATGGGTCTGCTCTACCCGTCGTTGTCGGTGCTCACCCTGGAGCTGTCCGCCCCCGGGGAACAGGGCCGCAACAGTTCATCCCTGCAACTGGGCGACTCGCTCTTCGCGGCCACCGTGCTGGCGCTCACCGGGGCCGTGCTGGCGGCCGGTAGCGCGCCCGGCCCGGCCAGCTACGCGGCGACGTTGGGCGTCGCCGCCGGCCTGGCGCTGCTCGGTGCGCTGCTGGCCGGCCGGGTGGTGGTGGGCGGGACGGCACGGCCGGGCGGCTGATCCGCAGATTCGACGGCGCCCGGTCCCGGTCGGCCGGGAGGATGGCGGGGCGATGAGTTTCCTGACCGTCCTGCCGCTGGCCGTGGTGATGGTCGCCGGGACCCAGTTGGTCGTGGCGGTCTTCCTCGCCTCGTCGGACCGGCCCCGGGCCGCCTCGCTGGGCTTCCTCGCCGGCGCCGGGCTGGTGGTCGCCGCCGGGGTGACCGTGAGCTGGCTGCTCACCCGGCTGGTGGGCGGCGTGGCCACCGACGCCAGCGCCGTCGCCGGCCGGGTCGACCGCGGCCCCGCCATCGACCTGGTGGTGCTCGCCCTGCTGCTCGTCCTGGCCGTGGTGGTCTGGCTGCGTCGGAACCGGTCCGCGTCGCCACGGTGGCTGGGGAGTATCGGGCACGCCGACCCGCGCTGGGCGCTGCGGCTGGGTGCACTGCTCTTCGTGGCGACGCCCACCGACGACCTGACCATGGCGGCGGTGGGGGCGAGCGTGGCCCGGCACGACCTGCCGTGGTGGCACCTGCTGCCGTTCGTGCTGCTCACCGTGACCCTGCTGGCCCTTCCGTTGCTGGCGTTGCTCCTGCTGGGGCGTCGCGCCGCGCGGGTGCTGGCCCGGATGCGGGCCTGGGCCGAGGGACACGCCTGGGTGGTCAACGAGCTGCTGATCGGGTTCTTCGCGGTGCTGACCGTGCTGGACCTGATCCGGTCTGGGTGAGCCGTCGCACACCCGGTCACGGGTCGTGTCCGGACGCCGTCATCAGCGGGTGACGGCTCAGCGGGCGGACGGATGCCGTGGTTCGCGGCGGGACGGGAGGACGAGATGAGGGTTCTGGTCACCGGGGCGGGCGGCCACCTGGGCAGCGCGGTGCTGACCCGGTTGCGCGACGACGGGGTCGACGTCCGGGCCACCAGCCGACGGCCGCGTACCGGCTCCGGGGTGGAGTGGGTGGTGACCGACCTGGCCACCGGGGACGGGCTCACCGAGGCGGTGGCCGGAGTGGACGCGGTGCTGCACCTGGCATCCTCGCCGCGGGGTCGGCAGACCCACCAGGTGGACGTGCTCGGCACCCGCCGGCTGGTCGTCGCGGCCGGCGCGGCCGGCGTCCAGCACCTGGTCTATATCTCGATCGTCGGAGTGGACCGGGTGCCCATCCCGTACTACCGGCACAAGCTCGCCGCCGAGCAGGTCGTCGCGGCCAGCCCGGTGCCCTGGTCGGTGCTGCGGGCCACCCAGTTCCCGCAGTTCCTGGACGACCTGCTGACCGCCAGTGCGCGGCTGGGTCCGGTGATCGGAGACCGGGCGGTGCTCGCCCAGCCGGTCGACCCGGCCGAGGTGGCGGCCCGGCTGGCGGCCCGGCTGTTCGCCGGCCCGCTGGGCGGGATCGAGGAGTTCGGCGGGCCGCAGGTGCTCCGCTTCGACGAGGCGGTCCGCGCCTGGCGGCAGGCCCGGGGTTCACACCGGCTGTTGCTGCCGGTGCGGATACCCGGCCGCCTCGGTCGCGAGCTGCGCGCGGGCGGGCTGGTCACCGAGGCGCCGCCCCGAGGCGTACGCACCTGGGCCGACCATCTCGCTGACACGTACGGGGGAACCGGGCGGAGATGAGAGGAAGCCCGGTTCACATTCGCCTTACGGTGACGCCATGTTCGCTGTCGTCGTCACCGTGATCCTCTACGTCTTCGGTTTCGTCTTCCTCTACGGCGTGATCCGGCTGGGTGTCCGGCACGCGCTGGAGGACCTGGAGCTGCAACGGGCCAAGGCCCAGCGCGCCGAGGAGCTGGCCGCGTCCCGTGACCGCACCTTCCTGCGCGACAACGCCTTCCTCGCCGGGAGCTGAGCCGCCGATCGGTTCGGCCCGGACGGGTGGTGTCGCGTCGCGGCTCCGGAGTCGCCGGGCGGCCCGCCCGCACACCTGCGAGGATCGCACCCGTGATGGGAACGCTGAAGACCGAACCGGCCCGTGTCCGCCTCGACCTGCTCGCCCCGCCGGTGGCGGCGGCCATCTCCGAGTGGCCGGCCGACGCGCCGGTGAACGTCGATGACGTGCTGGTCGCGCCGATCGACGCCGACCTGGCCGACACCGCCGCCTTCTGCGCGGCGTACGAGGTGGGGCTGGACGTGTCAGCCAACTGCGTCGTGGTGGCGGGCAAGCGCGAGGGTGTGGTCCGCTACGCGGCCTGCATCATCCTGGCCACCACCCGGGCCGACGTGAACGGCGTGGCCCGCCGGGCGCTGGACGTCCGCAAGGCGAGCTTCGCCCCGATGGACGACGCGGTCGAGTTGACCGGCATGGAGTACGGCGGGATCACGCCGATCGGGTTGCCGGCGCAGTGGCCGATCCTGGTCGACGCGCGGGTGATCGCCACTCCACACGTGATCATCGGATCCGGTGTGCGGCACAGCAAGATCGCGCTGCCCGGGCCGGCGCTTGGCGCGCTGCCCGGCGCGCAGGTGGTGGAGGGTCTGGCCAGGCCGGCCTGACCGGGCACCGGCATCGATGTCGTTGCACGTGAAACATCACGCGTGTCGATGCCGGGCGCCGTGCTCAGTGCGAGTGCGCCCCGGACTCGCGCTGCTCGACCTCGGCGAGCGCGGCGAGCAGCGTCTGCGCGTCCTGGGCGCCGGTGACCGCGTACTTCCCGGCCAGCACGAAGGTCGGCACGCTGGTGACGCCCAACTCCCGGGCGGCGGCCAACTCGGCGGCGACCTCGGCGGTCCGCTCGTCGGAGTCGAGGAACCGGCGCACGTCGGCGACGTCCAGGCCGATCCCGCCGGCCAGCGCGGCCAGCGCCTCGCGGGAACCGACATCGACGCCCTGGGTGAAGTGCGCCTGGTAGAGCGCCTCCACCATCTCCGCCGCCAAACCGTGGTCGGCGGCGTAGGAGACCAGCCGGTGCGCCTCGAAGGTGTTCGCGATCACCGCACGGTCGAAGTCCAGCCGCAGCCCGTCACCCGCCGCGACCTCGGTCACGTGGGCGAACATCTGCCGGGCCCGCTCCGGACCACCGAACTTGGCGCCCATCGCCTCCACCAGCGGGCGGGGCTCCGACACCGGCGACGGGTCGAGCTGGAACGGCCGGTAGCGGACGGTCACGTCGCCGTCGTAGCTGGCGAGGGCCTGCTCCAGCCGGCGCTTGCCGATGTAGCACCACGGGCAGACGACGTCCGCGTAGATCTCGATCTCCATGATCGGTGGCAACTGCCTGCTCAGCCGAGTTGTTCCCGGACCTGACGCTTGAGCCGACCCAGGATCGCGGTGCCGCCGCGTACCCGCAGCGGGCTGATCGCCTGGGCCAGCCCCATCCGCTGGTAGAGGTCGTCCGGCACGGCCAGCACCTCCTCGGCGCTCGCGCCGGCCAGCCCTTCGGCGAGGATCCCCGCGAACGCCCGGGTGGTCGGTGCCTCCGGCGGACAGTCGAACAGCGTCTCGACGGTCCGCTCCGGCGTCACCCGGGCGCGCAGGAAGAACGAGGTCTGGCACTCCGGCACCTGCTCCATGCCCTCGCGGTCGGTGGCGTCGGCCGGCAGCGGCGGGATGACGTCGGCGTACTCCAGCAACATCTCCAGCACCAGGTCACGCGGTGCGGAGGCGAACTCGTCGACGATCTCGGCCAGTCGGGCGGGCATGTCAGCCATGCGTCGAGGCTACCGCTGTCGGCGGGGGCCCTTCCCCGCACCTCAAACGGTCGGGGACTGCTCGCTGATCTCGCTGAGGGCGCTGGTGGGGTCGAGCTGCATGGCCAGGTCGCCAAGCGAGACGATGCCGACCAGCTTGCGGTCGGTGTCACAGACCAGCACCCGCCGGATGCCCCGATCACGCATCAGCGCCGCCGCCTCGCCCGCCGTGCAGTGCTGCTCGATCATGACGACCTCGCGGGTGACGATCGAGCCGATGGTGGTGGCCGCGGGTGAGCTGTTCTCGGCCACCGCCCGGACCACGATGTCACGGTCGGTGAGCATGCCGGCGAGGCTGGCGCCGTCGGTGACCACCACGTCGCCGATGTCGGCCTCCTTCATCACCCTGGCCGCCTCGTCCAGGGTGGTCTCCGCCGGCAGGTAGACCACCTGCTTGGTCATCACGTCGCTGACCCGGTAACCGGTCATGAGAGCCTCCGAAGACGTTTCCACCCGATCGAACTGCGGTACCCCGTGATGCGATGGCTACACCAGGCTCCCACGGTCCCGGCGTACCTCGTGGACCAGTCGCTCCACCAGGCCGTCCAGGTGCAGCTCGGTGCGTCCGTCGCCGGCCCGCTCGCGCAGTTCGACGTACCCGTCGGCCAGCCGGCGGCCGACCACGACGGTGCGCGGGATGCCGACCAGTTCCGCGTCGGCGAACTTCACCCCGGCCGAGACGTGCGTCCGGTCGTCGACGAGCACCCGCAGGCCGGCTTCGGCGAGCCGCCCGCCGAGCTCCAGCGCCGCGTCGAGCTGAGGCCCCTTGCCCGCCACGACCAGGTGTACGTCCAACGGCGCGACCGCCGCAGGCCACACCAACCCACGATCGTCGTGGTGCTGCTCGGCGATCGCCGCCACCGCCCGGGACACGCCGATGCCGTAGCAGCCCATGGTCGGCCGGACCGGCTTGCCCGCCGGCCCGAGCACGTCGACCGCGAACGCGTCGGTGAAGCGGCGGCCGAGCTGGAAGATGTGGCCGATCTCGATGCCCCGCCGGATGGTCAGCTCGCCGTCGTCGCAGTCGGGGCACGGGTCACCGGCGCGTACCTCGGCCGCCTCGATCGTGCCGTCGGGGGTGAAGTCCCGGCCGCAGACCACGTTGGTCGCGTGCCGACCCGGCTCGTTCGCCCCGGTCAGCCAGGCCGAGCCGGGCACGATCCGCGGATCGACCAGGTAGCGGATGCCCAGCTTGTCGAGCAGTTGCGGCCCGATGTACCCGCGAACCAGCTCCGGATGGTCGGTCCACTGGTCGAAGACGGCCACCTGGGCCGGGTGCAGGGCGGCACCGACGCGCTTCAGGTCGACCTCGCGGTCACCCGGAACCCCCACCACCAGCGGTTCGGCCCGCTCCGCGCCCGGCTGACGTACGGACAGCACGACGTTCTTCAGGGTTTCGGCGGCCGTCCAGCCGTCCCGGCCACCCAGCCGGCGGGCGTTGGCCAGCTCCACCAGGCTGGCGATCGTCGGGGTCTCGGGCGTGTCGTGCACCTCGACGGCCGGCTGTGCGGCCGGGTCACCGGCGGCGGGCACCGGGGTGGTGACCGCCTCGGTGTTCGCCGCGTAGTCGCAGGCGGTGCAGCCGACGAAGGTGTCCTCACCGACCGGCGTGGCGGCCAGGAACTCCTCCGACGCCGAGCCACCCATCGCCCCGGACATCGCGTGCACCACCGTGTAGTCCAGGCCCAGCCGGTCGAAGATCCGCCGGTACGCCGCCCGGTGCCGTCCGTACGCGTCGCGCAGCCCCGCCTCGTCGAGGTCGAAGGAGTACGCGTCCTTCATGAGGAACTCCCGGCCGCGCAGCAGACCGGCCCGGGGCCGCGCCTCGTCGCGGAACTTCGTCTGCACCTGGAACAGCGTCACCGGGAAGTCCCGGTACGAGGTGAACAGGTCCTTGACCAGCAGCGCCGCCATCTCCTCGTGGGTGGGCGCCAACAGGTGCTCGGCGCCGCGCCGGTCGGCGAGGGTGAAGATGTCGTCGCCGTACTCCGTCCACCGGCCGCTGCTCCGGTACGGTTCCGCCGGCAGCAACGCCGGGAAGTGCACCTCCTGGTCGCCGATCGCGATCAGCTCACGGCGCACCACCTCGGTGATCCGGTCCAGCACCAGCTTGCCCAGCGGCAGCCACGTGTAGCCGCCCGGTGCGGCGCGACGGATGTAGCCGGCGCGCAGCAGCAGCCGGTGGCTCGGCACCTCCGCGTCGGCCGGGTCCTCGCGCAGGGTTCGCAGCAGCAGGGTCGACATGCGTAGCAGCATTCGCGCAGCCTACGAGCGGTGAGCTGGGATGAGCGACCCAATTCGGACCTGTGCCGATGGTGCTCGAAGCGGCAGGCTGTTCGCGTGATCGACTCGGCTTGCGTGATGTTGGGAGGCAGGCACCCCGCGGACGAGCAATGACCTCCGCCACGTCGTCCGGTTCGGGGCACCGACGGCCGCGTCTCCGGTGACAGACTGGTCGCCGCAGGCAACGGGTGGCGTGAGGGGGCGCGGGTGCGCTGGCGCAGTTTTGTCGCGGTCGGGGACAGCTTCACCGAGGGTATGGACGACGCGTACCCGGACGGCACCTACCGGGGTTGGGCGGACCTCGTGGCGACCCGGCTGGCGGCGGAGGCCGGCCCCGACTTCCGCTACGCCAACCTGGCCATCCGCGGTCGGCTCTTCCCCAGCGTCGTGGCCGAGCAGGTGCCCGCCGCCGTGGCGATGAAGCCCGACCTGATCAGCTTCGCGGCCGGCGGCAACGACGTGCTGCGCCGCACCTTCGACCCGGACACGCTGGTCGCCCGCTTCGACGAGGTGGTCCGCCAACTGCGCTCGGGCGGCGCGGACGTGCTGCTCTTCCGGTTCGCGGACGTGATGGCCCGACTGCCCGGCCAGCGCCTCGTCGCACCCCGCGTGCAGCTGCTCAACCAGGCGGTCGGCGAGACCGCCGAGCGGCACGGCGCCATCATGGTCGACCTGTACGCCGACGACACCTTCCTCAACCCGATGCTCTGGAGCACCGACCGGCTGCACCTCTCGGCGGCCGGTCACCGGCGGGTCGCCGGGCAGGTGCTGAACGCGCTCGGGGTCGGCTGCGACGAGGAGTGGCTGATGGTGCCACCGCACCCCGCGCCCTCCCCGTGGCTCGCCGCCCGCGCGGCCGACCTGCGCTGGGCGGGGCAGCACCTGGCTCCGTGGATCAAGCGGCGGCTGACCGGTCGCTCCTCCGGCGACACGGTCACCGCGAAGCGTCCCCTGCTCGGGCCGTTCGCCGACTGATCGTGCGGACCATCCACACCGCCACGCTGCTGCGGGTGACACCGGAGGACGAGCCGGTCCCCGGTCGGGCGGTGCTGGTGACCGGTTCCCGGATCGAGGCCGTGGCGTCACTGGACGAGCTGACGCAGGCGTACCCGCAGGTGCGGGTGCGGCGATGGGCTGGCACGCTCGGGCCGGCGCTGGTGCACGACGGGCCCCTGCCGCCCGCGCCCAGCCCACGCGAACGCGTGCACGCGCTGTTCCAGCTCGGGGCCGCCGCGGTCCTGGCCGCGCACGTGGCCGAGCCGGCGTTGCGGGCCGCCGCGGTCCGCAACGACGTCGCGGTGCTCGACGAGGTACGGCGGCACGCACTGGTGCCGTCCGCCCGTGCCGACCTGGCTGTCTTCGCCGCCGACGGCACCTGCCTCGCCGCTGTCGTCGCCGGCCGGCTGGTGCACCGGCGGGCCTGACACCGAGGCCCATCCCCTGTGGTCCGTCGTGCCGGCGGTCACATCCGCAGCACCCGATTACCGATGGCGGGCCGGCGGGCAGGGATCCGGCGTACCTTGGGGATCATGTCTGTGCCGAACGATCCTGATCCCCGCCTCCAGTCCTACGCGGACCCGCAGCGGCTGGTCACCACCGAGTGGCTGGCCGAGCACCTGGGCGACGAGGGTCTCGTGGTTGTCGAGTCCGACGAGGACGTGCTGCTCTACGACACCGGTCACATCCCGGGTGCCGTCAAGGTCGACTGGCACCTGGAGCTGAACGACCAGGTGACCCGGGACTACCTGGACGCCAGGAGCTTCGCCGAACTGTGCGCCGCCAAGGGCATCGGCCGGGGCGACACCGTCGTCTTCTACGGCGACAACTTCAACTGGTGGGCCGCGTACGCCCTCTGGGTCTTCTCGCTCTTCGGCCACGCCGACGTACGGCTGCTCGACGGCGGCCGGCAGAAGTGGATCGCCGAAGGACGCGAGCTGACCCGCGACAAGCCGAGCCGACCGCGCGCCGAGTACCCGGTGCCGGAGCGCGACGACGCACCGCTGCGGGCCTACCGCGAGCAGGTGATGGCGCACATCGCCGCCGGTCGGCCGCTGGTGGACGTCCGGTCGCCGGGCGAGTACACCGGCGAGACGCTGCACATGCCGAACTACCCGCAGGAAGGCGCGCTGCGCGGCGGGCACATCCCGGGTGCGGTCAGCAAGCCGTGGAAGTCGGCGGCCAATGACGACGGCACGTTCAAGTCGCGCAACGAGCTGCGTGCGATCTACGCCGACCAGCTCGGACTGAGCCCGGACGACGACGTGATCGCGTACTGCCGGATCGGTGAGCGGTCCAGCCACACCTGGTTCGTGCTGCGGCACCTGCTGGGCTACCCGCAGGTGCGCAACTACGACGGCTCGTGGACCGAGTGGGGCAACCTGGTCCGGGCTCCCGTCGTGAAGGGCGACCAGCCCGGCGGCCTCGCCGCCTGATCGACCCGGCGGTCCCGCCGCGGCACCCGTCCCCGCGCGACCCTCCGGCCGCGCGGGGACGAGGGCTCAACCGGCCAGCGCCACCACCCCGTTCAGGTCGCGGACAACGCCGGTGACCTCACCGGTCTCCGGGTGCCAGCGCGCCACGCCGGCCGGTTGCAGGCGGACCAGCACGGCGCCCTGGTTGTCCCAGCCCAGCACGTCGCAGCAGCCCTTCGTCCGGTCCCGGCCCAGGTCGAGCATGTGGGTCACCGCGCCGGTGCGGGCGTCCAGCACGGCCACACCCTCGGCCCCGTCGATCTGGCTGTTGGTGATCCACGCCGCCCGGGCCAGTCGCTCGCCGTGCAACCAACCCCGGCCGTAGAACTCGTTGACCTGGTACGGCACCGGCATCGCCGTGCCGGTGACCTTCTGTTCGGAGCGCACGCTGCCCTCGCGGGCGGTCCGGCTGCGCAGCATCAGGCCGTCCCGCTCGCCGCCCACCTCGACGAGCGCCGCCTGGCGGCCGGCCGCCGGGTCGGGTGCGACCAGATCCCAGATCGACACGTCGACCTCGCTCGCCGAACCGGTGATCCGGTCCACCGCGTACGTCCGGTCGTCACCGCCGACCAGCACCCGGTCGCTAGCCCAGACCACCAGCTCCAGGTAGCCGTCGAGCGGGATCCGGCGCACGGTCGCCGCGGTGAGGTCCACCATGATCAGCTCGTTGGTCTGTGCGAACGCGGCCGACCGACCGTCGGGCGACAGCACCCCGGGCTTCACGGCCGGCGCCTGGTTGCCGTCCTCGTCCCGAGTGGGTGCCGGGGTCACCACGTCGAGACTGCGCACCACGCCGTCGTCGCCGAGGATCCGGACCGGGCCGTCCGCGCGGTACTCCTGGTCCATCGGCTGGAACAGCGCCAAGGCCCGCTGGACCGGTCGCGCGGAGAGTGGCACGGTCGCCGGGTCACCGAGCCGGGCCAGCGGGTCGGGTGGGAAGGTCAGCTCGGCGGGGGCCCGCACCACCGGCCCCGCGTGGGTGGGCGCGACGGTCGGGGTCGGGGCCACCGAATGGTCCGGCGGTGGGTTGGCGGGCGGTCGCAGGGCGGCAACCGTGCCGCCGCCGACCAGCACCACGGCCAGGGCAACCGTGCCGACGGCCCGGCGGGTACGCCGAGTGCGCCGGGCCCGTTCCCAACCGGCCACCGCCGGGTGGCTGGGCCGGACGTCCTCGACGCTGACGGTCAGCAGTTGACGCAGGTCCTGCTCGTTCACGGGTTCACCTCCAGGCCGGTGGGCAGGTCGCCGGGCGTCGCCGGGCCTCGGCCCGGTCGGGCGTCCCGGGCGAGGTCCGGAGCGACCTCGCGAAGTCGGCGCAGCGCCGCGTGGCACTGGCTCTTCACGGTGCCGACGGTCACGCCGAGAGCCTCGGCGGTGGCGACCTCGGTCAGGTCCTCGTAGTAGCGCAGCACCAGCACGGCCCGCTGCCGGGGTGGCAGCAGGCCCAGCGCGTGGTGCATCGTCAGCCGCAGTGCGCCGTCGCGATCGGGAGCAGGCTGCTCCGGCGGGTCGGCGCTGAGCCATTCCCGACGCCGGCGACGCCACCACGACACCGTGTCCCGATAGAGGATGGCTCGTACGTACGCGGCGGGGTCACCGTCGCGGACCGAGGCCCAGCGCAGCGCCAGCTTCAGCAGCGCGTCCTGGAGGAGGTCCTCGGCCTGGTGGCGGTTGCCGCAGATCAGGTACGCCGCGCGCAGCAGCCGGTGCTGGTGGCTCTCCACGAAGGCGAGGTAACTCTCGCGCCCGTCGTCTGCCGCCGGTCCCATCCGCCCACCTCCCGGCCGTCGCGTTGCCGCGTCACCTGCCAGACGCACGGGGAGGGATAAAAGGTTGGGTCAGTTCTCCGGCAGCCCGGTCAGGTAGCGCTGCAGGGTCGGTGCGACCCAGGAAACCAGTTCCTCCGGATCCACGTCCACCATCGGCGGTAGGCGGACGATGTAGCGGGTGAAGGCGAGGCCGAGGACCTGGCTGGCCACCAGGCCGGCGCGTCGCGCGGTGGTGGCCGGGTCGGTGCCGAACGTGGAGACGGCCGCGACGAGTTGGTCGGCGAAGAGGCCGCGCATACGTTCGGCCGCGCCCGGATTGGTGCTGGCCGCCCGGAGCAGCGCCGCCAGCGTCTCGTCGCCCTCCCACCGGGCGAGGAAGTGCCGGATCAGCACCTCGCCGAGCTGCCCCGGAGGCACGGCGGTCAGGTCGGGCAGCCGTAGGTCGAACTCCGCCGCCGCCGCGAACAGCCCCTCCTTGCTGCCGTAGTAGCGCATCACCATCGACGGGTCGATCCGGGCGTCGGCGGCGATGGCCCGGATCGTGGCCCGTTCGTACCCGTCCGCGGCGAACCGTTCGCGGGCTGCCCGCAGGATCGCCGCGCGGGTCGCGTCCGAGCGGCGCGGGCGGTTCGGGTGGGCGGGCGCTGTCATGTCAACGACCGTATGCCAACAACTGTTGACACACAACGAGGGCCGTCCTAGCGTTGCCAACAAGTGTTTGCCAACGCCTGTTGGCAACGGTCGTTCCGGAGGTGGCCATGCTGCCCACGAGTACCGACGTTCTGGTGGTGGGCGCCGGCCCCACCGGCCTCGCCACCGCACTGACACTCGCCCGGCGCGGGTTCGAGGTGACCGTGCTGGACCAGTTGGCCGAACCGCCGTCGACCTCGCGGGCGGCCGTCGTGCACGCGTACACCCTGGAGGTGCTGGACCGGATCGGTGCCGCCGCGCCGCTGGTCGCCCAGGGGGTACGGGCCCCGCGTTTCACCGTGCGCGACCGGGACCGGGTGCTGCTGTCGGTCCCGTTCCACCAACTGCCGTCCCGATTTCCCTACGCGCTGCTGGTCTCCCAGGCGATCACCGAGGCGGTGCTCGCCCGGCAACTGGCCGACCGCGGCGTCGAGGTGCGGCGACCGTGCCGGCTGACCGGCCTGAGCCGGACCGGCGACGGGGTGCTCGCCCGGATCGACGGTGCGGCGCTGCGCGCCCGGTTCGTGGTCGGCGCGGACGGCCTGCACAGCACGGTCCGTCGGTTGGCCGGCATCGGCTTCACCGGCCCGAGCGACGAGGAGTCCTTTGTACTCGCCGACGTCCGCGTGCACAGCACCCTGCCCCGCGACGAGGCGGCGCTCTTCCTCGCCCGCTCCGGACCGCTGATCTGGGCACCGCTCCCGGACGGGGTGGTCCGGCTGGTCGCCGCCGTGGCGACGGCCCCGGCCGAGCCGGATGCGGCCTACCTCCAGGCGCTGCTCGACGAGCGCGGCCCGGCACAGCGACCCGACCGGGTCACCGAGGTGCTCTGGGGTTCCCGCTTCCGGGTGCACCACCGGATCGCCGACACCTTCCGGTCCGGGCCGGTGCTGCTGGCCGGCGACGCCGGGCACGTCCACAGCCCTGCCGGAGGGCAGGGCATGAACCTCGGCATCTGCGACGCGGTGGCCCTCGGCACCGCGCTGGCCGACGTGCTCGACGGCGGGCCCGAGGCGCTGCTCGACGACTACACGGCCCGGCAACGCCCGATGGCCGAGGACGTGCTGAGCTTCGCCGCCGGGCTGACCCGGCTGGCCACCCTCTCGCCGGCTCGCCGCCCGATCCGTGACGTGCTGCTCCGGCTGCTCGGTGCCGTACCGCCGGCCCGCCGACGGATCGCGCTTCGCCTGTCCGGGCTGTCCCACCGGGAACGCGCGCAGGGCTAGGCTGCGCCTCGTGGGTCAGGTCCGACGCGACGGGTGCGGCGCTGGCCGGGCTGCTGTCCCGCCGCTGGTGGGCGCGTCAGCCGGCGATGCCGGTCGCAGTGACCACCACGCCGCGAGGGTGACCAGCGCGAACGTGCCGGCAGCGGCACCCGCCACCGGCACCGTTCCGTGTGCCGCCGCGACCAGCCCGGCGAGCACCGCGCCGACCGGTGCGGTGAACAGCCCGACCATCCGCTGTGCGGCACCCACCCGACCGAGCAGCCCGGCCGGCACGTGCTGCTGCCCGTACGACGCCCACAGGCTGTTCCACACCACCGTGCCGGCGGCGAAGACGGCCAACGCGAACCCGCCCGGCACTGGATGCCGGGCCAGCGCGAACCCGGTCAACGCGACGGTCTGCGCGGCGAGCACCGCGCACAGCGCGGGCACCGTGCCGAGCCGGGCGGCGAGGCGACCCGCCCCGAGCGCCCCGGCCACACCGCCGAGAATCGCACTGGCCGCGAACAGCCCGTACCCGGCCGGCGGCACCCGCAGCACGTCCAGCGCGTAGAGCACCAGCACCGCCAGCAGCCCGCTGATCGCGAGGTTGCTGGCGGCCGCGAGCAGGGTGACCCGCCACAGGGTCCGGTGTGCGCGCAGCCAGCGCAGCCCTTCGCCGATCTCGCCCCACACCGATCCACGCCGCGCTCCCGTGGCGGTGATCGGAGCGGTGGTCGGGGCGAGGGCCAGCACGAGCAGGGCGGCCACGGCGAAGGTCACGGCGTCGAGGGTGAACGGGAGGGCGGGGGCGGTGGCGAAGAGCACGCCGGCGGCGGGCGCGCCGAGGAATCCGCCGGCCACCGCGGTGCCCGCCTGGAGCCGGCCGTTCGCCCGGGGTAGCGCCGCAGGCGGCACCAGCGCGGGGAGCAGCGCGAACGAGGCCGAGTCGAAGAGGGTGCCGAGCGCGGCGAGAAGGAACGCGGCCACCAGCAGCACCGCGATCCCCGCCCGGTCGAGGGCGACCGCCACGGCCAGCGCAGCCACCACCGCGGCGCGTGCCCCGTCCACCAGGGCCATCGTGCGTCGCCGGTCCCAGCGGTCCGCGTACACGCCGCCGAGCAGACCGAAGAGCAGTGGCGGCAGCTGCCCGGCCACGGTGACCGCTGCGATGACCCGGGGGTCGCGGGTGAGCGTCGCAGCCAGCAGCGCGAGCGCCGGCGTCCGCAGCGCGTCCCCGAACCGGGAGGAGACGGCGGCGGACCAGAGCAGCCGGAAGTCCCGACCGAGAGCGGAGGAGGTCATACCGGTGACGGTGCGGGTTCGACCGGGTCGAGGGTCAAGCCCGGAGACGTGCGCAACCGGGCGGTAACCACCGCTCCACCGCGGGCAGATCGCGGTCTAGGCTTGCCCGGTGACGGTGGAGCAGCAGGCACGGGGTGCGGCGGGTCCGGGCCGGCGTCGGTCCCGCAAGGACGAGATCCTGGAGATCGCGGTCGGTCTGTTCGCCGCCCGCGGCTACCACGGCGTGTCGATGGACGACATCGGCGCGGCCGCGGGGGTCACCGGTCCGGCGCTCTACCACCACTTCGCCGGCAAGGAGGCCATGCTGGCCGCCGCGCTGATCCCGGTCAGCGACGGGTTGCTGGCCGGCGGCCGGGAACGCGCCGCGAGACACCCGGATGACCCGCGTGGCGCGCTGGAGTCGCTGATCGACTTCCACGTCGAGTTCGCGCTGGCCAACCCGGCGGTGATCGCGCTGCACCTCCATGAGCTGGACCGCCTGCCCGAGGAGCCGCGGCGGCGGATCCGCCGGCTGCAGCGGCTCTACGTCGAGGAGTGGGTGACGGTCCTCACGGCCCTGCACCCCGGCATGCCCGACGGCGAGGCCCGGGTGCTGGCGCACGCCGCATTCGGCCTGATGAACTCGACCCCCTTCCTCGGTGGTGAGGTGGACCGTCGACGCCGCGCCGAGCTGCTGCGCGACGCCACCCTGGCCGCGCTGCTCGCCTGAGCCGACTCGTCAGCACGGCACCGGTCATGGTTCCCTGACAACCGTCCCAAATCCTGGACGCTGGGAGGAATCATGATCGAGTCACTGCTGGTCGCCAATCGGGGCGAGATCGCCCGCCGGATCATCCGGACCGCCAGGCGGCTCGGCATCCGCGCGATCGCGGTGTACTCGGAGGCCGACGCCGACCTGCCGTTCGTCGCCGAGGCGGACGAGGCGGTCCTCGTCGGCCCGCCGAATCCGGCACAGAGCTACCGCAACGTCGAGGCGATCCTCGCCGCCGCCAAGTCGACCGGCGCGCAGGCGATCCACCCCGGCTACGGCTTCCTGTCGGAGAACGCCGAGTTCGCCCGTACCGTCGAGTCGAGCGGCCTGATCTGGGTCGGACCCGGCGCGGACGCGATCACCGCGATGGGCGACAAGATCAACGCCCGGAACCTGATGGCGGCGGCCGGTGTTCCGGTCGCGCCCGGCACCACCGACCCGGCCGCCGACCTGGACGCGGCGGTGGCCGCCGCCGCCGGGATCGGTTACCCGGTGATGGTCAAGGCCGCCGCGGGTGGTGGCGGCATGGGCATGGGTGTGGCCGCCGACGAGGCCGCGCTGCGCACCGAGTACGACAAGGTACGCGCGTTCGCCGAGCGGATGTTCGGCGACGGTTCGGTGCTGATCGAGCGGTACTTCCCCCGGGTGCGTCACGTCGAGGTGCAGATCCTCGGCCTGGCCGACGGCCGGGTGATCGCGCTCGGTGAGCGGGAGTGCTCGGTGCAGCGGCGCAACCAGAAGCTGGTCGAGGAGTCCCCCTCTCCAGCGGTCTCGCCGGAGCTGCGTGAGCGTTTCCTGGCCGCCGCGGTGCGGGCCGGTGAGGCGGTGGGCTACCGCAACGCCGGCACGGTGGAGTGCCTGCTCGATCCTGCGACCAACGAGTTCTTCTTCCTGGAGATGAACACGCGGCTCCAGGTGGAGCACCCGGTGACCGAGTACGTCTACGGCGTCGACCTGGTGGAGGAGCAGTTGCGGGTGGCGTCGGGCCTGGCGCCGACCTTCGACCCGGACGCGCTGGTGCCGCGCGGGCACGCCATCGAGATGCGGATCAACGCCGAGGACCCGAAACGTTTCCTGCCCGGCCCCGGCGTGATCAGGACCTGGGTCGAGCCGACGGGTGAGGGTGTCCGGGTGGACTCCGGCTACACCGAGGGCAACACGGTCACCCCGTTCTACGACAGCCTGATGGCCAAGCTGATCATCAGCGGCGCCACCCGCGACGAGGTGATCGAGCGCGCGAAGGTCGCGGTCGCCGCCTTCCAGATCGAGGGCCCGAAGAACAACGTCCCCTTCTTCGCCGAGCTCCTCGACAACGAGGAGTTCCTCTCCGGGGCCTATGACACGGGCATCGTCTCCCGCATGCGCTGATCCGGCCAGGTCGTCGTTCCGGCGGCCCGGCGAGACTGGTACCCGCGCCCTTTGCTCTGCTTACCTGGACGCAACAGCGGTTGTCCGGAGATCGGACGGTCGCCGTTGCGGTGGTTGAAGCAGAGCAAAGCGGCCGAACCCCACCCCGATCCGACGTCACAGCGAGGTGACCGATGAGCCAGTTGCCAGATTCCGTCTCGA
Organism: Micromonospora yongxingensis; assembly: GCF_052601155.1. Lineage (NCBI taxonomy): Bacteria > Bacillati > Actinomycetota > Actinomycetes > Micromonosporales > Micromonosporaceae > Micromonospora > Micromonospora yongxingensis. Next base: position 225,999 of record NZ_JBQXEO010000004.1, read on the forward strand.
TCCGCGAGGTCGGGCCGCGGGACGGGCTGCAGAACGAGGACCCGATCCCGACCGACGCCAAGGTGCGGCTGCTCGACGCGCTCTCCGGCACGGGTGTGCGCCGGATCGAGGCGGTGTCGTTCGTGCACCCGAAGGCGATCCCGCAGATGGCCGACGCCGACGAGGTGTGGCAGCGGGCGGTGAAGGCCGACGGGGTGCGTTACTCGGCACTGGTGCCCAACACCCGGGGCGCCCAGCGGGCACTGGCCGCCGGATTCACCGAGATCGAGGTGGTGGTCTCGGCCAGCGACACGCATAACCGGCGCAACGTCAACCGTTCCACCGACGAGTCGTTGGACGACATCGCCGAGCTGATCGACCTGCTGCACGGGGCGTCCGCGCGGGTCGAGGTGATCGTGGCGACCAGCTTCGGCTGCCCGTACGAGGGGGATGTCGACCCGCAGCGGGTGGCGGGCATCGTGGACCGGGTGGTCCGCGACGGTGCGGATCGGGTGGCGTTCGGCGACACCACCGGCATGGGCACTCCGCGCCGGGTCCGCGAGCTGCTGACGGCGGTACGCGACCGCAACGCGCAGGTGCCGGTGCTGCTGCACTTCCACAACACGCGGGGCACGGCGCTGGCCAACCTGCTGACCGCGCTGGAGCTGGGCGTGACCGAGTTCGACGCCAGCGTGGGCGGCCTCGGCGGCTGCCCGTACGCGCCGGGGGCCAGCGGCAACCTGGCCACCGAGGAGGCCGTGCACATGCTGCACGACATGGGCATCGACACCGGCATCGACCTGGCCGCCCTGATCGAGGCGGCCGAGCTGGCCGAGCACCTGCTCGGCAAGAAGCTCCCGTCGGGCGTGCTGCGCGCCGGTCCCCGCACCCGTCTGACGCCGATGCCGAGCTGACCGTCCGGAGACGCGGGAGGGGCCGGCGTGGTGCCGGCCCCTCCGTCGTGCCCGGTCGGTCAGCTCACGGACGTGAGCGCGGCCGGCCAGCTGTCGCGGAAGATCTCGGACCCGGCGCGGTCCGTGCTGCGCTCGGTGGCGATGCGGGTGCCGGCGAAGAGGCTGGTCACCCGGCTCGCCTCGGCGCTGCTCGGGTACGGGTTGGTGCAGCTGGTGCCGGCGCTGCCGCCGGACATCAGGAGCGCGCAGTTCCCGTTGTAGTTGTCCGGCAGGCCGAGGATGTGCCCGATCTCGTGGGTCATGATCCGCAGCGGGCTGTACTGCGCGGCCTGCTGGGTGTCGATGTACACCCGTCCGTTGCCGAGGCTGGTCCGGACGGCGTACGAGCCGCCGCCGGTGATCTGGTAGATCCGCAGGTTGGAGCCGCAGTTCGCCGAGAGCGTCAGGTTGGACGTGGCGTTGTTCCAGATCGAGGCGGCCTGGTTGGCGGTGCCGGCGAAGCTTCCCGCCTGGCTGGTGTTGTAGCAGATTGTCATGGCGGCGGACGCGGGCGACGGGTTGGCGACCGTGACGCCGAGGGTGGCCAGTGCCGTCGCGAGCACCGCGACGGCGAGCCGATTGAGTCGTGAGGTCATCGCTGACTCCAATCCGGGAGGGAGGGGTGTCAGGAGCCTAGCCATATAGATCTATGTATTTCAATATCTCTCTCGAACGCGTGGCCGAGGTTGCCCCCGATCGGGCCACGGGTCGCCGAGCGTCGCGCGGATGCGCTAGCCTAACGATCGTTCAGGTCAGTGCGGCGAGGGAGTCAGCGTGACGCTCGACGGTGAGGCGCTGGAGCAGCTGCGCAAGCGGGCACGATCCGGCGGCGCGGACAAGTACCACGCGGCGAACGCCGCCAAGGGCAAGCTCTTCGCCCGGGAGCGGGTCGCGCTCCTGGTCGACGAGGGCTCGTTCGTCGAGGATGGCCTCTACGCCAACGCCCTCGCCGAAGGGCTGCCCGCCGACGGTGTGGTCACCGGCACCGCCACCATCGACGGCCGGCAGGTCTGCCTCATGGCCAACGACTCCACCGTCAAGGCCGGCAGCTGGGGCGCCCGCACCGTCGAGAAGATCATCCGGATCATCGAGCGCGCATACTCCACCAGCGTGCCGATGGTCTACCTGGTCGACTCCGCCGGCGCCCGGATCACCGACCAGGTCGACCTGTTCCCCGGTCGGCGCGGCGCCGGCAGGATCTTCTGGAACCAGGTGCGCGCCTCGGGCTCGATCCCGCAGGTCTGCGCCCTGTTCGGCCCGAGCGCCGCCGGTGGGGCGTACATCCCGGCGTTCTGCGACGTGGTGGCCATGGTCGACGGCAACGCCAGCATGTACCTCGGCTCCGACCGGATGGTCGAGATGGTCACCGGCGAGAAGACCACGCTGGAGGCGATGGGCGGGGCGAAGGTGCACACCGCCGAGTCCGGCGTCGGGCACTTCCTCTGCAAGACCGAGGCCGACGCGCTCGCCGTGGTGCGCCGCTACCTGTCCTACCTGCCGGCGAACTGGACCCAGACACCGCCGACCGCCGAGGCGGTCGCCGCGCCGGAGAAGGCCGACCTGGCCGCGCTGGTGCCGGCCAGCGAGCGGCAGGCGTTCGACATGCGGCGGTACGTCAAGGGCCTGCTCGACGAGGGTTCCTTCTTCGAGATCCAGGCGCTGTGGGCCAAGGAGCTGACCATCGGCTTCGGCCGGCTGAACGGCGAGGTCGTCGGCGTGGTCGGCAACAACTCGATGTTCAAGGGCGGCGTGCTCTTCGTCGACTCGGCCGACAAGGCGACCCGGTTCGTGCAGCTCTGCGACGCGTTCAACGTGCCGCTGCTCTTCCTCAGCGACGTACCCGGCTTCATGGTCGGCAGCGCCGTGGAGAAGCAGGGCATCATCCGGCACGGGGCCAAGATGATCACCGCGATCTCCGAGGCGACCGTGCCGAAGATCTGCGTGGTGGTCCGCAAGGCGTACGGCGCGGGCCTCTACGCGATGGCCGGCCCCGGCTTCGAGCCGGACGCCACCATCGCTCTGCCCAGCGCGAAGATCGCGGTGATGGGAGCCGAGGCCGCGGTGAACGCGGTCTACGCCAACAAGATCGCGGCGATCGAGGACGAGGCCGAGCGGGCAGCCTTCGTCGCCGCGAAGCGTGCCGAGTACGAGCAGGACATCGACGTCGTCCGGCTCGCCAGCGAGCTGGTCGTGGACGCCATCGTCGAGCCGCACGACCTGCGTGCCGAGCTGGTCCGCCGGTTCGCGGCGGCGCGTACGAAGGATCGGCACTTCTCCCGGCGCCGGCACGGCGTCACCCCGGTCTGACCCGACGACCGACCGGACCGCCACAGCGAGCCGTCCCGGCGTCACGAGCGCCGGCGGCCCGTCGACACAGGAGGACGAGATGGACTTCCGGCTCACCGACGAACAAGCGGCGCTGCGGGAGAGCGTGCGGGACTTCGCGCGCGAGGTGGTCGCACCGGTCATCGCCGAGCACTACGAGCAGCACACCTTCCCGTACGAGGTGATCCGGCAGATGGGCAAGATGGGCCTGTTCGGCCTGCCCTTCGGCGAGGAGCACGGTGGCATGGGCGGCGACTACTTCGCCCTCTGCCTCGCCCTGGAGGAGCTGGCCCGGGTCGACTCCAGCGTGGCGATCACGCTGGAGGCGGCGGTGTCGCTCGGTGCCATGCCGATCTACCGGTTCGGCACCGACGAGCAGCGCGCGACATGGCTGCCGAAGCTGCTCAGCGGCGAGGCGCTGGCCGGCTTCGGGCTCACGGAGCCGGGCACCGGTTCCGACGCCGCCGGCACCCAGACCCGGGCCGTGCTGGACGGTGACCACTGGGTGATCAACGGTTCGAAGGCCTTCATCACCAACTCCGGCACCGACATCACCGCCCTGGTCACCGTCACCGCGGTCACCGGCACGAACCCGGACGGCTCGAAGGAGCTGTCGACCATCATCGTGCCCACCGGCACGCCCGGCTTCACGGTGGCGCCTGGCTACTCCAAGGTGGGCTGGACGGCCTCGGACACCCACGAGCTGACCTTCGACGACTGCCGGGTGCCGGTGGCCAACCTGCTCGGCGAGCGGGGCCGGGGCTTCGCCCAGTTCCTACAGATCCTCGACGAGGGTCGGATCGCCATCGCCGCGCTGGCCGTCGGCCTCGCCCAGGGCTGCGTGGACGAGTCGATCAGGTACGCGAAGGAGCGCCACGCCTTCGGCCGGCCGATCGGCGCCAACCAGGCCATCCAGTTCAAGATCGCCGACATGGAGCTGAAGGCGCACACCGCCCGGCTGGCCTACTACGACGCCGCCGCCCGGATGCTGGCCGGTGAGCCGTTCAAGCGGCAGGCCGCCATCGCCAAGCTGCACGCCAGCACGATCGCGGTGGACAACGCGAGAGAGGCCACCCAGATCCACGGTGGCTACGGCTTCATGAACGAGTACCCGGTTGCCCGGTTCTGGCGGGACTCCAAGATCCTGGAAATCGGCGAGGGCACCAGCGAGGTGCAGCGCATGATCATCGCGCGCGATCTGGGTCTCTGAGCGGTCCTCGGCGCCGGCCACGACCGGCCGGGCCCCGGTTGCGGGCAGGGGTCCGGTAGCTGTCGGATATCGGCGAGCAGCCGTCGGCAGCCCGACGTTCGACTGCCGATGGTCGGAGCCGATCCGTACTCTTCGTGCCCATGACTCCCGATCATGATCGGTCGCGGAGCCCGGCGGGCCGTACCGGGCTGTCGGACCTGCTCCGTGGGCATCGGCGTACCGCCGGGCTCACCCAGGCCGAGCTGGCGTCCCTGGCCGGCGTGGGCGTGCGGACGGTGCGTGACCTGGAGCGTGGTCGATCGGTCCGGCCCCAGCGCACCACCGTGGAACTGCTTGCCGCGGCCCTGGAGCTGACCGGCGCCACCCGGGCGGCGTTCCTGGCCGCGGCCCGCAACACGGCCGGCGGCGAGCCACCCCAGGCGGACAACATCCCGGCGGCGCTCGTGGTCACCCGCGGCACCGGCGGCGCGGCGACAGTCGAGCCCGCCGGCCCACAGGTCGCACTTCCACCGCCGGTCGCACTGATCGGCCGTGACCGCGATGTCACCGAGTTGGCCGGCATGCTGACCGCGGAGCGTGGCCCCCGGCTGGTCAGCCTGGTCGGGCTGGCCGGGGTGGGCAAGACCGCACTCGCGCTCTCCGTGGCGCACGCGACCGGCGGTGCCCACCCGGGCGGCGTGGCCGGGGTGCTGGTCGGCGAGGGCTCGGACGGACCGGACGTGCTCGCCGCCTCGATGACCGTGCTCGGCGCGGCCCGGCTGCCGGAGCTCGTTGCCCGGCTCGCCGGCCGACCGGTCCTGCTGGTGGTGGACGCGGTGGAGCGCGCCCCGGGTCCGGTGGCCGAGACGCTGCACCGGCTGACGGGCGCGCTGCCCTCGCTGCGGGTGCTGGTCACCGGACGGCATCCGGTCGGGCTGCCCGGCGAGCGGGTCTGGCCGGTCGCGCCACTCGACGTGCCGCCGCCGGGCGCCGAGCGGCGCGGGCCGGCCACGCTCGGGTCGTGGCCGGCGGTCGCACTGTTCACCGCCCGTCTGGCCCAGGTCCGTCGGGAGCCACCCACCGCGGACGAGCTTCCCGCCCTGGCCGCACTGGTTCGCCGGCTCGGCGGGCTGCCGCTGGCCATCGAGCTGATGGCCGCCCGGGGCCGGATCCTCGACCTCACGGAGCTGCTCGACCGGTACGGCGACCGCGTGCTCGACCTGGCCACTCCCGCTGACCAGGCGGTCCATTCCGGCTGGGACGGGCCGGACGCGCCCACCCGCCGCCCGGTCGGCCCGGACGCCACGCGCGCAGCGGTGGCGGTGACCCTGCGGGACGCGGTGGAGACCAGCTATCGGCTACTCGCGTCGGAGGAACAGGCCGCGCTGCGGCGGCTCGCCGTGTTCCGGAACCGATGGTCGGTGGAGCTGGCCGAGGAGATGCTCGCCGACGAGGCCGACCGGGACGGCACGGTGGTGATCGATCCCGTTCCGCTGCTGGACCGGCTCGTCGAACTCGGCCTGTTGAGCGTCCGCGGCACCGGTCCCTTCCGTTTCCGCCTGCTCGACGCGGTCCGCGACTTCGCCGCCGAGCAGGCGGCCGGCGGTGGGGAACTGACCTGCATCCGGCGCCGGCACGCCGTGGTGATCGCTCGACTGGTGGCGCGGACCGCCACCGAACTGGTCGGCCCACGGCTGCCCGAGGCGGTGCACCTGCTGGACGAGGTCAGCAGCGACATCAGCTCGGCGCTGGCCCACGCCGCGAGCGACGATCCGCTGACCGCGCTCCGTCTGGCCAGCTGTCTGACGCGTTGGTGGCGGTTCCGTGGGCGCGACGTCGTCGGCCGGCAGTGGCTGCGCCGACTCCTGGCCGACCCGCGGACCGCGGACGCCGGTCCCGTACTGCGGGGGTGGGCCGCCCTCGGGGTGGCCCGGCTCGCCGCCGAGCACGGCGCGGGCGGCGAGGAGCTGCCGACGGCGCGGGCCGCGCTGGACGCGTTCCGGCAGGCCGGCGACATCAACGGCGAACTGGAGGCGCGGATCGTGCTGAGCGCGCTGCTGGTCGCCGTGGGCCGGCGTGACGAGGCCCGCGAGCAGGCCGAGGCGGTGCTCCGGCTGGCCGCCCGCAACGGCCGGATCCGGGACATGGCGGTGGCCCAGAACGCCCTCGCCTGGCACGAGATCCGGGCCGCCGACCTGGCCGCGGCGCACCGCCGGCTGGCCGCGGTGGACCGGCTCGCCGCCGAGTGCGGGGAACAGCGGCTGCGGGTGCTCTCCTGGGCCAACCGGGCCGAGGTCGTGCGTCTGGAGGGCCGGTACGCCGACGCCGTGGACCAGGGCCGGCGGGCGGTTGCGGCGTTGTCCGAGCTGGGTGATCCGCGGCATCGCCGGCGGGTGCTCGGCACGATCGGGTTGGCGCTCGCCCAGGACGGTCGCGGCGACGAGGCGTCCGAGGTGCTCACCGAGTTGCGCGCCGACGCCGCTGAGCTGGCGCTGGCCGTACCGTCACGGCCGCCGGCCGGGCGGGCCGGGCCGCCGAGGCCGCGCACGGACGATGCGGTGTCGGTCTGGGGTGAACCGAAGGCGGCGATCTGCGCCTTGATCGAGGGCAACCTGGCGCTGCACCGGGGCGACCGTGAGTTGGCGGCCGAGTGGTTCGCCGCCGCGGCGGAGGCGGGTCGGGACCGGCGGGACGCGGTGGAGGCGCTGGTCGGGCTGGCCGCGAGCACCGGGGACCGGGCGGTCCTTGATCGGCTGGACCGGGTCTGCCAGGAGAGTGGCATCCGCCTGCTGCCGCACGAGTCGGAGCTGCTCTACGCGTTGACTGCCTCGCGGGGCGGGCCGGCGGCGCGGTAGTCGGGGTCGGCCGGGTGGGGAGTGGCGCGAGCGAAGAGCCCCCTTGGTGCTACCCCTCGCTGTTCGCCCGCGCCGTCACCCCCCGGTGATTCCCCGGTGGAGGAAAGCCTGCCACCGTGATCGGGGCGGAAAGCCTGTTTCGGCCCGCATGTCCGGCTGCCAAGGTCAGTTCTGCCGGTCTTTCTGCCGGTGGCGCCGATCACTGATCAGGCCGTCGCCGATGCCGGACGGCGGTCAGCAGGTGGCGCCGTTGGCGTTGGCGGTCTGGTCGGGGGCGGTGTCGGTGCTGCCCGCGGTGGCACCGGGATGCACGGCGTCACGAACCCGGCGCAGGCCGTCGAGCAGCGCGGCCAGGGCCTCGGGGTCGAGCTGGCCGGTGAACCACTGCTCGATGATCCGCAGGTGCCCGGGCAGCGTCTCGTCCAGCCGTCGCAGGCCGGCGGCGGTGACCACCGCGTACGAGCTGCGCCGGTCGTGTGGGCAGGCCCGGCGGGTGAGTAGTCCGTCGCGCTCCATCCGGTCCACCACCCGCGTCACCCCGCTGGTGGACAGGGAGGTCTGGGCGGCGAGGTCGGTCATCCGGAGCTGATTGCCCGGCGAGCGGGCCAGGCGGGTGATCACCTCGAACTCGACCGAGGAGAGGCCGTGCTCTTCGAGTTGGGCGGCGAACCGGGCCGACAGCCCGGCGTGCGCCTCGTAGAGCAGGCCGACGGCGGTGATCCGGGGATCGTCGAACACGTTGGTCACTGGTTCATCCTACCAGTCCTTGACACAGGGAATGTTGTTGCGGCTATAGTTGCTCAAGCAGTCGTTGGGCTACTAAACAATTCTTCTGGAGGACAGCAGCATGACCAGCAGCATCGATGCGGTTACCCGCGACTGGGACGGCCTCACCATCCCGGCCCCCGGCACCTACGCGCTCGACGTCGCGCACAAGCGGGTGGGCTTCGTCGCTCGGCACATGATGGTCAGCAAGGTCCGCGGTGAGTTCAACGAGGCGACCGCCACCATCACCGTTGCCGAGGACCCGCTGCAGTCCTCGGTCGCGGCGACCATCCAGGCCGCGAGCATCGACACCACCCAGGCCGACCGGGACGCGCACCTGCGCAGCCCCGAGTTCCTGGACGCCGAGAACTTCCCGACCCTGGAGTACCGCAGCACCGGGGTCAAGTCCCGCCGCGGCAACGAGTTCGTGCTCTCCGGTGAGCTGACCATCCGGGGCGTCACCCGCCCCGTCGACCTGGAGGTCGAGTTCGAGGGTGTCGGCCGCAGCCCGTTCGGCCAGGACATCTTCGGCTTCTCCGCGAGCACCGAGATCGACCGCGAGGAGTTCGGCCTGACCTGGAACGTCGCGCTGGAGACCGGCGGCGTGCTGGTCAGCCGCAAGATCAAGATCGAGATCGAGGGCGAGGCCGTCCGCCAGGCCTGATCCTTCGGATCGCCGGTACGCCGGGCCCGCGCCGCACGTCGGCGCGGGCCTGGCGCCGTCTCCGCCACTCGCCGCCGAACTCGTGGCAATTGTCACGAGTTGTTCTCGCGGGCATCCGGTCCGGCACGGCGCCGACGGGGTACAGATGGCCCCACGAGCGCATCCCCCTCGGTCGGCGTCGGATCACCGCTGCCGTCCTCTGGCCTCGGCCAGGTGAGCGCTCTTACCGTGGATGGTTCACAATGCGCTTTCCGGGATGGCGGCAGGATCCCGACCGCGCCGGGCGTCGGGAGGACACATGGGCAGGGACGTCTCGCAGGGCGCCTTCTCCCGGGAGGACCGCGTCCGTTATCGGCAGAAGGTCCGTCGCTGCCTCGACGTCTTCGCCCTGATGCTGGACGACTTCGGCTTCGACGCCGACCGGCCGATGACCGGCCTGGAGATCGAACTCAACCTGGTCGACTCGGCGGCCGAGCCGGCGATGCGCAACGAGGAGATCCTCGCCGACATCGCCGACCCGCTCTTCCAGACCGAGCTGGGGCAGTTCAACCTGGAACTCAATGCCGAACCCCGGCTGATCGAGGGCACCGGCTTCGCCGACTACGAACACGACCTGCGCAGCAGTCTCTCCCGCGCCGACGAGCGCGCGGCCAAGTCCGACGCGAAGATCGTCCTGGTCGGCATCCTGCCCACCCTCACCGAGGGGCACCTGGTCGAGGACAACCTCTCCACGAACGAGCGCTACCGGGTGCTCAACGACCAGATCGTCGGTGCCCGGGGCGAGGACATCGAACTCGACATCCGCGGCGTCGAGCAACTGCGTACGCACACCGACTCGATCGCCCCCGAGGCCGCCTGCACGAGTCTCCAGTTCCACCTCCAGGTGGCGCCGGACAGCTTCGCCGACTACTGGAACGCGTCGCAGGCCATCGCCGGCGTGCAGGTCGCGATCGGCGCGAACTCCCCCTTCCTGTACGGCCGTCAGCTCTGGGCCGAGACCCGGATCGCCCTCTTCGAGCAGGCCACCGACACCCGTCCCGACGAGCTGAAGGCCCAGGGCGTACGCCCCCGGGTGTGGTTCGGTGAGCGGTGGATCACCTCGATCTTCGACCTCTTCGAGGAGAACGTCCGGTACTTTCCGCCGCTGCTGCCGATCTGCGAGGACGAGGACCCGGTGGAGGTGCTGCACGCCGGCGGTGTGCCCCAGCTCGGTGAGCTGCGGCTGCACAACGGCACGGTCTACCGGTGGAACCGCCCGGTCTACGACATCATGAACGGTCGCCCCCACCTGCGGGTGGAGAACAGGGTGCTGCCGGCCGGCCCCACGGTGGTGGACATGCTGGCCAACGCGGCCTTCTACTTCGGGCTCGCCCGGGGCCTGGCCGAGGCGGACCGGCCGATCTGGAGCCAGCTCACCTTCAGCTCGGCCGAGGAGAATTTCCACGCCGCCGCCCGGCGGGGTCTGGACGCCGTACTGCACTGGCCCCGGCTCGGCGACGTGCCGGTCACCAAGCTGGTGCTGGAGCAGTTGCTGCCCACCGCCGCTGCCGGCCTGGACGGGTTCGGTGTCGCCCCGGCGCAGCGGGACCGCCTGCTCGACATCATCGAGCAGCGCTGCCGGACCGGCCGCAACGGTGCCGTCTGGCAGACCGAGGCGGTCTGGGCGGCGGAGCGGCACCGGGGCATGGACCGACCTGCCGCGCTGCACCACATGGTGCAGCGGTACGCGGAGCTCCAGCGCGGCAACGAGCCGGTGCACACCTGGCCGGTCGACTGACTCCGCTTACCCGGCGACCACGTTGGTGGCTCGTCGCCGCCGGGCGCCTCAGTCGGTGAGGGGTCGCCCGGCCCGCCGGGGCGATCGGCTCCGCCGGCCGCCCGTCGCCGCACCCTCCGTCGGCCCACCGTCGGTGGAGGCGGCCGGACCGGCGCCGTCCGGGTCCGTGCGCGGTGCCGGCACCCGGGGTACGGCGGCCCGCGTCCCCGGGACGACCTCGTCCGCCGGAGGCACGTCGCCGACCGATTCGCGCCCGGCGCCGGCCTCGGCCGAAGGGCTGACCGGGGCCGGGGCCACCTCGTGCGACCGAGGTGAAGAGGCCTCGGCAACCGGATGCGAGCCCGCCGTGGCCGCCGCGTCCCGGTTGCGGTCGGCCCGCTCGGCGAGCGCGGCGATCAGCACCGAGCCACCGATGCCGGCGATGAGCGCGTACGGGGCGATCAGTTGGGTGGACAGCTGCTCCGGGCCCAACACCGACCAGCGCGGCACGGTGGTCAGGTAGGCGAGCGCGACGAGCAGCGGACCAGCCGCGCCGGAGGCCGCCGCGCCGACCCGGTGCCCGGCCGACCGGGCGGCCCGCCGCGCCGCCAGCACGCCGATCAGCAGCGCGGGAACGAGCGCCAGCAGCGCACCCGGCCAGTAGAGCTGGTCACCGATCCAGTAACGCGGGTGGTCCGGGTCGAACTGCCAGGTGCCGAGCTGGGCGCCGGTCAGTCCGCGTCCGACGCGTACCCCGTCGACGACCGAGACCACCGCGAGCAGCCAGAGCCAGGCGGCCGTCGCGGTCACGTTCAGCGCGGCGGCGCGGGAGCGCAGCGCCCAGACCGCGACGAGCACGCCGATCAGGATGCCCAGGCCCGCGTGCAGGGCGGCCGCCCGTTGCGGCGCCCCGGTGTCGGCGCCCACCGCGACACGCGCGGGCACGGCGACCAGCAGCACGGTGACCAACCCGCCGATCCCGGCACCGAGCGCCACGGCGACCCGCCGCAGCAGACCATTGTGCTCGCCGGGCGGGACCTCGTGCGCCGACCGGTCGCCCGCCGAGGTCGGCCGGTCCGCCGCCCGGCCGGTGTCGTCGACCGCAGTCGGACGGCCGGCCGCGACGGTTGCCGGTTTCGGCGCGTCCGACCCGTCCGCGGCTCCCGTCCCGGGAACGGCGGTCGGTGTCAGCTCGTTGTCGGTCACCCTCGCGTCGGCCGTCGGCGGTACGGCCCGCTGGTGCAGCCGCTGGGCACAGACCGCACCCAGCACGGTCGAGCTGGCAGCGAGCCAGGTGGCCCAGGCGAGGCCGTCCGCCCAGGCCGTGTTGGTGGCCCCGGCATCGGTGGGCGTCCAGGTGATGACGCCGAGCCCGTAGCCGAAGCCCAGTTGAGCGGCGCCAGCGCCAGCAGCGATGCCGATCGCCGTCGCGATCGATACTCCCCAGCCCCGTCTGGCCATGCCGGGCAGCGTAGCGTCCCGTCGTCGGCGCGGCGAGTGGCAACGACCCGCCGGGGTCGAGCGCCGGCGCAGCGTGTTGGGCGGCGCCGGGTACGGTCGCCGGTGATGAGGCGGTGGGCGGTATGACGGACGCGAACACGGGTCGGCAGGATTCCGCGGGCGGCCGGGACGACGGTGGTCCCGGCCGGGCCAGTGTGCTGCTGGGCGGCGGGCTGGTCGCCGTGCTGCTCGTCGCGATCGGCGCGACCGGCGGGTGGTTGCTGGCCGGCGAGGATGAGGGATCTCCGACGGACCCGCTGGCGGTGGCGACCGCGACCGGTACGCCGACCGGCCAGGCGACGGCACCCCGACCGAGCACCGGCCGGACCACGCCGTCGGCCCCTCGCACCTCCTCGACCAAGGGGAGCGGGCTGACCGTGCCACCGGTGGTCGGCACCGACTTCGTGCAGGCCCGGGACATGTTGCGCAAGCAGCGACTGGGCTGGCGTCTGGTCTTCGGTACGGGCACCGGTCGTACGGTCGAGAGCAGCTCGCCCGCCGTGGGGGTCACGGTCGCCCGGGGCGCCACGGTGCAACTCCACGTGGCTGGCCCGGCGCCGGCGGCGGAGGTGCCGGACGTGGTCGGTGACGACTGCTCGGACGCCGCCGCGGACCTGGTCGAGGAGGGCCTCTACCCGCGCTACCGCAGCGGACGCACCGGAGAGGTCAGCCGGCAGGAGCCGGCCGAGGACGGCGCGGCCCGCTGGAACGACGAGGTCAGCATCTGGTGTGGGGCGGCAGCGCCACCCAGCCTGCCGAGTGTGGGACCGACCCTCTGATCCCTTGCTCGGTGACCAACGACCGCCAGCGGCGGCCGGCGCGGGGTCGCCCGAGTTCGGGTCGTCCCGATCGTCGACACCGGTTCGGGCCGGGCGGTTCGGGCCGCTGATACCAGCCGATCCCGGTGTGGGCGGTTAGGTTGGCGGTCGAGGGCCATGGCGCCCGCCCGGTTCGGGAAAGGACGTGCGATGAGCGACGACCGCCAGGAGCCGCCCGCCGGGGATCACGACGACGACCGGACCCGTCCCCTGCCGCCCGCCGCCGACCGGCCACAACGGGCCGAGCCCGCCACCCCGCCCCGCGCCGCGTCGCCGGACGAGACCGCGCCGATCGACCGCACCGCTCCGGCCGGCCCGGCCGCGTCGCCGGACCAGACCATGCCCATCGACCGCGCGGCGTCGTCCGGTCCCGGCGCGCCGGCCGACCGGACCATGCCGATCGACCGCGCCGCGCCGTCGCAGCCGGGTGGGCCGGTGGACCGGACCGCGCGGATGCCCGCGGAGCCGTCCATTCCGCCGCCGTGGTCCGGGCGGGCGGAGGTGCGGGCGCCGCGGCCGGCCGAGCCCGCCGGAGAGTGGTACGCCGAGGAGCAGGGCGGCCGCCGCTGGTGGATGCCGATCCTCTGGGGCGTGCTCGCGCTGCTGCTCGCGGGCCTGCTCGGGGCGGCGCTCTGGGTGGTGCTCGCCGCGCGGGACGACGACCCGGACGACCCGCGGATCACGCCGTCGCTTCCGCCGGCCAGTGCCACCACCGCGGCCCCGACCAGCGCGGCGCCGACCTCGGCGGCCCCGACCAGCGAGTCACCGAGCAGCCCGGCGGCCACCACCGAGCCGGTCGAGGTGCCGGTGCCGCCGGTGACCGGCCTGCCGCAGGCAACCGCCGAAGGGCTGCTGGACCGGCTCGGTGTGACCTACCGGGTGGTGTACCGCCCGTCCGGGTTGCCGCCGGGGACGGTGGTGGGCACCGAGCCGGGGGCCGGCACGACGGTGGCGACCGACGAGGAGGTACTGCTGATCGTCTCGCAGGCCCGGCCCTCGACCGGGGTCAGTCCGACGGTGCCGAGCCCGACGGTGACGAACACGCCGTGACCGGCGCTCACCACATGCGGCGGCGGGTGCCGACCAGACCGAGGCCGGCCAGCGAGATGGTGAGGCCGAAGATTCCGGACCAGAACAGTGAGCGGCGGACATCCGTCGCGGCGTGTGGGGCAGGAGCCGCCTCGGTGATCTCCTGGCGGCCGTCGTACTGACCGCCGGCACCGGCACCGGCCGCAGGGCCGGTCGGGTCGGTGCTGTGGGTGGGGGCGCCGGCGCCGATCCAGCCGGGCTCCTCGTCCACAGGCGGGTCGGCGTCGATCACGGTGATCTCGGGTGCGGGCACCGGCGTGGTCAGCCGGGTGGACGACATCGCCGGGTCGCGGACCAGGACCAGGACCGTGGTCATGGCCCCGAGCAGGGCGAGGAGTCCGAAGGCGTAGGCGATACGGGAGCGGTGGTGCCGCCGCAGGGCGGGCTGATTGACCATGACCATCCCAGGCTCAGGGCCCTGGACGCGCGGGTGGAACGGTGCCGGGGTGGGCGTACCAATTCTATGGCGACGGCACGCCCACCGGCGGCGGATCGCGTTGGTCAGCCCACCCGGACGGGGGTACGGACGACGGGGCGCCGGGTCCGTACGGTGTGTGGGCGGGGCTCCGGTGCGGACTGCACCTGTTGCAGCCCTTCCCGCTGGACGAAGATCGACCGTCGGGTGACCGCGTCGCCCGCCGCGTTCAACTCGTAGCCGTCGAGCCAGAGCCAACCGTCGTAGGTCGGCCAGTCGAGCACCCGGATCACCCGGTATCTGATGGGCCTGAGGAACTGGACACTCGCCGCGCGAGTCACGTGCAGTACGTCACCGGAGCGGGGAAGCACATGGGCTCCTGGGGAGGTCGGCCGGCGGTTGCGCCGGCGGTGACTGATCGGGGGAACGTCTCGGCCCGGTGACGGGATCGCGCCTCGTGGACCGGTGGTGCGGTTGGTGGTGGTCGGGCCGTACTCCGCTGGTGGCGTGCCGCCACCCGACCATCACTCGACTGCTTCCGGGAACCGCGCCCGCCGCCGCAGCTTGCCGGCTTGCAGCGGCGGGGTCTTCACCCCGGAGCAGGTCTCGGTGTCGCTGGCCGGGCCCGCGTCGCATCGGCTTCCCCGGATCGGTGGGATGACCACACCGGGGGACCGGACGGAGACGCTGAGTGATCCGTGCCATACGGACAGACTGCATCAGGGACGTGCTTCATGCAAGTTGCACGTCGACTTTTGCCTATACGTGAGTCGCTGATCGAAAGCGGCGCTTGAAGCCATCCGCGTCCGGACGGCACACTGGGGGCCGGTTTCGCCCGTCGCGGCCGGCCGATGACCGGCACCACCCCTTTCGCCGCGAACGCTCGCCGGTCGACGGTCGCGCCCCCGGCGGGTGCAGCCAGTGGCGCGTCGACCGGAGGTAGCCCGAGTGGGGTCGAGCAGCCAGCGGCGAGGATCAGCGAGGCAGTGGTTGCGCCATGAGTGAGCGGCGCAGCCCAACCATCCGACGGCGACGGCTCGGTGCCGAGCTGCGCCGTCAGCGGGAGTCCGCCGGCATCACCATCGAGGTGGTGGCCGAGCAGTTGGAGTGCTCGGCGTCGAAGATCTCCCGCATCGAGACCGGGCACACGTCGGCCACACCGCGCGACGTCCGCGACATGCTGCGGATCTACGGCGTGGTGGGTGCCGAGAGCGACGAACTCGTGCAGATCGCCCGGGAGGCGCGGCAGAAGGGCTGGTGGCACCCGTACAGCACGGTGCTGGTCGGGGCGTACGTCGGGCTGGAGGCCGCGGCGAGTTCGATCCGGGCATACGAGCAGCAGGTGGTGCCCGGTCTGTTGGAGACCGAGGAGTACGCCGGGGCGATGATCCGCGCCGCCCGGCCGGACTTCACGGCCGATCAGGTACATCAGCGGGTGCGTGTCCGTCTGGGCCGTCAGTCGTTGTTGACCCAGGACGATCCGGTCGATCTGTGGGTGGTGCTCGATGAGGCGGTGGTAAGCAGGCCGGTGGGCGGGGACGAGGTGATGCGTGGCCAGCTCAAGCGGCTGGTCGAGGTTGCCGAACTGCCGAACGTGACATTGCAGATCCTGCCCTTCGAGGTGGGTGCGCACGCCGGCATGGACGGCACCTTCACGATCCTCAGCTTCCCCGAGCCCGGTGATCCGGATGTCGTGTACGCGGAGAACGCCACGGGTGGGCTCTTCCTGGAGAAGAGCGACGAACTACAGAAGTACAGCTTCATCTTCGATCACATCCGCGCTGCGGCCATTCGTCCGGAGGAGTCCGTCGCACACATCGCAAAACTGGCAGAGGAGCCGTTGTGGAAATGGCGACCAAGGGGTTCCCCGTGGACCTGACGCAGGCAACGTGGTTCAAGAGCTCGAAGAGCGGGCCGAACTGTGACAACTGCGTGGAGGTGGCGTACGTGACCGGGGCGGTCGGAGTGCGGGACTCGAAGGACAAGGCCGGCCCGGCCCTGGTCTTCGCCCCGGGTGACTGGCACGCCTTCGTCGCCGGCACCAGAGGTGGTGTGTTCGGCTCGGCCTGACCACGTGGGCCACGGGGGTCCCCGTCCGGTCTCGACCGGACGGGGACCTTCCCGTGTCCAGCGCAGCCGGGCCACGGGTGCGTGCCGACGGCGGGCCGGCGAGGTTCCGTCGGGATTCCCGTCGCCACAGCGGGTCCGCCTCGTTGAACCGGTCGGTACGGCGCTGGTCCACGACCCGCCGCACCGATCCGCAACCGAGCGAGGTAGGCGAGACAGATGACGACGATCGGGTCTGACAACCTCACCAACGGTCCGGGCAAGCCGGAGCGGTTCGGTGGCAAGTACCGCGGGGCGCGTCGGGACACCGTACTGACCGAGGTGGTCTCGACCGACCAGGAGCTGAGCGGGCGCGAGGGGTCGGCGTCCGAGACGGCCGACCCGCCGCTCTCCCTGCCGTCGCTGGACCCGAACCCGCTGGTCGAGCCGTCCTTCCCGCCGACCGGCTGGCCGATGGAGGCCACCGGGTCGCTGGCTGACCACCCGTTGCTGCGTGGGCTGCTGATGGAGCTGCCGCCGAAGGGCAGCGTGCCGCCACCGGGCTGGCTGGACCGCTGGTTCGAGGCGACCCGCGCGATCCTGGAGTTGCTATACGTGCAGGGGCCCGGGCGCTCGCGCTGACCGCTGTGCGTCCGGCCGGGCCCGCTCGGCGAGCCTGCTGTGCCGGAGCGCGTGTCGGACGCCGATCGCCAGGATCCCGAGCGCGCCGACGGTGATCGCCGGACCGGTGACGCCCGGTACGGCGAGCAGATCGGTGCCGTTCGCCGCGACCACTGCGGGCACGGTCAGCACACCGGTGACCTGCAACGGGAACCCGATCAGAGGGTGCGCCGCGGCGGCCCGAAGGCCGTACGGCGTGGGCGTCTCCGGCGCTGCGGCGAACGCTCCCGCGCCGGCCCGGAGCCGGCGCACCCGGCGTACGGTGCAGACCGCCACCACGAGTGCGGGGAGCCCGGCGAGATTGAGGGCGGCGGCGGCCTGATCGGCCGGGGCGTTTCCGGCACTGAACAACCCGGCCGCGAGCACGGTCGCCGTGAGCGTGAGACCCACGAGGGTCAGGATGAGCAGGTGCCCGGCGCGTCGGCGCAGCGCGCGGGCGCGGCCAAGCCGGGGCAGGCCGTCCGCGACCACGCCGGCGGCCATCCACAGGACGGTGATCGGCAGCAGGGCGGCGAGTGGGCTCTCCATGCTGGTCAGCCTCTCCGATCGGGGCCGTCCGCGAATCCGGGCGCAGCCCTCGTTCGTCCCGGACGCCGTCCCCGTAGGGGCATCCTCTCCGAGTTATGGACGATGCGACATGTTTATCTTCGTCACTGCCCTGACCTACTCTCGGAAAGATCGGCCGTCATGGATCTGAGCGGGACCCGCGTCGGGCGGCTGCCGGTCGGAGGGAGGTAAGAGATGCGTCTTGCCCACAGGTCCGCACTCGTCGGGGTGGCAGCACTGACCCTGTTGGCCGCTGCCACACCCGCCCTGGCCGCCGAACCGTCCGCAGCCATCCGGGCGGCGGGTGGGGACACGGCCGTCGCGGACAGCTACATCGTCGTCTTCAAGGACACAGCCGTCAGCCGGGGCGCCGTCGGCGACAACGCGGATCGGCTGGTCGGCCGGCACGGCGGCACGGTGGCCCGCACCTACGGCGCGGCGCTGCGCGGCTTCGAGATCCGTGTCGGCGCGAAGGCCGCCGCGCGGATCGCCGCCGACCCGGCGGTGGCGTACGTCGAGCAGAACCACACCGTCTCGATCGCCGGCACCCAGACCAACCCGCCATCCTGGGGCCTGGACCGGATCGACCAGCGGAACCTGCCCCTGAACAGCTCGTACACCTACCCGAACACGGCGTCGAACGTCCGCGCCTACATCATCGACACCGGCGTGCTGTACGGGCACAACGACTTCGGCGGACGGGCCGTCTCCGGCTTCGACGCGGTGGACGGTGGCTCTGCCGACGACTGCAACGGCCACGGCACGCACGTGGCGGGGACGGTTGGCGGCTCCGCGTACGGGGTGGCCAAGGGTGTCCAGATCGTCGGCGTCCGAGTGCTCAACTGCCAGGGCAGCGGCACCAACGCCCAGGTGGTGGCCGGTATCGACTGGGTGACCGCGAACGCGGTCAAGCCGGCGGTGGCGAACATGAGCCTCGGTGGTGGCGCCAACAGCTCGATCGACACGGCCGTCACGAACTCGATCAACTCCGGCGTCACGTACGCGGTCGCCGCCGGCAACGGCAACGCCCTCGGCGTCCGGCAGAACGCCTGCAACTACTCCCCGGCCCGGGTCGCCTCCGCGATCACCGTGGGTGCGACGCAGAACAACGACGCCGCGGCGAGCTTCTCCAACTTCGGCACCTGCGTCGACATCCTGGCCCCGGGCGTCAACATCACCTCGGCCTGGTACACCGGCAGCAGCGCGACGAACACGATCAGCGGCACCTCGATGGCGTCGCCGCACGTCGCCGGAGCGGCGGCGCTGACACTCTCGGCGAACCCGTCCTGGAGCCCGCAGCAGGTCCGGGACAACCTGGTCAACAACTCCACCCCGAACGTCGTGACCAACGTCGGCACCGGCACCCCGAACCAGCTGCTCTACGTCGTGAACGGCACCCCGCCGGCCAACGACTTCTCGATCTCGGTGTCGCCGACCTCCGGCTCCACCGCTCCGGGCGGCTCGGTGACGGCCACCGTCGGCACGGCCACCACCGCCGGCTCCGCCCAGTCGGTCAGCCTCTCCGCCAGCGGCCTGCCGGCCGGCGCGACCGCGTCGTTCAGCCCGTCGACGGTGACCTCGGGCGGCTCGTCCACCCTCACCATCGCCACCTCGGCGAGCACCCCCGCTGGCAGCTACCCGGTCACCATCACGGGCAGCGGTGCGGCGGGCACCCGCACGGCCACCTACACGTTGACCGTGACCGGTTCGGGTGGCGGCGGCTGCTCCGGCAGCAACGGCACCGACGTCGCGATCCCGGACACCGGCGCCACAGCGTCCAGCTCGATCACGATCGCCGGCTGCGGCCGCAACGCCTCGGCGTCCTCGACCATCGCCGTGAACATCGTGCACACCTTCCGCGGTGACCTGGTGATCGACCTGGTCGCCCCGGACGGCTCGGCGTACCGGCTGAAGAACAGCAGCTACTTCGACAGCGCCGACAACGTGAACACGACCTACACCGCCAACGTCTCCAGTGAGGCGGCGAACGGCACCTGGCGACTCCAGGTGCGGGACGTCTACTCCGGGGACACCGGCTACATCAACACCTGGACCCTGACCCTCTGACCTTGTTCCCACGGCCGAGGCCCCACCCGGAACGCCGGGTGGGGCCTCGTGCCGTGCCGATCAGGGTCAGACCGCGAAGGTGGGCGGTCGTTCGGTGGCCGGAGCCGGCGGGCGGGCCTTCCACAGGCCGGTCTTCTGCCCGGCGAGCCGGGTCAGGTAGGCCGGGTTGAGGATCAGGTAGCGGCGCCAGAGCCGCTTCGGCTCCAGGCCGAGTCGCCAGAACCACTCCAGCCCGGCGCGCTGCATCCACGCCGGCGGCTGGTGCAGCAGCCCGGCGTGGTAGTCGAAGGCCGCGCCGACCGCCATCAGCGGCATGTCCAGCAGGGGCCGCATGGCGTACGCGAAGACCTCCTGGCGCGGGCAGCCGAGCCCGACCAGAACCAGCCGGGCACCGCTGGACCGGATCCGGTCGGCGATCTCGGCGTCCTCACCGGGCTGGACGGCACGGAACTTGGACGGCTCCACCCCGGCGATCTTCAGCGCCGGGAACATCCGCTCCAGGGCCGGGATCAGCCTGGCCAGGGTCTCCTCGGTCGAGCCGTACAGGTAGACGGGCAGGCCCTCGTCGGCGAAACGGGAGAGCACGTGCAGGGTCAGCGTCGGCCCGTAGACCCGGTCGGTGAGCCCGGCGTGGTGCAGCAGGTTGAGCGCCCAGCGCACCGGCTGCCCGTCCGGGGTGACCACGTCGAAGGAGTTGAGCCGCGCGTTGTGCGCCCGGTCCAGCACCCCGGTCATCACCCCGTGCACGGCCAGCGCGGTCAGCGCGAGTGGACGCCGCTCGTGCGCCGCGCTCACCACCGCCTCGGTCGCCGTGGCGTAGTCGGTGGCGTCGACCAGGACGCCGAGCACGTTGCGCTTCGTCTGAGCGGTCATGCCTGCGGCACCCACTTGTCCACGTTGGCCTCGTAGATCTCCCGCAGGATCATCGGCACGTCGTAGGTGATCTTCCAGTCCGGGTACTGCTTCTCGAACCGGTCCATGCTGCTGACGTACCACTGGTGGTCGCCGGTGCGGTTCTGCTCGACGTAGTTGATCCGCGCCTCGCGGCCGGTGATCTCCTCGGCGATCCGGAACGCCTCGATGTGCGAGGTGTTGGAGTGCCGGCCCCCGCCGAGGTTGTAGACCTCCGCCGAGCGTGGCGCCCGGAAGAACGCCTCGAACGCGGTCAGCACGTCATGCGAGTGGATCGCGTCGCGGACCATCTTGCCCTTGTAGCCGAACAGGTTGTATGTCCGGCCCTCCATCACGCAGCGCATCAGGTACGCCAGGAACCCGTGCAGCTCGGCCGCCGAGTGCGCCGGGCCGGTCAGCGTGCCGCCCCGGAAGCAGGCTGTCTTCATGTCGAAGTAGCGCCCGTACTCCTGGACCATCACGTCCGCGGCGACCTTCGAGGCGCCGAAGACCGAGTGCAGCGAGTTGTCGATCGACATCTCTTCGGTGATGCCCTTGTACCAGCGGTGGTCCTCGGGCAGCTCGTACCGGGTCTCCAGCTCGACCAGCGGCAGGCTGTTGGGCCGGTCACCGTAGACCTTGTTGGTCGAGCAGTGGATGAACGCCGCGTCGATCGCGTGCAGCCGCGTGTTCTCCAGGATGTTGAGCGTGCCGCCGGCGTTCACGTCGAAGTCCGTGTACGGCTCCTTGGCAGCCCAGTCGTGACTCGGCTGCGCCGCGCTGTGGATCACCACGGCGATGTCCGACCCGTACTTCTTGAAGACCTGCTCCAGGCCGTCCCGGTCCCGGATGTCGACCGCGAAGTGGGTGTAGGCGCTGCCCAGGTCCCGGCTCAACCGCTCCAGGCTCCACGAGGTGGAGCCGTCCTCGCCGAAGAAGTACCGACGCATGTCGTTGTCGATGCCGACGACGTCCAGACCGAGGCCGGCGAAGTGCCGGACCGCCTCGGAGCCGATCAGACCGCCCGACCCGGTCACCAACGCGACACTCACACGCCACTCCTGGTCCATCGGAGGAAGAGACCTTCGGAGCATAGCGTGATGCCCGGCACGCCCCGATATGACGGAAGGGCCCCGCATTCCGCGGAGCCCTCGCCTGTGGGTGGGGATGGGGGGAGTTGAACCCCCACGCCCTTTCGGGCACACGGACCTGAACCGTGCGCGTCTGCCATTCCGCCACATCCCCGTGGCACGACCCGGAACACTCTAGCTGCCCCGAACCCGCTGTCTCCAGCGGGCCTCGGAGATACTACGCTGTCCAAGGCGCTCGCCACGAGCGGTTACCGTTCGTGGCGGACGAAAGAGTAGCACGGTAGTCCCGGCCCACCCGAACGGGCCGGTAGCAGGCGGCCGAGCGGCGTGTGAGCTGCGCGCGCGCCGGCCGGATACCATCATGTCCTCGGGACCCGAGGAGGAGCCGGTGAGCGTGCTGCAACGCTTCGAGAAGCGTCTGGAAGGCCTGGTCGAAGGGGCTTTCGCCAAGGTCTTCAAAGGGGTGGTCCACCCCGTGGAGATCCTCAACGCCATGCAGCGGGAGGCCGAGGCGCACAAGGCGATCCTGGCCGGTGGGCGCACGTTGGTGCCCAACCGCTACGTGATCGATCTCTCGCCGTTCGACCACAGTCGGCTGGCGCCGTACGCCGCCGCGCTGGCCCAGGAGTTGGCCCAGTCGCAGGCGGAGTTCATCGGCGAGCAGGCCTGGACGGTCTACGGCGATGTGATCGTGGAGATTGAGCGGGGCGAGGGCCTGGACACGGGGATGTTCCGGGTCACCGCCGAGGTCTACACCGGCGGCGAGGTCGCCCCGGTGTCGGCACCCGGCTACGACGCCGGCCCGCCCGCGTACCCCGCGTACGACCAGGGTGGTGGCTACGGCCCGCCGCCCGGTCACGGTGGTGCCCGCAACGTCCGGCTGGTCTCGGGCGACGGGCGCACGTACCCCCTCCAGATGGGGTCGACGGTGATCGGTCGCGGCGACCAGGCCAACCTGCGCCTGCCCGACGTCGGCATCTCCCGGCGACACGCCCGGCTGGATTTTGACGGCGGACAGGTCGTGCTGACCGATCTGGGGTCGACCAACGGCACGATGGTCAACGGCCAGCGGGTCTCCGCGGTCGCCCTCAACCCCGGCGACATGGTTCAGCTCGGCACCACGACGCTGACCTTCCGCGTGGACGGCTGACCCGCCTTGCCGGAGCTGGTCATCACCGTTGCCCGGTTCGGGTTCCTGATCCTGCTGTGGATCTTCGTGTTCACGGTGGTCGGTGTGATCCGCCGGGACCTCTTCGCGGGTGCACGGTCCGGCCGCCTGGTGGCCGCGCCGCGCGCTGTGGGCGCCTCGACGGGGCAGGCGGCCAAGCCGGCGAAGGTGAAGCGGGGCAGGGCGGCACACCAGCTGGTGGTGACCGCCGGTCAGCTGGCCGGCACCCGGATCACTCTCGGTGAAGCGCAGATCACCATTGGTCGGGCTGAGGACTCCACCCTGGTCATCACCGACGACTACGCCTCCGCGCGGCACGCCCGGCTCGTGCCGCGCGACGGGCAGTGGTTCGTCGAGGACCTCGGCTCGACTAACGGCACGTACCTCGATCGCGCTAAGGTCACCGGACCAACCCCCGTCCCCCTCGGCGTGCCGATCCGGATCGGCCGCACTTCCCTCGAATTACGGCCATGACTCTGACCCTGCGCTATGCGGCCCACAGCGACCGCGGTCTGATCCGAGACGGTAATCAAGACTCCGTCTACGCCGGGCCGCGGCTACTCGCCGTCGCCGACGGCATGGGCGGCATGGCCGCCGGTGACGTCGCCAGCAACATCGTCATCGGTGCCATGGCGCCGCTCGACGAGGACGTCCCGGGGGACGCTCTCGTCGACGCGTTGCGTTCGGCCGTGGGCACCGCCAACCAACAACTCCGCGACACGGTGGACGCCAACCCGCAGCTGGAGGGGATGGGCACCACGCTGACGGCGACCCTCTTCTCCGGCAGCAAGCTGGGGATGGTCCACATCGGCGACTCGCGGGCCTATCTGCTGCGCAACGGCGAGTTCGCGCAGATCACCAAGGACGACACGTACGTCCAGATGCTCGTCGACGAGGGCCGGATCAGCGCCGAGGAGGCGAGCAGCCACCCGCAGCGGTCGCTGCTGACCCGCGCCCTGGACGGCCGGGACATCGATCCGGAGTACTCGGTGCGGCAGGTGTTGCCGGGCGACCGGTACCTGATCTGCAGCGACGGCCTCTCGGGCGTGGTCAGTGCCGACACCATCGGCGAGACCCTGCGTGAGTACCCCGACCCGCAGAAGTGCGTCGAGCGGCTGGTGCAGCTCGCGCTGCGCGGCGGCGGGCCGGACAACATCACGGTGATCATCGCCGACGCCACCGACCACGACATCGTCGAGGCGACCCCGATCGTCGGCGGCGCCGCCGCCCGCGACCGGGGCATGGCCACCTCCGCCGACGACTCGACCCCGGCCGCCCGGGCCTCGGCGCTCTCCGCGCCGCGTCCTCCCGCCCCGGAGGAGCCGGCGTCCCAGGACGACGACGAACCGGAGCGGCGGAAGCACCGGCCGGTGCGGGCGACCGCCATGGCGCTGGCCCTGCTGGTGATCCTCGGCGGCGGAGTCTTCGCCGGCTGGACCTACACCCAGCGGCAGTACTACGTGGGTGCCACCGAGGAGGGGCAGGTCGCTGTCTTCCGGGGCATCCAGGGTCAGATCGCCGGGATGGACCTCTCCAGCGTGCACCGCACCAGCGGTACCCGACTGGACGACCTCACCGTCGCGGCGCAGGACACCGTCAAGGTGGGCATCCGGGCCAAGAGCGAGCCGGACGCCGAGCGCCAGCTCGCCGAGCTGACCAGCGACACCCCGAGCAACCCGAACCTGAAGCCGCTCTGCCCGGCGGACCCGACCACGGCGGGTGGCGCGCCGACGCCGACCCCGACGCCTGCCGGGACGACCCCGGCGCCGAACGGCAGCCCCAGTGCTGGCGCGCCGGTGACCCCCAACGGGGCCGTCAGCCCAACGCCGACCACTGGCGCCACCGCCGCCGTCGGTGCGACCGGCCCGACCACCACACCCGACGCCACGCCCTCCGACCCGGCCAGTCCGGCGCTCGACCCGGCCGGTTGCCGGTCTCCCGAGTGAGCGTCGGCTGAGATCCCGAGGACTCCACCCGTGACCGTAGCGGCCACACCGGCACCCTCGCCCGCCACCACGGGCGGGGAGTCCGGCGTACGCCTGGCCCGGTCCCGACGTAACGCCGAGCTGTCCCTGCTGCTGCTCGCCATGGTGCTGGTGGCCGCGTACGGGGCGACCGTCGAGGCGAACCTGCTGGACACGGTGACCCCGGACTTCTGGATGCCCGCCGCCGCACTCGGCGCGGTCTTCCTCGGCCTGCACCTGGTCATCCGGTTCCTCGCCCCGTTCGCCGACCCGGCGCTGCTGCCGGCGGTGGCCCTGCTCAACGGTCTCGGGGTGGGCTTCCTGCGCCGGATCGACCTGGGTGAGGCCGCCCCGGTCGACCGGGAGAGTCTGGCGATCTTCGCCGGCATCGGCGGGCGGCAGCTGGCCTGGACGCTCGCCTCGGTGATCCTCGCCGCCGGGCTGCTCGCCATCATGCGGGACCACCGTTCGGTCTCCCGGTACGCGTACACCCTGGGTCTGGCCGGCATCGTGCTGGTGATGCTCCCGGCGGTGCTGCCGAGCAGCATCTCCGAGATCAACGGAGCCAAGCTGTGGATCCGGATCGGCGGCTTCTCCATCCAGCCGGGTGAGTTCGCCAAGCTGGCGCTGCTGGTCTTCTTCGCCTACTACCTGGTGCGCAAGCGCGAGGTGCTGTCGTTGGCCAGCCGGCGTTTCCTCGGCATCGACTTCCCGCGCGGGCGCGACCTCGGCCCGGTGGTCGTGGTCTGGCTGATCAGCCTCCTGGTGCTCGTGTTCGAGAAGGACCTGGGCACCTCGCTGCTCTACTTCGGCATGTTCGTGGTGACGCTCTACATCGCCACCGAACGGGTCAGCTGGCTGCTGATCGGCCTGGTGCTCTTCTTCGGCGGCGCCTACCTCGCCTACGTCCTCGGCGAGATGGTCGGCGGCCCCTTCGCCAACTTCTACCTGCGTGCGGAGATCTGGCTGGATCCGTTCGCCGACCCGACCGACAAGGGTTACCAGCTCGTCCAGGGGCTGCTCGCCCTCGGCACGGGCGGGCTCTTCGGCGCCGGGCCGGGCGGCGGTCAGCCGGAGATCCTGCCCGAGGTGCAGAACGACTTCATCTTCGCCGGCATCGGTGAGGAGATCGGCCTCTTCGGGCTCTCCGCGCTGCTGGTCGTCTACCTGCTGATCGTGGAGCGGGGCCTGCGCGCCGCGCTCGCGGTCCGGGACTCGTTCGGCAAGCTGCTCGCCGGTGGTCTCGCCTTCACCCTCGGCCTGCAGGTCTTCGTGATCGTCGGCGGGATCAGCAAGCTCATCCCGCTGACCGGCCAGACCACCCCGTTCCTGTCCGCCGGTGGCTCGTCACTGATGGCGAACTGGCTGCTCATCGCGGTTCTGCTGCGGGTCTCCGACGGAGCCCGCCGGCCGGTCACGGGGGGTGGCGGCAAGGCTGCCCGGCCCGCCGGAGGCCCACCCGAGCAGCTGCACGGTGCTCCCACGGAGGTGATCAAACCGTGAACGCACCCCTGCGCCGCGTCGGCGTTGTCGTCATGGTCCTGTTCGGCCTGCTCTTCGCCAACCTCAACTGGATCCAGGCCTACAAGGCCGACGAGTACCGCACCAGCGACTACAACGGCCGTGTCCAGGTCGCCGAGTACGAGCGTAAGCGCGGCAACATCGAGGCCGGCGGTACGGCGCTGGCCACCAGCAAGGAGACCAGCGGCAAGCTGAAGTTCCAGCGCACCTACCCGGGTGGCGCCAAGTACGCGCAGGTGCTCGGCTACAAGCCGGTCAACCTGGCCGACACCGGCATCGAGCGGGTGGAGAACGACTTCCTCGCCGGCACCAGCGACCAGCTGATCGGCGACCGGTTCAAGGACATGTTCACCGGCGACCAGACCGGCGGCGGCAACGTGCTGCTCACCCTCTCCAAGCGTGCCCAGGACGTGGCGTACGACCAGATGCGCAACAACCAGCAGGGGGTGAAGAAGGGCGCGGCGATCGCCATCGACCCGCGTACCGGGGCGGTGCAGGCACTGGTCTCCATGCCCAGCTTCGACCCGAACCCGCTGGCCAGCCACGACACCAACGAGGCGGCCGCGGCGTACAACAGGCTGGAGCAGGATCCGGACGGCCCGCTGAAGAACCGCGCGCTCGGCGAGACGCTGCCGCCCGGCTCCACCTTCAAGATCGTGGTGGCCGCGGCCGCGCTGGAGAACGGCGTCAGCAAGTCCACCCAGATCCCGGCCGGCTCCAGCTACACCCCGCCCACCTCCGGCGAGCCGATCCGCAACGCCACACCGTCGATCTGCCCCGAGCCGCAGGTCACCCTGCTGGACGCGGTCACCGAATCGTGCAACACCGGCTTCGCCCAGCTCGGTGTGCGCCTGGGCGCCAACACCATCAAGGAGAAGGCGCGGCAGTTCGGCTTCGAGCAGGACGACCTCACCGTCGGCCAGCTCGGCGAGGACGGCCTGCCGACGGCGGCCAGCCGGACCGGCACCATCCAGAACGCCGACGGCGGGGACGACCCCGCCGCGCTCGCCCAGTCCTCGATCGGCCAGCGGGACGTCCGGATGACCCCGCTGCAGGGCGCGATGATCGCCGGCGCGGTCGCCAACGGTGGCAGTCAGATGCGGCCGTACCTGGTCCGGCAGCTGCTCGCCCCGGACCGGACGACCAGCTACTACACCGCCAAGCCGAGGGAGCTGCGCCAGCCGGTCTCCGGTCAGGTCGCCGGCGACCTGCGCGACATGATGGTCAGCGTGGTCCAGAAGGGCACCGGCGAGAATGCGGCGATCAACGGCTACACGGTCGGCGGCAAGACCGGCACGGCGCAGTCCGCGCCGGACCGACCCGACCACGGCTGGTTCATCGGCTTCGCGCTGGACAAGAACGGCACCCCGGTCTCCGCGGTCTGTGTCGTCCTGGAGCAGGCCGGCAGCGGCGGCAGCGCCGAGGCGGCCCGGATCGGCGGCCAGATCATGCGGGCCGCCATCCTCGACACCGGGGGCCGCTGACATGCTCAGCCCCGGCGTCCAGCTCGGTAACCGCTACCGTCTCGACGAGCGGATCGCCAGCGGCGGCATGGGCGACGTCTGGCGCGGCACCGACCAGGTGCTCGGCCGGACGGTCGCGGTGAAGAGCCTGCTGCCCGCGCTGCTCGACGACCCGGACTTCGCCGAGCGGTTCCGCGGCGAGGCCCGGACGATGGCCACCATCAACCACCCCGGTGTGGTGGACGTCTACGACTTCGGCAACGACCAGCAGATCGCCTTCCTGGTCATGGAGTACGTCGAGGGCGACGCCCTGTCGTCCACGCTGAGCCGCGTGGGCCGGCTCACTCCGGCCCGGACGATGGCACTCGTCGCGCAGGCCGCCGACGCGCTGCACGCCGCCCACGAGAAGGGCATCGTGCACCGCGACGTGAAGCCGGGCAACCTCCTGGTCCGGCCGAACGGCACGCTGGTGCTGACCGACTTCGGCATCGCCCGCTCCGACCTGGTCGGCCAGCTCACCGCCGCCGGTTCGGTGCTCGGCACCGCCTCCTACATCTCGCCCGAGCAGGCCACAGGCGGGGTCGCCACCCCGGCATCCGACGTGTACGCGCTCGGCGTGGTCGCGTACCAGTGCCTCGCCGGACGGCGACCGTTCGAGGGTGACAACGCGCTCGACATCGCCATGCGGCACGTCCGGGAGACGCCCAGGCCGCTGCCCGCCGACATCCCGCCGCAGGTCCGGGCGGTGGTGGAACGGGCGCTGGCGAAGGACCCGGCCGCCCGTTGGCCCAGCGCCGCCGCCCTCGCCGGGGTCGCCCGCCAGCTCAAGGCCGCGCTCTCCCAGCAGGCCAGGGCCGGTGGCCAGTCCGGGCCGATCTCCGGGGTGCCGTCCTCGCCCGCCGCGCCCGGCCGGGCCCAGGTGCCGCAGGCGCCGCACCACCGCCCGCCGGGTGCCCCGCACCGCCCGCCGGCCGCCGCGCAGCGGCCGACCGCGATCGCGCCGGCCCAGCATCCCCGCCCCACCGCCGTCGCACCGGCCGCCCCGCACGCCCGGCCGCCGGTCGCCCCGACCGGTTACCCACGCGGCGCGGCGGCGGTCCCGCCTGCACAGACCCGGCAGGAGCACCCGCCGGCGTACGTCCGGCAGGCCGGCCCGGCGCTGCCGGCACCCGACCCCCGCCGGTCCCGCCCCGGAATGGTGCTTCTCGCCATCCTGCTGGCCGTACTGGTCCTGCTCTGCTCCGGCGTGATTTCCTACAACCTGCGGAAGCAGTCGCAGGCTGGTGAAGCGGATGCACCGGCCGCACAGACCGTGACGTCCGGCGCGCTGGGGCTCTACGGACGCGACGATGCGACCCGGACGTCGTACCGTCGTGAGGTACGGCTCCAGCCGGGCGACGGCGGGACGACGACGAGCGAAGGACGACAGACGCGATGACAGCGCAGGCCCGCCTGCTCGGTGGCAGGTACCAGGTCGGCGAGCTGCTCGGCTATGGCGGCATGGCCGAGGTGCACCGCGGTCGCGACCTCCGGCTCGGTCGGGACGTCGCGATCAAGATGCTCCGCACCGACCTCGCCCGGGACGCGACGTTCCAGATGCGGTTCCGTCGTGAGGCGCAGAACGCCGCCTCGCTCAACCACCCGGCGATCGTGGCGGTCTACGACACCGGCGAGGAGACCGCGCCGACCGGCGAGACGCTGCCGTTCATCGTCATGGAGTTCGTCAACGGACGAACCCTGAAGGAGGTGCTCGGCGCCGAGGGCCGGCTGCAGCCCCGCCGGGCGCTGGAGATCTGCGCCGACATGTGCGCGGCGCTCGAGTTCAGCCACCGGCACGGCATCATCCACCGGGACATCAAGCCGGGCAACGTCATGCTCACCCAGACCGGCCAGGTCAAGGTGATGGACTTCGGTATCGCCCGGGCGCTGGCCAGCGGTGCGACCACCATGACGCAGACCAGCGCGGTCATCGGCACGGCGCAGTACCTCTCGCCGGAGCAGGCACGCGGTGAGGCCGTGGACGCCCGCTCCGACGTGTACGCGGCCGGCTGCGTGCTCTTCGAGCTGGTCTGCGGCCACCCGCCGTTCGTCGGGGACAGCCCGGTCAGTGTCGCCTACCAGCATGTGCGGGAGACGCCGCCGACGCCGAGTGACATCAACCCGGACGTCACCCCGGCGGTCGACGCGATCGTGCTCAAGGCGCTGTCGAAGAACCCGCTCAACCGCTACCAGAGTGCCGGCGAGATGCGGGCCGACCTGCTCCGCGCTGCCGCTGGCCGTCCGGTGCTGGCCACCCCGGTGCTGCGCGAGGCGGAGACGGTGGCGATGGCCCCCGCCGGTGGCGGTGGCGGCTACCCGCCTGCCGCCGGCGCGCAGCAGACCCGGCAGATTCCGGCCCGGGTCGGCGACCCGCGCCAGCGCAAGGCGTCCTCCTGGCTGATCGCGACGTTCAGCGCGGTCGGCGTTCTCGCGGTGATCGCGCTGGTCGCCGCCCTGCTCTGGAGTCAGCAGCAGGACAAGAACCTGAAGTCGGTGCCCACCGTCACCGGAAAGAGCCAGGAAGCCGCGATCACCGAACTCCGCAACGCCGGCTTCCAGGTGCAGGTGGGCGAGGCGGTCCAGAACGCGACCTGCACGAAGGGCGCGGTGGACAGCCAGAGCCCGCAGCCGGGCACCCGCCTGGCCGAGGCTGGCACGGTGACCATCCAGGTCTGTGGCGGCAAGCCGGACGTGAGGATTCCCTCCGGTCTGGTCAATTCGCAGCTCGAGAACGTCAAGGACCAGCTCGAGGGGCAGGGCTTGGTGGTCGAGGAGCGGCAGGTGGACAACCCGGCGCAGAAGGGCATCGTGGTCAAGGTGACCCCGCCGTCCGGGTCCACCGTCCCCGGCGGAAGCAAGGTGACCGTCGACGTCTCGCGGGGCAACGTCGGCAAGGTTCCGAACGTCATCAACTCCACCCGGGACGAGGCCGCCCAGGAGCTTCGCGAAGCGGGTTACAAGGTCGCCTTCCGCGACGGTGACGAGGTGCCGGCCGACCAGGCCGGACGGGTCCAGAAGCAGAGCCCGGATCCCGGCACCGAGCTGGCCCAGAACAAGACGGTGACCATCGAGATCAGCATCCCGGAGAAGGTCGACCCGACGCCCACCACGCCGGTGACGCCGACGCCGACGCCGACGGGCACGCCGACCGGCAACGGGGGCGGCTCCGGTCTGCCGTGGCCGTTCCCACCGAGCCGGCTCCCCGAGGAGTAGGCCGGGTGTCCCGGTTCCCGGGCCCACCGGTATGAGTGCCGACGAGTCCTCCGGTGCCGCCGGCGTGAGCCGGTGGCCTCGACGCCTCAGACGCGCCGCCGTCCTGGGAGCGGCCGCACTGCTGCTCGCCAGCCTCCCGTGGCTGTGGACGGTGATCGCCGCACGCGGTCACGTCCACGCCGAGGCCGATGCGCCGACCGCCGACGTCGTGATCGTCCTCGGCACCGCCGTGGCACCCGACCGGCGTCGACCGGGGGATCGGCTGACCGGCCGCCTGGAGACCGCCGCCGCCCTGGTGACCAGCGGGCGGGCTCGGGTGGTCCTCGTGTCGGGAGACGGGGGTGGTGCGTCGGGTGACGAGACGGCGGTGATGACGTCGTACCTGACCGAGCTGGGTGTCGACCCGCGTCGGGTGGTGGCCGACCCGTTCGGCCTGGACACCTACGACAGTTGTGCCCGGGCCCGCGAGGTGTACGGCGTCGAGCGGGCACTCATCGTGACCCAGTCCTACCACGTGTCCCGAGCCGTGACGCTGTGCCGACATCTCGGCCTCGACGTCGACGGCGTGATCGCTCGCTGCCCCGGCTGCGGGCCGGCCCTGCTCGTCGAGAAGTCGATCCGGGACTACCTCGCCAGCGGCAAGGCGGCGTTGGACGCTGTCCGGCGCAGGCCGCCCGCGGTCCACTCACCCGTCAACCCGGCCGTGCGGGACGCGCTGAAGGTCTGACCGGCCGCCGAGCCGGTGCGCGTCCGCCCGGGCGGGGCGGCCGGGATGGTTTCAGGTGGTGGCGAATGCGGCCCGGCGGCGGGCGTCGACCTCGGCGGCGAGTTCCGGTGCGCGCTCCAGCGCCTCCCGGTAGCCGCAGGCGGCGAGCCAGTTGGCCAGCATCAGGTGCCCGCCCTCGGTGAGCACCGACTCCGGGTGGAACTGCACACCCTCGATCGGCAGCGTCCGGTGCCGCATCGCCATCACCACGCCGGACCCGGTCCAGCCGGTGACCTCCAGCTCGTCGGGGAGCGTCTCGGGCAGCACGGCCAGCGAGTGGTAGCGGGTGGCGGTGAACGGGTCGGGCAGGCCGGCGAGGACGCCGACCGACTGGTGCCGTACCTCGGAGGTCTTGCCGTGCAGCAGCTCGGGCGCGCGGGTGACGGTGGCCCCGAACGCCTCGCCAATGGCCTGGTGGCCGAGGCAGACGCCGAAGATGGGCAGCTCCCCCGCGTACCGGCGGATGACGTCCAGGCAGATGCCGGCCCGGTCGGGGCTGCCCGGCCCCGGTGAGAGCAGGATGCCGGCGGCGCCCAGGCTGCCCACCTCGGCGACGTCGATCTCGTCGTTGCGGCGGACCTCGCAGTCCACGCCGAGCTGGCCCAGGTACTGCACCAGGTTGAAGACGAACGAGTCGTAGTTGTCGATCACCAGGACGCGCATGGTCACCTGTTCGGGGAGGGGGGCGCGGAGTTGTTCTGGTCGGTGTCGTAGGGCAGCTCGTGCTCGTCACCGGCCGGAGCGTCCCCGGGCACCGTGTCACCGCCGCCCGGGGCTCCGGGGACGTCGGAGTCCTGGGTGACCTGTACGTCGTCGAAGGGCAGCAGCGGCTCGGCCCACGGGAACGCCACGTACCAGAGCAGAGCGACCGTGGCGGCGGCGAGCAGCAGCGAGCCGGTCAGCTTGCCGGCCAGGCCGAACGGGAGCTTGCGCCAGATGAACGCGTACATCGGGTCAGCCTCCCAGCTCCGCCGGGCGGCCCGCCGACTTTGGTTGGGCGCGGTCCAGCTCGGCGTGGATGATCAGGCGCTGGTAGTTGTCGAACTTCGGGTTGCAGGTGGTGAGGGTGAGCATCCGCCTGGTCGGCTTCTTGTTCGGCTCGCCGGGTACCGGGGCCACCACCTCGACCTGGGTGGGCTTGACGATCCGGGACTGCGACACCCGGTAGACGTACCAGTCGGTCTTGCCCTCGACCACGATGGCGTCGCCGTCGTTCAGCTCGTCCAGCCGCCAGAAGGTGGCCCGGTTGCGGTGGCCGGCGACGGAGAAGTTGCCGACCTGGCCGGGCAGCGCGCTGGCCGGGTAGTGGCCCGGGGCGTACCGGATGTCCGCCTGGGTGACGCCCTCGACCACCACCCAGTTCTTGTCGAGCTTGGGGATGTAGAGCCCGGCGATCGGCTTGCCGCGCACGGGTGGCGACGGTTTGACGCTCGGGGCTGCGGCTGACGGGGCGACCGTCGGGTCGTCGGTCGGGCCCCACGCCTGGGCGAGTTGCTGGCTGAGGTCGTCCTGGTGGGCGTCGACGATGGCCGACTTGCCCCACACCTCGTAGCCGGCGAAGAGCAGCACCACCAGGCCGAAGGTGATCAGGACCTCGCCGGTGACCCGGATGCCGGTGCGCACCCGGGAGCCGAGCGACGGGCGGGTGAGCTCGGAGTAGACGCTCTTGTAGCCCTCGCCGGTCTGGTGTGGCCGGAGTTGGACCACCCGCTCGCCACGTCGGGGCCGGGGCGGCTCGGCGCCGCTGTCCTCGGCGCCGGCCGGCTCGTCGGTCGTGGCCGTGCGGGGGACGGCACCCATCAGCGCCGTCGAGTCCATGGCCGGCGGACGGGCCGCGGTGGGCATGGACGGGATCGGTTGGGTGGCGGCCGGGTCAGTGGCGCGGTTCGGCGGCGCCGGGGAGACCGGGGCCGCCGGGGAGCCGGTCGCCCGCGTGGGACGGGCGCCGACCGTTGGCATGAACGCGGTGGGCGCGTCGCCACCCGACGGGGTCGAGGTGCGGGGAGCCACCGGCGGGGCCGGGGTGGCGGATGTCGGTGGGCGGGTCGGGGCGTTGCCAGGGGCGGCAGGCCGGACCGGTCCCTGGTTGGGTGCGGTCGGACGGCCGGGGGCGGGCGGACCTGCGGGGCCGCCGGGCGCGGCCGGTGCGGCGCCGCGCCAGGGCGGCGGAGCGTCGCTCCCCTGCTGACCCGGGGCGGGGCCGGCGGCGGCGGGCGGCTCGGGGGCGACCGGCGGGCGGGTCGCGCGGGGCCGGGTGGGCAGCACGGGATCGGGCCAGTTGCCGGCCGGGCCGGGCCGCGCCGGGGTCGGCTCGGGCCGGTCGACCTTGGGCAGGAACGCCGTCGGCTCGTCGGCCTGGTCCCGGTGTCGCCCGTCGCGCCGGTCGTCCGCGCCGCTCACCGGGGCACCGTCGCCGAGCGCAGGGCGGTCGAGTCCTCGAACGCGGGGACCGTCACCGTGGAGGCGGACTCCTTGTAACCGAGCTGGTAGTCGTCGACTGCGTCCTTGAACAACCGGACTCCCTCAGAGCTGGCGAGGGCCTGCTGGAGGGCAGCGGGATCGCCGATTGCTACGATCTTGAACGGTGGGGAGTACACCCGGCCGTGGAGCAGCAGGGTGTTACCGACGCAGCGTACCGCGCTGGTGGCGAGCACGCGGACGTTCATGATTGACATGGCCTCCGCTCCACCTGCCCAGAGCGCGTTGACCACCGCCTGCACGTCACCCTGGTGCACCACGAGGTCGTCGTTGCTGGCGTCCGAGGGGGTCTGGTCGCTCCGTCGCGGCGCGTCGTTCAGCTCCACCGTCACCCCGGTGCCGGTCAGCGCGGTGAACCCGGCGGCCTGGAGGTTGAGCGCGCCGCGCTGCTGCTGGGCCTTGATCGGGCCGTTGGAGTCGGCCAGCGCGTCGGTTCGTTGCTCGACCTCGCCGCGGAGTGTGGCGGCCCGGCGCTCGCTCGCCGCCACCTGCTCGCGGCGGTCCTCGATGAGCTGGTTGAGCTGGGGCCGGCGGTCCTCCCGCAGCGCGGTGCCGCCGGCTGTGGTCGCGGTGGTGGTGAAGAGCAGTCCCGCCGCGGCGGCGATCAGGGGCACCCCGATCGACCAGCCCGGTCGGCGTTGACGCGGTCGCCGGGGCAACAGCCCGGCGCCGGCCCGTCGGAGGGCCTTCTGCCAGGAGGCTGCGCCGGATGTGTACTCCACCGAGCGTTCCTTCCGCGTGTCGGGGATCGTCCGCCCCGGCCGGGGCCGATGATCCGAACAGTCCCGCCTTTTTCGGTCACTCCGTGCACCGGCCTGACCCCATTCGTGGTCCAGACGGGCGTTCGGGACTACGCTAGCTGTCGAACATTATTGGCCATGGACCGTCGCCCCTGCGCCCGGTTGTCAGGCCGGACGAGGTCGTCACCCCCTCTGGAGAGCGTCGTGCCCAAGTCTCAGGTCCGCAAGAAGAAGGTGTACACCCCGCCGACGGACGTCCGTCCGACGACGGCGGCGTCGACGCGCAAGCCTAGCCCGGTGTGGCTGCCGATCACGGCGGTCGCCCTGATCGTGGCTGGCATCGGTTGGCTGGTGATCTACTACCTCTCCGAGCAGCAGTACCCGGTCGCGTCGTGGCAGTACTGGAACCTCGCGGTGGGCTTCGGCGCCATGGTCGCCTCGCTGGCTCTGCTCTCCCGCTGGCGCTGAGCCGGCTCGGCGCTTCCACGCCGGAGGACCCACGTCACCCCGTCGAGCCCCTGCCCGGCAGGACCGGGCGGGGCACCCTATGGTGTCCGCAGGCGGCGTGGCCTACTGCGAGATGACTCACGTTACTGCTGGGTAACCTTGCGCGTAGGCTGCATTGCATGACCGAGCGGAGCGAGGTCATCGACCGGTCCGGTCGCAGGTGCGGCAGCGGTGCGACGCTGACCTCGTCCTGACCCGGCCCCGGTCGCTGAACCGCTCGACAGCAGCAGACCGGGGAGGCCAACTCGATGGGCAGCGTCCAGATCGTCACCACGATCCTCGCGGCCGCCATCACCGCCGTTGCGGTGTGGCTTGCGGTGCGTGCGGTCCTGAAGATGGTGGCAGTCATCCGGCTCGGGCAGCCCGCGCCGGAGCGGTTCACCGACAAGGCCGCCCGCGCGAAGACCATGCTGGTGGAGACCGCCGGCCACACCCGGATGCTCAAGTGGGGCGTCGTGGGTGCGGCGCACTGGTTCGTGATGGTCGGCTTCATCGTGCTGTCGCTGCTGGTGCTCGAGGCGTACTTCGAGGTGGTCACCCCGACCGGCGGGCTGCCGATCATCGGGCACTGGACGATCTTCGGACTGGCCACCGAGGTCATCACCGTGCTGGGCCTGGTCGGCATCCTGGTGCTGATGGCGATCCGGCTGCGCAACCGGCCCAA
This sequence comes from Micromonospora yongxingensis, assembly GCF_052601155.1. Lineage (NCBI taxonomy): Bacteria > Bacillati > Actinomycetota > Actinomycetes > Micromonosporales > Micromonosporaceae > Micromonospora > Micromonospora yongxingensis. The sequence continues at coordinate 262,152 of NZ_JBQXEO010000004.1, forward strand.
CCGGCCGGGCGGGCGGTCCCGGTTCACCGGCTCGACGATGTGGCAGGGCTACTTCGTCGAGTGGATCGTGCTGCTGGTCCTCATCTTCGGGTTGCTGATCCGCGGTTTCAAGGTCGCCACCGACCACTTCGAGTACCCGTTCTGGGCCACCCCGGTCAGCCACGCGGTCGGCGCGGTGCTGCCCGACTGGCAGGACGGTACGAGCGTCGCCGCTGTCATCAAGATCATTATCTCGATGACCTGGCTGATCGTCATCTCGCTGAACGTCACCATGGGCGTGGCCTGGCACCGCTTCCTCGCGTTCCCGAACATCTTCTTCAAGCGCGAGCCGGCCAAGCCCGCCGGCTCCGGTCTCGGCGCGCTGCGCCCCATGACGAGCCAGGGCAAGCCGCTCGACTTCGAGGAGGCCGACCCGGAGAAGGACCAGTTCGGCGTAGCCCACGTCGAGCAGTTCAGCTGGAAGGGCCTGCTGGACTTCAGCACCTGTACCGAGTGCGGTCGCTGCCAGTCGCAGTGCCCGGCCTGGAACACCGGGAAGCCGCTGTCGCCGAAGCTGCTCGTGCTGAGCCTGCGCGACCACGCGTACGCCAAGGCGCCCTACCTGCTGGCCGGCGGCGGCAAGGACCTGACCGGCGAGGAGAAGGCCACCCAGGCGCAGCTCGCCCACCTGGACGTGCTGGCCCTGGCCGAGGCCGACAAGCCGTTGATCGGCACCGCCGAGGAGGGCGGCGTCATCGACCCGGACGTGCTCTGGTCCTGCACCACCTGCGGTGCCTGTGTGGAGCAGTGCCCGGTCGACATCGAACACGTCGACCACATCGTCGACATGCGCCGCTACCAGGTGCTGATCGAGTCGAGCTTCCCCTCCGAGGCCGGCGTGATGCTGCGCAACCTGGAGAACAAGGGCAACCCGTGGGGCGCCCCGCAGAACACCCGCGAGGACTGGACCAAGGGGCTCGACTTCGAGGTGCCCCGGGTCGGTGAGGTGGACGACTTCGAGTACCTGTTCTGGGTGGGGTGTGCCGGTGCGTTCGAGGACCGGGCCAAGAAGACCACGCGCGCCGTGGCCACCCTGCTCAACGAGGCGGGCGTGACGTTCGCGATCCTGGGCGAGGGCGAGACCTGCTCCGGCGACCCGGCACGGCGGATCGGCAACGAGTTCGTCTTCCAGATGCTCGCCCAGCAGAACGTGGAGACGCTGAACGAGGCGTTCGAGGGTCGCGAGAAGACCAAGCGCAAGATCGTCGCGACCTGCCCGCACTGCTTCAACACCCTGGGCAACGAGTACGGCCAGCTCGGCGGCGAGTTCGAGGTGGTCCACCACACCCAGCTCCTGGCCCACCTGGTGTCCACCGGCAAGCTCACCCCGGTGCAGCCGGTCGACGGCGGGGTCACCTACCACGACCCCTGCTACCTGGGCCGGCACAACCGGGTCTTCGCGGCTCCCCGCGAGGTGCTGGGGGACGCCATCGAGGGCGAGCTCACCGAGATGCCGCGTAACAGCGAGCGCTCCTTCTGCTGTGGCGCCGGCGGTGCCCGGATGTGGATGGAGGAGAAGATCGGCAAGCGGATCAACGTGGACCGGGTCGAGGAGGCCATGTCCACCGGGGCGAAGACGGTCGCCGTCGGTTGCCCGTTCTGCTCGACGATGCTCAGCGACGGGGTGAACGGCAAGGGCGCCGGCGAGCAGGTCGAGGTCATCGACGTGGCCACCGTGCTGCTCCGCTCGGTCAAGCCGGAGCAGCAGCAGGGCGAGAAGGAGGCCACGCCGGTCGCCGGCTGAGGCCCGTACCCCCCGGTCGATATGGTCGACGGCGGCGGCACCCGTGGGTGCCGCCGCCGTCGTGCAAGAATCTCGCCGAGGTGAGGCGAACATCGACGGCCTGCTCTTGACCACGCTGCTGCCCCTGGTCGGCTTCGTTGCCCTGACCGCGGGCAACGCGTTCTTCGTCGCGGCCGAGTTCGCCCTGGTCACGGTCGATCGCGCGGAGATCGACCGGCGGGCCGCCGCCGGCGACGAGGCCGCCCTGAGGGTACGCACGGCGCTGCGCGAGCTGTCCTTCCAGCTCTCCGGAGCGCAGCTCGGCATCACCATCACCGCGCTGCTCACCGGCTACCTGGCCGAACCGGCCCTGGCGCGGATCTTCACCCCGCTGCTGCACCCGGTGGCCGGCGACAACACCGAACGGTTCACCCCGTTCCTGGCGTTGGCCCTCGCGACTCTGATCTCCATGCTCTTCGGCGAGCTGGTGCCCAAGAACGCCGCGCTGGCCCGGCCGATGCCGGCCGCACTGGCCACCGCCGGCCCGATGCGGACCTTCTCCCGCACGTTCGGCTGGGTGATCCGGGGGTTGAACGGCTCGGCGAACCGGCTGGTCCGGGCGCTCGGGGTGGAGCCGCAGGAGGAGTTGGCCAGCGCCCGCTCACCGGAGGAACTGGGTCTGCTGGCGGCCATCTCCGCCCGGGCCGGTGCGCTGCCCACGGACACCGCGATGCTGCTGCGCCGCACCATCCGCTTCGGTGACAAGCGGGCGGCCGAGGCGATGACCCCCCGGGTCGACGTGGTGGCGCTGCGCGCCACGGCCACCGTGGCCGAGCTGCTCGACCTGTCCCGGCAGACCGGGCGGACCCGGTTCCCGGTGTACGAGGAGACCCTGGACCTGGTCACCGGCGTGGCGGGAGTGCCGGACGCGCTGGGGGTGCCGCTGGCAGCTCGGGCGTCGACCATGGTCGCGTCGGTGGCCCGTGAGCCGGTGTACGTGCCGGAGAGCCTCGACCTGGACGGTGTGCTGGCCGCGTTGAAGGCGGCGGGGGCCGACCTGGCCATCGTGGTCGACGAGTACGGCGGCACGGACGGCGTGGTGACGGTGGAGGACCTGGTCGAGGAGTTGGTCGGGGAGATCGCCGACGAGTTCGACCCGGCCAGCGTGGACGACGCCGGCCCGGGTGAGCTGACCGTGCCGGGCGGCGAGCGCACGGTGCTGGTCGACGGGGTGCTGCGCTCCGACGAGCTGGCCGAGCAGACCGGTTTCCAGCTGCCCGACGGGCCGTACGAGACGCTGGCCGGGTTCCTGATGGCCCGGCTCGGGCACATCCCGCTGGCCGGTGAGACGGTCGAGGAGGGTGGCTGGGAGTTCACCGTGGTGGAGGTGGAGCGGCACCGGATCGAGCAGGTCCGGGTGCTGCGACCGGCGGAGCCGGACGACGATGACTGAGCTGCTGGTGACCGTGGTCCTGTTGCTCGGCAACGGGTTCTTCGTGGGCAGCGAGTTCGCGCTCATCGCGTCCCGGCGGACGGTGATCGAGCCGTTGGCCGCCGGTTCGAAGCGGGCCCGGTGGGCGTTGTCGGCGATGAACCAGATCCCGCTGATGATCGCCGGCGCGCAGCTCGGCATCACCGTCTGCTCGCTGGGCCTCGGCGCGATCGCCGAACCGGCGCTGGCGCACCTGCTGGAGTCGCCGTTCCACGCGGCCGGCCTGCCCGACAGGGCGGTGCACCCGGTGGCGTTCGTGCTGGCGCTGGGTGTGGTGGTCTTCCTGCACACGGTGGTCGGCGAGATGGTGCCGAAGAACATCACGCTGGCCGGTCCGGAGGTCTCGGCGCTCTGGCTCGGCCCGGCGATGCTGGCGTTCTGCGTGGCCACCAAGCCGCTGCTGCTGGCGATGAAGTGGGCGGCCCGCCGTGTCCTGGCGCTCTGGCGGGTCGAGGCGTCCGAGTCGGTGAAGACGGTGTTCACGGCCGAGGAGTTGGCGGGGCTGGTCTCCCAGGCGCGTACCGAGGGATTGCTCGACGCCGAGCAGCACGCGCGGATCACGGGCGCGCTCGCCCTGCACACCCGGACCGCGGCGGACGCGTTGCAGCCGTGGTCGACGGTCGTGACGGTCGCCGAGGACGTCTCGCCGGCGTCGCTGGAGGTGCTGGCGACGCGGACCGGCCGGTCGCGGTTCCCGGTGGTGCAGCGCTCCACCCGCCGGGTGCTCGGCTTCGTGCACGTGAAGGACGTGCTCGGGTACGCCGGGCAGGGTCGCCGGGCACCGGTTCCGGCGCAGGTCTACCGGCCGCTGGCGGTGGTGCCGCCGGAGCGTACGTTGGCCGATCTGCTGCTGGCCATGCGCCGCGAGCGGCGGCACATGGTGCTGGTCAGCGACGGTCGGCGACCGCTCGGTGTGGTCACGCTCGACGACGTATTGACCGCAATCGTTGGCTAATCGGCCAATACCCTTGGTGTGCAAGCGGTTGCGGCACAGTGATGATGACGCGGTCCGCCTTGATTACCGCCCGCCACTTCCCTAATGTGGGGCACCGACCGCTGTGGGTCGTCTGCCTCGGCCCTTCCCTCACGCGAGGCGCCCGGCGGTCGGTCGCAAAGGAGTCGGTGCCGGTGGCAACCATGCCCCCTCATCGTCACGCCCCTGGACTGTCCACTCGGCCGGGCGGTCTGCGTCGTGTCGCCCACCGTCTACTCGTTCTGGTCGCCGCCGCGGCCGTCGGCGCCGGAGTCCTCGCCGCGCCGGCGTACGCCGAGCCCACGGTCGACGAGATCGAGGCGCAGATCGACAAGCAGTGGGAGCAGTTGGAGCCCACCATCGAGCAGTACAACAAGGTGCGGGCGCAGCTGAAGGACAACCGGAAGAAGTCGACGGACCTGCAGAAGAAGATCGAGCCGCTGGCACTGCAGAGCGAGTTGGCGCTGAACCGGGTCGGTGACCTCGCCTCCCGCTACTACATGTCCGGGCCGTCGCAGGACATCGGCGCGCTGCTGGTCAGCGCCAAGCCGGACACGCTCACCGAGCAGCTCACCGTGCTCGACCGCCTGGCCGCGCAGGAGCGCAAGGAGGTCGAGGGCGTGCTGGCCGTGCGGGCCAAGTACGACGGTCAGAAGCAGAAGCTCGACGCGCTGATCGTCACCCAGACGAAGCAGCAGAACGAGCTGGCGGCCAAGAAGAAGCAGATCGACGGCGAGATCAAGCGGCTTGAGGCGTCCCTGCCGAAGACCACGGTCAAGACCGCGGGCTGCCCGACCATCAACGGTGTGGTCAGCGACAAGGCCCGCACCGCGATCCGGACGGCCTGCGGAAAGATCGGCAAGCCGTACGTCTGGGGCGCCACCGGCCCGAACTCGTTCGACTGCTCGGGCCTGACCCAGTACGCCTACAAGGCCGCCGGGATCAACCTGACCCACCACACCGGTGACCAGTGGCACGAGGGCAAGGCCATCTCGCGGGCCGACGCCCGTCCCGGTGACCTGGTCTTCTTCTTCAGCGACCTGCACCATGTCGGCCTGTATCTGGGCAACGACCAGATGGTGCACGCGCCACGCGCCGGTAAACCGGTGCAGGTGGCCAGCATCAACAACATGCCGGTCGCCGGGTTCCGCAGACCCTGACCCACCGCACGCACGACGACGGCCCCCGGTCACCGACCGGGGGCCGTCGTTTCCGTTCAGCCGGGTGCGCCCAGCGGCGACGGCAGCAGCAGCACGTCGTCCAGGTTGACGTACATGATCCGGTGACCGAACTGGACCTGCACGTAGCGCAGGTCACCGCGGACGACCGTCCAGTCGCCAGGCGACGACCCGTCAAAGGTGGTCGCGCGGTAGTACTCGCTCGGCAGGATCCCGCCCACCGCGTACCGCTGCCCGGCAGCGAACGTGTACTGCAACGGCGAGATGGCCTGGTAGGGCACGCCGGCCGGATAGGCGGCCTGCTCCGGGTAGGCCCGCCCGTAGACCGGGATGGTGGCTTTGCCCGGCTTGGGCGTCACCACGAAGCCCGTGGCCCACTTCGCGGTCCGCGCCGAGGTGGGGTTGTGGAACCAGGCCTTCTGGCCGAGGTACCAGATCGCCGTCCAGTCGCCGCGGACCTCCGCCACGGCGTACGTCTGGCCGGCCGAGGCGCGTGCGCCGTGGTCGGAGACGTACATCGTGTCCGGTGAGCCGTCCGGGCGCAGGGCGATGTCGTTGACCAGTGGTGCGTCGTGATTCGGCGCGCTGTGCAGGATCACCGCCGACGAACCGCGCGACGGGCACGGCGCGGCCGGCGGCACCGGAGTCGGTACGCCCGGCGGCTGCTGGTTGCAGCCGTGGAAGGCGGGCCGGTTGGTGGCGAAGTCCGGGTCGATGGTGACCAGGCCGGTGCGGGCCGTGCCGATGGTCCGGAACGGCGCCTTCATCAGGTCGAAGTAGTGCGACCAGTCCCAGTAGGGGCCCGGGTCCCAGTGCATGCCGCGGACGTTCCCCGCGATGGTGCCGGGCACGTTGTCGTGGCCGATGATGTGCTGGCGGTCCAGCGGGATGTTGAGCTTCGTCGCCAGGTGCCGCACCAGCTTGGCCGAGGTGCGGTACATCGCCTCGGTGTACCAGGTGCCCTGGCCGGCGAAGCCCTCGTGCTCGATGCCGACGGACTTGGCGTTGACGTACCAGTTGCCGGCCTGCCAGCCGACGTCCTTGGTCTTGACGTGCTGGGCCACGTAGCCGTCGACCGAGCGCAGCGTGTAGTGCCAGCCCAGGTAGTCCGCCTGCTTGACCAGGTCGACGCTGGGCGCGAAGTAGCCCTCGGTGTCGTGGATGACGATGTACTCGATCTTCTGCTGTGCCGGGCGGTTGCCCAGGTCGTGGTTGCCGTAGTCGCCGGCACCCGGCCCGTACTTCTCGTACGGGGCGGGAATCCACTCGCAGGCGAGGCGGACCGGGCACTCCAGCCCGTCGGGCCGTTCCGTCCGCCGCAGCCCGAGCCGGTGCAGCGCGCTGGCGTCCGGGTTGACCGCCTGGGCGGTCAGGGTGACCTGGTGGCCGTCGTCGGTCCGCCGGCTCGCGCCGACGCGGATCTGGTCGTACACCTCGTCGGCGAAGGCCGCCGCGGCGTCCTCGGTGTCGGCGCCGGAGTACCGGGCCACCGCGCCGTACCAGGCCCCGGGGTCACTCACCGCGCCGACCGGGCCGCCGAGATCCCTCTGGTACGAGGAGAGCAGCGCGGCCCCGCCGCGGATGTTGGCGGCCGGATCGGAGCGGAGCGTCTCCGTGCCGACTCCGACGAGGCTCGCCGCTGCCTGGAGGGTCTGCAGCGCCGCCGCCGCGGGCGGGGCCTGCCGCGATCCCGTCACCGTGGGCGCGGTGACGGTCAGCGGCCGGGACTCGTCGCCGCGCGGGTCCTCGCCCTCGTCGACGTGGCCACCGGCGGGCAGCGTGGTGACGTGGGCGGCGTCGGTCAGGTGCAGCGGCCCGTAGCCGCCACTGGTGCTGGGGGTGCCGGGATGGGTGTCCCACCGGGACTCCAGATACGAGACGCCGAGCAGGATGCTTTCCGGAACGCCGTACTCGGCGGCTGCGGCGGCGTACTGCTGCTGGCGGTCGGCGGTGGGCGCGGCGGTGGCCGGCCCGGGTAGTGGTACGGCGGTCAGGGCGGCGACCACGGTGGCGGCGAGCAGCGCGCGCCGGCCGGTCGACAGGGTTGGATGGTGCATCGAACCCCCTAGATATAGCGAGTACACGTGAGGTCACCTTCGCGCCGTCCGGGAGTCCGCGTCAATATCTTTCCGAATATCGGCGCGATAGGAAACAAATCTCCGGCCACGGTGGGTGATCCCGTCGGATCGGTACGGAGTGTCACGGCCGCGCGGGTTGCGGATCGGTAACAGCCGTCTCTACTCTGGTCATTCGTCGGCCCGACAGCAGGTCCACCCAGCCCGGGCGGTAACGGACCGACACCGCCGAGTCGCTTCCGAGCGAACCGGGGACCCAGGTTTTCCGGGGTGAATCCGCAACCACTGCGGTAGGGCGCCAACTTCCCGCCCGAACCCGTCAGCTAACCCGGTAGGCGGTCAGGAAGAAGGAGTACGGAACCCGGTGGCTCACCATGCCCCGCGGCCGTCGTCCGAACGGTCGGCGTCAGCCGGCCTGACGTCGATCGTGCCGCGCCCACGCTGGTCCCGCTTCACCACCGCCCTCGCCGCACTGGTCGGCGTCGCCGTCGTCCTGACCGGCAGCGCGACCGCGGCCCACGCGGACCCGTCCGTCGCCGAGATCGAGCGCCAGATCGACGCCGACTGGAACAAACTCGAACCGATCATCGAACGGCACAACGCCACCCGCACCGACCTGGCCGCCAAGCGCAGGCAGGCCGACGCGCTCGCCGCCCGGATCGCCCCGCTGGAACGCCAGGTCGACGCGGCGATGGACAAGGTCAGCGCGCTCGCCGTCCGCGCCTACAAGGGTGAGGCCGTCTCCACCGTCAACGCCGTGTTGGGCAGCCGGTCGCCGAGCGAGGTGGTCGGGCAGCTCGAGATGCTCGACCGGTTCGCGCACAACCAGCAGGAGGACGTCGCGCAGGTCGCCGACCTGCGCGACGAGCTGGCCCGGCAGAAGGCGCCGCTGGACGAGATGGTGACCCAGCTGACCCGGACCGAAGCCCAGCTGGCGGCCAAGAAGAAGCAGATCAACGAGGAGATCGACCGGCTGCAGAAGCTGCGCCTCAAGGTGTACGGCAACGGTGGTGGCGGCCCGCTGCGTCCGGCGCCCTGCCCGGCCAGCTACCCGGGCGGCGGTGCCGGCGTGGCCGTCAAGTTCGCCTGCGCGCAGATCGGCAAGCCCTACGTGTGGGGCGCCGAGGGCCCGAACTCGTACGACTGCTCCGGCCTGATGCTGGCCGCCTGGGCCAAGGCCGGGGTTTCGCTGCCGCACAACGCCGCCCAGCAGAGCCGGGTGACCAAGGACGTCAGCAGGGCCGACCTGCGCGCCGGTGACCTGGTCTTCTACTACAGCGACATCCACCACGTCGGCATGTACGTGGGCAACGGCTGGGTCGTGCACGCCTCGCAGGCCGGCCAACCCATCAAGATGAAGAAGGTCGACGACGGCCCGATCCACAGCTACGGCCGCCCGGGCTGATCCCGGATGACCGGAGGGCCCGTCGCGATTCGTCGCGGCGGGCCCTCGTCGTTACCGGGTCAGCGCGTCGGCCAGGTGCGCCAGTGCTGCCAGGCGCGGCTCGGAGTGGGCCCCCGCTGGCCCTGGTACCGGGAGCCGTAGACCACCGAGCCGTACGGGTGCTCGGCCGGCGAGGAGAGCCGGAAGATGCAGAGCTGCCCGATCTTCATGCCCGGCCAGAGGGTGATCGGCAGATTCGCCACGTTGGACAGCTCCAGCGTCACGTGACCGGAGAATCCCGGGTCGATGAACCCGGCGGTGGAGTGGGTGAGCAGGCCGAGTCGGCCCAGGCTCGACTTGCCCTCCAGCCGGCCGGCGAGCTGGTCGCCGAGCGAGATCACCTCGAGCGTGGAGGCGAGCACGAACTCCCCCGGGTGCAGCACGAAGGGCTCACCGTCGGGCACCTCGACCACCGAGGTCAGGTCGTCCTGCTGCATCGCCGGGTCGATGTGCGTGTAGAGATGGTTGTTGAAGACCCGGAACAGCCGGTCGAGTCGTACGTCGATGCTGGACGGTTGGACCAGGGTGGGCTCGAACGGCTCCAGGCCCAGCGTGCCGGCCTTGATCTCGGAGACCAGGTCGCGGTCGGAGAGCAGCATTCGACCACCATAGCGGCGTTGCCGAGAACGCCCGGATCCGGTGCCGGTGACCAGCGCGTCGAGGTCGCTAGTCGTACATTTGTTCGATAGAATGTCGGCATGGCTTCCTGGTCCGAATTCGCCGCCGACGAGCCCCGCCTCGCCGACGGGATCCGCGTTCTCCTCCAGCAGTACGGGCCAGGCTTCGGCTACCTGGCAACGGTCCGCGCCGACGGCGGGCCCCGGGTTCATCCCGTCTCCCCGGTCATCACCGACGAGGGGCTGTTCTGCTTCGTCATCGACTCGCCGAAGCGCCGTGACCTCGAACGGGACGGCCGTTACGCGCTGCACTCCTTCCCACCGGAGGAGAGCGACGACGAGGCGTACGTGGCGGGGCGCGCCTGGCCGGTGACCGATCCGGCCCGGGTGGCTCGGCTGGCGCAGAGTTCCCGGGCGGCTCCGCAGGTCGACTGGCAGCTGTTCGAGTTCACCGTCGACGTGGCGATGCTGACCCGCCGCGAGCAGCACGCCGCAGTTTTGCCCGGTGACGCGCCGGGCGGGCCTGCCGTTCAGGTCTGGCTCGACCCGCACCCCCCGGCCGTGGCGGCCAAGCCGGCCGCCGTACCGCAGACCCGCCCGGCCCGTCGCAGCCGTGACGTCCAGCGTTCGGCCGCCTGACCGCGGCCCACAGACCCGGTCCTGGGGGAAGACACCGGTGCCGGCTCCGTCGTGACGGAGCCGGCACCGGTGGTACGCGGGAGAGCTACGCCGCGCGGTACGCGTTCCACGCGGTCAGCATGCGGCTCGCCTGACCGGGAGTGAACTGGTACATGCACGAGTCGTAGGTGTAGTCCATGAAGTTGGTGATCGGGTCCAGCCCGGTCGCCGAGCAGGTGTTCCGCCCGGTCGGGCACTCGTACGCCGGCGACGCCTCGGCCGGGGTGTCGCTGACGCTGTCACCCGAGCCACCGCAGCCACCCTGGAAGGTGTGGTAGAGGTTCAGCCAGTGGCCCACCTCGTGGGTGCCGGTGTCGCCCTGGTTGTAGTTGGTCGCCGTGCCACCCGGCAGCGACTCGCTCAGCACGACCACCCCGTCCATGCTGCTCAGCTTCCGCTGCGGGAAGGTCGCCCAGCCCAGCAGGTCGTCACTCAGCTCGCCCAGGTAGATGTTGAGCGTGTTCTTGCCGCCGACTCGCAGCGAGGACTTCATCGACCGCTCCGCCGTCGAGCCCTCGACGATCGGGTACCAGGACGGGTTCGTCACCCGGTTGATCTTGTCGAGCCGGAAGTCGAATGCGGTGACCGCGCCGCCGGTGGCGCCGGCGTAGGCCTGGTTCAGCACGTTGATCTGGGCGGTGATCAGCGAGTCGGGGATGTTGCCGCCGGCCCGGGTGCTGTCCCGCTGGATCACGTGCACCACGACCGGGATGGTGACGGTGGCCAGCACCGAGGCACCGGCCCCGGTCCGGAAGTTCGCGCGCTCACGCAGCGCCGCGGCCAGGTCGGCGTCCCGCTCGCGGACCTGCTTCGCGGTCAGCTCGTTCGGCTCGTGCTTGGCCGCGGCGCCGGGCTTCACCCGGGCGTTGGCGTGGCTGTCGGCCGGCTCCACACAGGCGCCACCGGGCGCCGCGGAGAAGGCCGAAGCAGCCGGAACGACGCCCACCGCAGCGGTGCTGAGCAGCAGCGCGAGGGTCGTCGACGCGACACCGGCGGCACGCCGGGTCAGCAGGTTGGGACGGAGCCCCATTGGCCCACCTTCTTTCTGGCGGCGTGGCAGGGGGTGTGTCACGCCGGGCTGAGAACGTGTGGCAGACGTTACAACTCATCGACGCATTTGAGAACGGCCATATGTTGCCGTCCGGAAACTTCTTTCTGCAAGCTGCGGTATGCCGACGGCGGCGCGGCGGGGTGGGTCTGGCGCGCAGGGGTACCTTGGTGCACCGGCTGGGTGACTCAGGTACAGTGGTGCCGCCTGCGGGTGTAGTTCAATGGCAGAACATCAGCTTCCCAAGCTGACAGTGCGGGTTCGATTCCCGTCACCCGCTCCGAGGTCGAGGCCCTGGTCAGGACGCAAGTCCTAGCCAGGGCCTTCGACGTTGCTGCGGTCAGCAGCGACGGCCGTCACCGTCTCCAGAACAGGAGGTGGGTGACTCCGCTGGGGCTTGGCACGGAGTCGAGGTGGAAGCGGTCGAGAAGATCGGTGTGGCTCTCCCACAGCCGCTCACCGCGACCGAGGTCGACGGGCGCGACGGCGATGTGCATCGTGTCGACCAGGTCGGCCTCGATGAACTCGCGGATGGTGGCGACTCCACCACCAAGGCGTACGTCCCGGTCGCCGGCGGCCCGCCTCGCGCGTGCCAGCGCCTCGACCGGGTCCGCGTTGAGGAAATGGAAAGTGGTGTCAGCCAGGGTGAACGACGGGCGTTCGTGGTGGGTGAGCACGAAGACCGGCGTGTGGAAGGGTGGGTTGTCCCCCCACCACCCCTGCCACTCGTGGTTCTCCCAGGGGCCACGGTGGGGGCCGAACTTGTTGCGACCCATGATCTCCGCGCCGATGTTGCAGTCGTAGTCGCGGGTCATGTAGTCGTCCAGCCCGCGAGTGCCGCCGGGTTCGGTTCGGTAGTGGAAGCTGGCGGTGGCGGCGCGCCAGGAGAACAGGGGTGCGGGGTCCGCGTGGCCGAAGGGCCGTTCCAAGCTCTGCCCCTCACCTGTGCCGAACCCGTCACGCGACACGTTGAAGCACTGCACCCTCAACAACTGCGGCATCGATCCTCCTCGGTAACTGTTCAGCAGATCGGTACGGGGAAGGGCTAGTGTCCGTTTTGGAGGTGATCCCGTGTTCACCGAAGCTTTTCCGATCGTGACGACGCCCGACCTGCCCCGGCTGATCGCGTTCTACCGGGACGTCGTCGGCTTCGAGCAGACCTACCGGTTTCCGGACGAGGGCGACCCGGAGTTCGTCGCGCTCCGGCTGGGCAACAGCGAACTGGGCCTGGCCGCCGACCCGAAGGCGGGCGGTCCGTCCGCGGCGCTGCGATGGGAGTTGTGCGTCTACGCCGACGACTGCGACGAGGCCGTGGACGTGCTGCGAGCCGCGGGTGCCACCGTCACCGAGGAGCCGGTCGACCAGCCCTGGGGTGAGCGGTCCGCCCGGGTCACCGACCCCGACGGCAACCGGTTGCTCGTGCTGTCGCGCCTGTAGGCGCCGGTCGCCGGGAATCACTCGGTCACCGTCGGGCCGCCGCCGCTGCCCCGGTCGTCGAGCACGAGCGGGGCGCGACCGGTCACCGCGTACCGGATGTGGGTGACCTGCGGCGTGTGGAGGACGCGGGTCGGCGTCAGCTCGATCGCCTCCTTCTCGCCCAGGTCGAGGTCCGCGTCGAACAGCCTGAGGCCGGTGCCGAGCACGACCGGTACGACGTGCAGCTCCAACTCGTCCAGCAGGCCGGCCTTGAGCACCTGCCGCACCAGGCTGCCGCCTCCGGCCACGGCGACGTTCCGGCCGCCGGCCGCCTCGCGTGCCTGCTCGACGGCGCTGGCCACACCATCGGTGACGTAGGTGAAGCTGGTGCCACCTCCACGCAGGAGAGGCTGGCGGGGGCGGTGCGTGACGACGAAGACCGGCGCGCGGAACGGCGGCTCCTCGCCCCAGGGCACCTCACCTCCGTCGGCCATCCGCCGTCCCATCACGTACGCGCCGGCCGCCCCGAACGACTCGGCGAGCACGTCTGAGTTGGTGTCCTGCTCCCCACCGGCGAAGCCCAGCCGTTCGCGCCACGCCATCGCCTCGGTCGCCCAGCGGGTGACCCGGAAGAAGCCGAGGCTCTCGGCCGAGTCCATCCAGTTGCCGTCGCCGGTGAACTGCGGGCCGGCGTAGAACCCGTCCACCGACACCGACAGCTGTGCGGTCACCTTCGTCATCTCGTGTGGTTCCTCTCCGGTCGTGCGACACCCAGCCTGGGTGCTCGCTCAGCAACGGGTCGGAGCCGATCGGAGGACGCCTACACGATCGGTATGTGATGGCAGTCACATCTCGCAGTGACGCCGCAACCGGGCCCACCGGAGCCTTGTCGAACCTGACTGCCGCGATCGACCCAGGTGCACCTGCGTAGCGGTGGAAGCCCGATCGCCACCGGCACGGCTAGGCTGGCGATCATGCGGATTGGCATCGTGATCCTGCCGGACCAGCGCTGGGCGGAGTCGCAGCGTCGCTGGCGACAGGTCGACGAGTGGGGCTTCGACCATGCCTGGACGTACGACCACCTGGGTTGGCGGGATCTGGTGGACGGCCAGTGGTTCGACTCGATGACCACGCTGACGGCAGCCGCGACGGTGACCTCCCGGATTCGGCTGGGCACCCTGGTGGCCTCGCCGAACTTCCGGCACCCGGCCGCGTTCGCCCGGCAGATCACCACTGTGGACGACGTCTCCGGCGGTCGGCTGCTGCTCGGTCTGGGCGCGGGCGGCATCGGGTTCGACTCGGCGGTGCTGGGCGGCGAGACGCTGCCGCCGCGCCAGAGAGTCGACCGGTTCGCCGAGTTCACCGAACTGTTGGACCTGATCCTGCGGGAGGACGGCACCACCTGGCGTGGCGACTGGTTCACGGCGGTGGACGCGCGCAACAACCCGGGTTGTGTGCAGCGGCCCCGGGTGCCGTTCGTGGTGGCCGCCAACGGGCCGCGGTCGATGCGGCTGGTGGCCCGGTTCGGTCAGGGCTGGGTGACCACCGGCACCGAGGCGGAGGACGTGGAGGGCTGGTGGGGCACGGTGTCGGCGCTGTGCGGCCGGATGGACCGGACGCTGGACGAGGCCGGCCGCGACCCGGCGACCCTGGACCGCTACCTGTCGCTGGACGCGGCCCCGGTCTTCTCGCTCAGCAGCGCCCAGTTCTTCGCCGACCAGGTCGGCCGCGCCGCCGACCTCGGTTTCACCGACGTGGTGACGCACTGGCCGCGGGCCAGCAGCTGGTACGCCGGTGACGAGGCCGTGCTGGCGGACGTGGCGACCCGCCTGCTGCCAGAGCTGCGCGGCTGAGCCGCGCCGCCGGCATCGCCGACGTCACGTGCCGAGGTCGCCGCTGGCCACGCCGCCCTCGCCGCCGGAGACGAGCCGCAGCCGGAGGCAGACGATGGGAGTGTCGTCGTCGACCGGGGTGCCGAGCCGCGCCCAGTAGGCCGAGTGGCCGGCCCGCCACTCCTCGATCGAGCGGTCACCCTCCCCTTCGGAGCGGGCGAAGTCCCAGGGCACGTCGGCGAAGCGGACCACCTCCACGCCGGTGATCTCCACGACGCCGGCCAGCGCGTCGTCGTCGTCGACGAGGGCCAGCCGTTCGCCGACCCGCTCCAACTCCTCGTTCTCTTCGGCGTACTCGGCGAGCCGGCCGGCCGTGGCGGTCTTCACGCCGGCCAGCACCAGGGTGTTCAGGGTCGCCCGCAGTTCGCCGGGGGTGCCGAGAGCGAGCGTGCGCAGTTCACCGATCCGAGGCCACATCCTGCCGAGGCTAGGCCAGCCCGGCCCGCGCCGCCGCCGCAATACGCCGCGCCGGGTCAGATGAGCTGGCCGGCGTAGCCGGCGGCGCCGAGCAGCCGGTCGTCGCCGGTGGCGGCGTGCGCGTCGAGCACCGCGTCGGCCAGCTTGACCACGTGCGCGTCACCGTGCCGGGCCGCTCGGGCGAAGACCTCCGCTGGGGTGGCGGCCGGCACGGTTGGCGGCGCGATTCCGTCCGTCGGGGCGTACACCGAGGTCACGGCCGCCGTCGCGGCCCAGGCCGCGGCGAGGCTCGGTGCCCAGAGTGCCCGGTCCAGTGCCGGCAGGGTACGCAGCACCGCGGTCGGCGCGGTGACCGCGTGCACCAGCATGACCGGCTCGGCGTGCCCGAAGCGCAGGTAGTCCAGGCCGGCCCGGTGCACCAGCGTGGTGAGCCCGCGCTCCGCCTCGGCCGGGGTCCGCGCGGGGCGCAGCGCCGCCAGCGCGGGCTCCCACCGGGGTACGCCTCGCAGCCGGCCCAGCCGGTCCAGGATGCCCCCGGAGCGGTCGTCGATGCGGGGCAGTGCGGCCAGGGCGGCGGCCACGTCCGGCCCTCCCGCCTCGGCGGAGTGGTGCTCGCTCGACGCCGCCGGGTCGAGGATTCCGTCGGCACCGGGGACGGGCTGCCAGCGGGCGGCCCAGTAGCCGAGGGCCTGGCCCAGCTCGGTGAGCCGCTGTGGGTTCGCGTCGGCCGTGTCGAGCGCGCGTACGGCGTGCCCGACCCGGATCACGCCGTGGGTGGCGCCCGCGGCGATTCCGGGCAGCAGCCGAGGCCACCAGGTGCCGAGCACCTCCCGCCACGGGTGCTCGCGCAGTTCCCGGTCGAAGTAGGCGAGCCAGTCGCCGGCCCGCTTGGGGTCACCGAGTGCCTCCCGCCAGTCGTCGATCGGGCGCAGCCCTCTGGGCAGGTCGTCGAGGCGACCGAGGTAGTCGTCGAGCCAGCGGTGCACCCGCTGCTGGTGCCCGTGCCGGGCCAGCGCCTCGACGGCCATCGGCCCGTGGTTGGACAGCCAGCCCTCGTATTCGGGGCCGGTGCGGTGCAGCCGTTCGTACGCCTCGTCGAGAATCCCGTCGCTCATGTGCCGATCGTCGGAGATGAACCAGGGTTCAGGTCAAGACGGCAGATCCGCGCCGGCGATCAGACCGGTGATCCGCAGCTCGGTCGCGACGTCGGGCGGGCAGTCGACGGCCACCACGGCGGTGCCCAGCACCTCGGAACCGCGCGCCGCGCAGATGTCGTACAGGGCGCGGATCTGTGCCCCGGTGCGCACCCAGTCGTCCACCACCAGGACGCGGTCGCCGGGGTTGAGGTGCCGGTCCCGCACGGCCAGGTCGACCCGCCGGCCCCGGTAGTCCGGCGGGCTCTGCGCCCAGGTGAGCGGCCCGGCCGGCAGCCGTCCGTCGCCGGGCTTGTGCGCGGCCACGAAGCCGACCCCGAGGGCGGTGGCGGCCAGTGGCCCGAGCAGCAGCCCGGTGACCGCGGGGGCGAGGACGACGGTGGGCCGGGCGGCCCGGTACGGCGCCACGAGGGCCGGCCCCAACTCAGCCAGCACCGCCGGGTCGCGCCACCAACCGGAGATGTCGCTGACCAGGTGGCTGGTGCCCGGCCCGGGGTCGATCCACCGGAACAGGGCGGTGAGGCGTTCGGTCAGCTCGGCGGGCATCCGTCCATCCTGGGGCACGCGTGCCCGGCGTGTCGGCACCCGGGCCGGGCGGCCCATCCCGCCTCGGATGATCGGCTACACGTACCAGCGCAAATGCGGGCATACCACGATGATCACGTTGACGTCGGAAGTGCTTCTCTCGTTACGGTCCGACCCGGTTTGTTCAGTCGACGAAAGGACCGGGCCGGTGGCTGGTAGGCACTCCCGTACCCGCATGTTCTCCTCCCCGGCGGGCATCGCGGCCACCGCGGCGGTCGGCGTCGCGCTCGCCGTCGGAGGCACCGTCGGCGCCGTGCGGTTGACCTCGGGTTCCGCCCAGCCGGAGCAGGCCGCCATCGAGTTCGCCCCGACCGCCGCCCCCAGCAGCCTCGCCGCGAGTTCCCCGGCGGCCTCCCCGAGTGCCAGTGCCTCCCCGAGTGCGTCGGCCAGCCCGTCCGCCAGCCGCTCGCCGCAGGCCGCCTCCCGGAACAAGGCCCGCACCGCCGCGCCGAAGCCGACCCCGACCGCGAAGAAGACCACGGCGAAGCCGAAGGTCCTGGAGAGCGGCTCGTGCGGCGCGTCCTTCTACTCCGACGGTCAGCTCACCGCCAACGGTGAGTCGTTCAACCCGAACGAGCTGACCGCGGCCCACAAGACCCTGCCGTTCGACACCCGGGTCCGGGTGACCAACCCGAGCAGCGGCAAGTCGGTCGTGGTGCGCATCAACGACCGCGGTCCGTTCATCGACGGCCGCTGCCTCGACCTCTCCCGGGCCGCGTTCGCCACCATCGCCTCGGTCGACGTGGGCGCGCTGACCGTCAGGTACGAGGTCCTCGGCTGACCGGCGTGGCCGACGCCGATCTGGCCGGACACCCGGGCCGGGTGGACAGAACATCCTCAGACGACGGGCCAGGTTCATTCACCCGTTCACGAGGATCAGGCATGCTGTCCCTCGTACCCACGCGACTCCTCCAGTCGGGCCGTAGCCCGCTGAGCCCCGGATCCCGCGCCGGCCTCGGCGCGGCCCTCGTTCTGCTCGCGATCGTCTCGGCCGTGGAGGTGGCGGACGGCCGCAGGGCGCACTACGTCGCGCTGCTGGTGGCCGCCCCGTTCCTCGCCGCCTCCCTGGCGTCCTGGTCGGTGGTGCTCGGGGTCGGCACCGCGGCGACCCTGATCGGGGCCGGCTTCGCCGTGGTCGAGCCGAAGATGTCGCTGGTCACCTCGGCCAACGTGGTCGCGGTCGCGCTCGCCACCGGGCTGGCCGTCGCGGTGGCGTCGGTGCGGCAGCGGCAGGCGGAGCAGATCGGCGAGCTGTCCAAGCTCGCCTCGGTGGCCCAGCAGGCGGTGCTGCGTCCCCTCGGCCCGCAGGTCGGCACGCTCTCGGTGGCCGGCCGCTACATCTCCTCCACGGCGACCGCCCAGATCGGCGGCGACCTGTACGAGGCGATCGACACCCCGTACGGCGTGCGCATGATCATCGGTGACGTGCGCGGCAAGGGCCTGGACGCCGTCCGGCTGGCCAGCATCGTCCTCGGTTCCTACCGGCACGTGGCCTACGAACGGGCGGACCTGCGCGCCGTCGTCGCGGACCTGGATCGCGCGGTGGCCCGCAACGTCGGCGACGAGGACTTCGTGACCGCGGCGCTGGTGGAGGAGCGTGGCGGCACGCTCACGATCGTCAACTGCGGGCATCCGCCGCCGCTGCTGCTGCGTCGGGGCGCGGTGATCCCGCTGGAGCCGCCGGCGCCGGCACCCCCGCTCGGCTTCATGCCGGTGGTCCGCCCCCGGGTCGAGCGCCTGGAGCCCGGTGACCGGTTGCTGCTGTTCACCGACGGTCTCGGTGAGGCGCGGCGGGACGGCGAGTTCTTCCCCACGGCCGACCGGGCCTGGCGGCTGCTCGGCCACGGCACGGTCGCCGACGGGCTGGCCTCGCTGGAGACGGCCCTGGTCGAGTGGGTGCACGGCCGGCTCGACGACGACATCGCGCTGGTCCTGATGGAGTACGTCGGCGCCCGGACCGGGGTGGCGGCAGCCGTGCCGAGCTGGGAAGTCGGCGCCACCGAGAGCTGACCGACCGGCTGGGCGGCCCGGACGGCGCGAGTGTGTAATGGCCGTCACTTACGAGATCCGCTTGTCGCTGGCTACCCGCGAGTAATACAGTCGGGGTTACTGATCGGTAACACCTGTCCGGAAGCGGGGCCAGTGAGCATGACCCACTACAAGAGCAACCTCCGGGACCTCGAGTTCAACCTTTTCGAGGTCTTCGGGGCGGACCGGGCGTTCGGCCAGGAGCCGTACTCGGATCTCGACACCGACACCGCCCGCAGCTTCCTCGCGGAGGTCGACCGCCTCGCCCGCGAGGACCTGGCCGCCAGCTACACGGACAGCGACCGCAATCCGCCGGTCTTCGACCCGGCCACGCACACCGCGCCGCTGCCGGAGTCGTTCAAGAAGTCCTACCAGGCGTTCATGGACTCCGAGTTCTGGCGCCTGGACCTGCCGCCCGAGCTGGGCGGCACCAATGCCCCGCGCGCCCTCTGGTGGGCCCTGGCCGAGCTGGTGCTCGGCTCGAACGCCCCGGTGTGGATGTACGCCTCCGGCCCGTCCTTCGCGCACGTGCTGCACGTCGAGGGCAACGAGCGGCAGCGGCAGTGGGCCAAGCTCTTCATCGACAAGCAGTGGGGCTCCACCATGGTCCTCACCGAGCCCGACGCCGGCTCTGACGTGGGCGCCGGCCGCACCCGGGCCATCCAGCAGCCGGACGGCACGTGGCACATCGAGGGCGTGAAGCGCTTCATCACCTCGGGCGAGCACGACCTGAGCGACAACATCGTGCACTACGTGCTGGCCCGCCCGGTGGGCGTGGAGGGCGTCGGCGGCCCCGGCACCAAGGGCCTGTCGCTCTTCGTGGTGCCGAAGTACCACTTCGACGAGACCACCGGCGAGCTGGGCGAGCGCAACGGCGTCTACGCCACCAACGTCGAGCACAAGATGGGCCTGAAGGTCTCCAACACCTGCGAGGTGACCTTCGGCGAGCACGGCGTACCGGCCAAGGGCTGGCTGCTGGGCGACAAGCACGACGGCATCCGCCAGATGTTCATGATCATCGAGTACGCCCGGATGATGGTCGGCACCAAGGCCATCGCCACCCTCTCCACCGGCTACCTCAACGCCCTGGAGTACGCGAAGAACCGGGTGCAGGGCGCCGATCTGATCCAGCAGGCGGACAAGACCGCGCCCCGGGTCACCATCACCCACCACCCGGACGTGCGCCGCTCGCTGCTGCTGCAGAAGTCGTACGCCGAGGGTCTGCGTGCCCTGGTCCTCTACACCGCGACCTGGCAGGACAAGGTCGCCATCGCCGAGGCGGCCGGCGACGAGAAGGCCACCAAGCTGGCCAAGCGGGTCAACGACCTGCTGCTGCCTCTGGTCAAGGGCGTCGGTTCGGAGCGGGCGTACGAGCTGCTCGGGCACGAGGCGCTGCAGACCTTCGGCGGCTCCGGCTTCCTCCAGGACTACCCGCTGGAGCAGTACGTCCGGGACGCCAAGATCGACACCCTGTACGAGGGCACCACGGCCATCCAGAGCCTGGACCTGATCTTCCGCAAGATCGTCCGGGACAACGGCAAGGCGCTGATGGCGGTCGCCGGCGAGATCCAGGAGTTCATCTCCTCCGAGGCGGGCAACGGCCAGCTCAAGGAGGAGCGGCAGGCGCTCGGCAAGGCGCTCGCCGAGATCCAGAACATCCTCGGCGTGCTGACCGGCTGGCTCGGCGAGGCGCAGGGCGGCGACGCCCGCGCCCTGTACAAGGTCGGGCTGAGCAGCCGGCGTTTCCTGCTGGCCATCGGCGACCTGGTGGTCGGCTGGCTGCTCCAGAAGCAGGCCGACGTTGCGCTGAAGGCGCTGGCCGGCGATGTCTCCGCGACCGACAAGGCGTTCTACACCGGCAAGGTGGCCGCTGCCCGGTTCTTCGCCCGTGAGGTGCTGCCGCGCATCGGCGCGGACCGGCGGATCATCGAGGGCGCCGACCTCGACATCATGGACCTCCCGGAGGAGGCCTTCTGACCGTGCCACGGCACGCCTGACGGTTCCGGGTAGCACCACCTGGCGCCGACACCGACGGCCGGCGGGGGCGATTGCCCCGCCGGCCGTCGGCCTGTCCGGGTCGGGTTGCCCCGCGTCGCCGGGCGGCCACCGGTCCCGCATTCGGCGAGCCCCGTCGGGTAGGTGGCCGGTGTGGCGGGTAACCGTCGCGTGTCCACGACAGAGAACGCCCAGAGCCACCGCACGGGGGAGTGCAGCGCACATGGGTGTAGGAAGCGGCATCTTTCTCATCGCGATCGGCGCCATCCTGACGTTCGCGATAAGGGCCAACGTCTGGTGGATAGACCTGCGGGCGGTCGGCTGGGTGTTCATCCTGGCCGGGCTGGCCGTACTGCTGACCACGCTCTGGTTCTGGCAGGACCGGCGTAAGCGGGCGCGGACCCTCATCGTGGAGGAGAACCGGCTGTCCCATCCGACGGCGATGATGCCGCCGCCGCCCGACCCTCCGCCGCCGACCGCGCCACCCTCCTGAGCCGCGTACGCCTGAGCCACCCGTCGACCATCGGCGGGTGGCTCAGCCGCGTGCGGTGTGCCGGTCGGTGATGGGCGCCCCGGCCCGGTCCAGTTCCGTCCAGGCGACAGGGGCGCGGTGCACCGCCAGTTCGGTGGTCCGCAGACCCTCCCCGTCCGTCCCCTCCGGGTCCAGGAGCGCGGAGAGCAGCGAGATGCCCGGATTGTGGGCGATCAGCAGAGCTGTCCTGGCCTCCGCGTCGACGGTGCGGACCAGCGCCAACAACTCCTCCGGGTGGGCGTCGTACGCGCCGGGCTCGTAGCGCACGCTCGGGCGGGGACCGGCCGGCCCGCCCTCGGGCGGCGTACCGGTCATCCCCATCGCCACCTGGTGCCAGGTCTGTCGGGTGCGTCTGGCGGTCGAGCAGATCACCACGTCGGGCAGCAGTGCCTGACGCGCCAGCCAGGCGCCGGCCGCCGCCGCGTCGGCCTGCCCACGCGCACTGAGCGGGCGCACCGCGTCGTCCGTACCGTCGCTGCCCTGCTCGGCTTTCGCGTGCCGCAGGAGGATCAGTGTCCGTGTCTCGGCGGGGACGTCCGTCATGCCCTCAGCTTGCCCGATTGGCGATCTCCGTGCCGGGGTAAGTCGATGGATGCCGCACCCCTACCGACGGCCGCGGCGGGCCGTACGCCAGGTAAGAGCCGAGGAGCGAGACATGGGCATTGGTGGCAGCATCTTCCTGATCGCGCTGGGCGCGATCTTCGCATTCGCCGTGGAGGCCGACCTGGGCTGGCTGAACCTGGCCGTCGTCGGCTGGGTGTTGATGCTGGCCGGTGTCGCCGGTCTCCTCACCACCCTCTACTTCTGGAACAGCCGACGCCGCACGGTGGTCGCCGCGCCGGTCCGCGAGGACCGCGTCGTGGCCGATCGGGTGGTGCCGGTCCAGGACGACCAGGTCATGCGGGAGTACCGCGAGGTGCGCCGGCCGGGCCGGCCGGTCTGACCCGAGCACGCAACGACTCCGGGGTCCCGCAGCGTCGCGGGGCCCCGGCTCGCGTGTGCCAGGCCCGGCTCGCCAGTGCGGTCAGGCGAACAGCGCGAAGTAGATCGCGATGTGGTGGCAGAGCGCGGCCAACAGGGTGCAGGCGTGGAAGAACTCGTGGTGACCGAAGACGGTCGGCCACGGGTTGGGTCGGCGCAGCGCGTAGAAGATCGCACCGACGCTGTAGATCGCCCCGCCGACGATCAGCAGCACGAGCGCCGCCACGCCGCCGCCGTGCAGGATCTCCGGCAGCATGGCCACCGACACCCAACCGAGCGCCAGGTAGAGCGGCGCGGAGACCCAGCGTGGCGCGTGCGGCCAGACCACCTTGAGCGCCACGCCGGCCAGCGCGCCACCCCAGACCAGGCCGAGCATCACGGTCGCCGGTCGCGGCGCGAGCAGCAGGGCGCAGAACGGCGTGTACGTGCCGGCGATGAATACGAAGATCATCGAGTGGTCCATCCGGCGCATGATCTGGTAGCCGCGCTCGGACCACACGCGACGGTGGTACAACGCGCTGGTGCCGAAGAGCCCGCAGACCGTGACGCTGTAGATGACGCAGCTCACCAGGGGTGCCCACCCCGGTCGGGTGGCGGCGATGGAGCAGAGCACGATGCCGCAGACCAGGGCGACGAAGAAGGCGTACGTGTGCAGCCAGCCGCGCATCCGGGGCTTGCCGATGTCGACCGGCTTCAGGCGAAGCGGGGCGGAGGTGGTCACGACATCAGGTTACGGCACCGTAGGTTACTTGCAAGTAGTCGGACCGGTGACGCCGGGCACCGTCACCGTGAACACCTCGCCGTCACCAGATCGGCGAAGATGAGCCGATGCGGTTCCGATCCATCGGGGCACACGCCCTGCTGCTCGACTGCACCGCCCCCGCCGACGTGCCCGAGGCCGCCCTGGTCGAGGCATGGCGCGCCGAGCTGTGGCGGCGTCGCGAGCTGGGCGAACTGATCACCACCGAGATCGTGCCGGCGGCCAGCACCGTCCTGCTCGACGGCGTACCCGACCCGGCCGCGACGGCCGACCTGCTCTCCCGATGGGCGTCGACGGTCGCGACGGCCGCCGCCACCGAGGGCTCCACCAACCGGGAACGCGACGGCGGCGGTGCGGAGGTGGTCGTCCCGGTCGACTTCGACGGGCCGGACCTCCCGGCAGTCGCCGAGCACTGGAAGGTCGACGTGCCGGCCGTGCTCCGGCGGCTGACCGGCACCCCGTTCCGGGTCGCCTTCTGCGGCTTCGCCCCCGGCTTCCCCTACCTGACCGGGCTGCCCGCCGAGTTGGCGCTGCCCCGACTGGCCACCCCCCGCCCCCGGGTACCGGCCGGCTCGGTCGCGCTGGCCGGCCCGTACGCCGGCATCTACCCGGGCGCGTCTCCGGGCGGCTGGCTGCTGGTCGGCCGGACCGACCTGGTCCTCTTCGACGTGCACGCCGACCCGCCGGCCCGCCTCAGCCCGGGCACCCCGGTCCGGATGGCGGCGACGTGACCCGGCCCTCCGAGATCGAGGTGCTCCGCGCCGGCTCGCTCACCACCGTGCAGGACCTGGGCCGGCCCGGCTGGGCACACCTGGGCGTACCCCGGGCCGGTGCCCTCGACCCGGCGGCCCTGCGGCTGGCGAACCGCCTGGTCGGCAACCCGGAGCACGCCGCCGGCCTGGAGGTCACCCTGACCGGCTGCGTGCTGCGGCTGACCCGGGCCACCACCGTGGCGGTCACCGGCGCCGAGGTGCCGGTCCGGGCCGGTGACCGGCCCGGCGACGTCGGACGCCCGCTCACCGTGCCCGCCGGGACGGTGCTGCGGATCGGCCCGGCCCGCCGCGGCGTACGGAGCTGGCTGGCCGTGGCGGGTGGGATCGACGTGCCGCCGGTGCTCGGGAGCCGGGCCACCGACACCCTCTCCGGGCTCGGCCCGCCCCCGCTGCGCGACGGCGACCGGCTGCCGCTCGGCGAGCCGCAGGGCGAGCCCGCGCCGGTGGACGTGACCGTCAGCCCTCCACCACAGCCGGAGCTGCACCTGACGATTCGCCCCGGCCCCCGAGACGACTGGTTCACCCCCACCGCGCTCGACCGGCTTCTTGGCACCGCGTACACCGTTACCCCGGTGAGCAACCGGGTCGGCGCTCGACTCACCGGCGCGCCGCTGCCCCGCGCGGTCGCCGGCGAGCTGCCCAGCGAGGGCATCGTGCTCGGCGCGGTGCAGGTGCCGGCGGACGGGCAACCCCTGATCTTCCTCGCCGACCACCCGACCACCGGCGGATACCCGGTCATCGGGGTGGTGACCGACGTGACCCCGCTCGCGCAGGCCCGGCCAGGCACTACCGTCAGATTCCATGGACCTCAACGCTGACCTGGGCGAGGGATTCGGCATCTGGCGACTCGGCGACGACGAGGCGCTGCTGCACCTCGTCACCTCCGCCAACGTCGCCTGCGGCTTCCACGGCGGCGACCCGTCCACCATGCGGCGGGTCTGCGAGAGCGCGGCGCGGCGCGGCGTCGCGGTGGGCGCGCAGGTCGGCTACCGGGACCTGGCCGGCTTCGGCCGGCGGCGCATCGCGTACGACTTCGCCGAGCTGCGCGACGAGGTGACCTACCAGCTGGGCGCGCTCGACGCGTTCTGCCGGCTGTTCGGCACCCGGGTCCGCTACCTCAAGCCGCACGGGGCGCTCTACCACGTGGCCAGCACCGACGAGTCCCAGGCGGCGGCGCTGGTCGCCGCGGTCACCGGCCACGACCCCGACCTGCCGGTGCTCTGCATGGCCGGCTCGACGCTCGCCCAGCTCGCCGTCGGTGCGGGGCTGCCGGTCGTCGCCGAGGGCTTCGCCGACCGCGGCTACCTGCCCAACGGGGCGCTGGTGCCGCGCGGCACAGCCGGCGCGCTGGTCACCGACCCGGACGAGATCGCCACCCGGGCGGTACGGATGGCCACCGAACGGACCGTGGTGGCGGTGGACGGCACGGTCATCCCCTGCGCGGTGGACTCGATCTGCGTACACGGAGACACCCCCGGCGCGGTCTCCGCCGCCGAGCTGGTCCGCGCCTCGCTGATCGACGCCGGAGTCCCGCTCGCGCCGTTCGCGTAGCGGGACTCCGGCGTGCCGTAATGGGCGGTGGCGGTCAGGCGTCGAGGCCGCGCAACACCAGTGGAAGCCGGGCCGCCGCACCGTCGACCACCCGGACCGGGACGCCCCAGTCCTGCCGGGTCAGGTGGCACGCGGCGTGCTCGACGTCCGCGTCGCAGGTCGCCGCCTGCGCGGTCACCTGGAGCACCCCGTCGGTCACCTCGCCGTTGAGCACCAGCCGCCGGGACAGCTCGGTGCCCGTCCCGGCACCCTCCACCAGCAGCTCCGGCGGGGACGCGGAGACCACCAGCCGGGTCGACGGCCCGTACGTCTCGTCCAACTTCTGCCCAGGCGCCGGCGTGAAGACGATGTCCAGGGTGACCTCGCCCGCCGCGACGTCGGTCGGCTTCCGCTCGGTGCGGTGCCGGGGACCGTCCACCGTGCTGGCGCCGGCCGCCGACAGCGCACCCGGGGCCAGCCGGGTCAACCGGTGCGCGGCGGACTCCACCACCAGCACCTCGCCGGCCGGGGTGAGCACCAGGTCGCTCGGCTCGGCCAGCCCGTCGGCGACCGTCGACACCTGACCCGTCTCCGGGTCGAAGCGGCGCACCGCGCCGTTGTAGGTGTCCGCGACCAGCACCGAACCGTCCGGCAACGCGCACACCCCCAGCGGATGCTGGAGCAGCGCCGACTCCGCCGGCCCGTCCACGTGCCCGAAGTCGAACAGGCCCTGCCCGACGGCGGTGCCGAGCACCCCGTTCTCGACGTACCGGACCGCGCTGGTCTCGCTGTCAGCGATCCAGAGTCGGACGCCGTCGGCGGAGACGGAGAGCCCTGACGGCTGCGCCATCCACGCCTCGGCCAGTGGGCCGTCGCGCAGTGCCTCGACCGTGGTGCCGGCGTACATGCCGGCCGTCCGCTTGATCGGATCGAACCACCAGAGCTGGTGGATACCGGCCATCGCGATGATCAGCTTGTCGTCGTACCAGGCCAGGTCCCACGGGGACGAGAGGTCCACGGCGAGCGCGTCGTGCGCGTGGTCGTCGACCGTGGCCCGCCACTGCCGGCCGCTGCCGGCCACGGTGACCACCTCGCCAGACGCCAGGCGTACGCCGCGCAGCAGGTGGTTGACCGTGTCGGCGACCACCAGGTCGTAGCCGGCCACCTCGGCGACGTGCGTGGGCAGCAGGCAGAGCCCCTGCGGCTCGGAGAACGTCGCCGCACCCGCCGGCCCGTCAGCCCGGCCCCGCTCGCCCGAGCCGATCCGTCGCACCGGCGACTCGCCGTCCGGGGCGAGCTCGACCAGCGAGTGCCGGGCCGAGTCGGAGACCAGCAGGTTGCCGTCCGGCAGCACGACCGCCTTGCCCGGGAAACGCAGCGTGGTCTCCGGTGCCGGCGGCGGGACGTACGGGCCGTCGCCCCGGTGCAGGGTGCCCTTGGCCTCGTGGGTGGCGATCAGCTCGTCGATCAACCGGGACAGCCCCTCGGCGTGTCCCTCGCCGGCCATGGTGGCCACGACGTACCCCTCGGGGTCGATCACCGACAGGGTCGGCCAGGCCCGGGCCGCGTACTGCTGCCACATGTCCATCTCGGGATCGTCGAGCACGGGGTGGTGCACCCCGTACCGCTCCACGGCGGCGGCCAGCGCGTCGGCGTCCTTCTCGTGCTCGAACTTCGGCGAGTGGACGCCGATCACGACGAGCACGTCGCCGTACTTCTCCTCAAGCGGACGCAGCTCGTCGAGCACGTGCAGGCAGTTGATGCAGCAGAAGGTCCAGAAATCGGCCAGGACGATCTTGCCGCGCAGGTCGGCGAGCTTCAGATCGCGTCCACCGGTGTTCAGCCACCCCCGACCGCGCAGTTCGGGGGCCCGTACTCGTGCGCTCATGACTCCATCGTGCCTGACCACCGGCCCGCGAACGGCCGGAGGGGCCGAGCCGCCCGCCCGCAGCGGGGTGGGACGACGACGGCGGGGCCACGGATTCCCGTGGCCCCGCCGTCGGTGTGTCTACTTGGTGGCCGGCTTGAGGCAGAGCACCCGGTTGGTGCCGTCGCCGGGCAGCACCACGTGCGGCTGCGTCGTATCGGTGCACTTGTCCTTCGCGTCCACCTTGGAAACGATGGTGAACGCGCCGGCCTCGCCGCAATCCGTCGCCGAGGCACCCTGACCGGACTGCTTCACACAGGTGCCGACCGCCGGGTCGAAGGCGGGCGCCTCGTCCCCGCCGCCGAACTTGCCGAGCAGCATCAGAAGGCCGAGCGGCACCGCCAGGATGAGCACCGCGGCGATCAGCACCGCGGCGAGCACACGGCCGTTGCGCACCTTCGGCACCGGCGGCTCCGCCTTCGGCTCGTCGGCGTCCGGCTTGAACGCCTCGAACCTGTTGTGGTCGGACTCGCCGGCCTGCTGACCCCAGGACGGCGCGGCCTGCTGGGGTGCTGGGGGGAACGTCGCCGTGAAGCCGGCACCCGGTGCCGGCTCCGGCGGGCCTCCGAAGCCCGGTCCACCGAAGCCCGGAGCGCCGTTCACCCCGGCGCTACCGGCCGCCGGTGACCCGGGGCCGTACTGGTTTTCCGGGCGTTCGGCGCCGGCCTGCGGCCGGACCCCGTTCACCGGCCGGTTGTTGCCGGGCGCGTCGACGAAGGACGGCACGCCGGGCGGGAACGCCGGCGGCGCGGACGCGGCCTCGAACCCGTTCGGCGCCGACGGCCGCTCCCGGTCGTCGAAGCGCGGTTCGGCCGGGGAGTCGCCACCCCAACCCGGGCCGCCCTGACGGTCCGGGCCGTTCTGCCAGTCCGGTGCGCCCTGACGCTCGGGGCCGTTCTGCCAGTCGGGTGCGGCCTGACGGTCCGGGCCGTTCTGCCAGTCCGGTGCGGCTTGGCGCGCGGCGCCGTTCTGCCAGTCGGGCGTGCCCTGACGCTCCGGGCCCGGGTCGGCCTGGAACGCCTCCGGCGCGGCCTGCTCCGGCTCGGGTTGGGCCGGACGGCCGTACACCCGGGGCTGCGGCGCGGACGTGCCGGTCGGTCGGATGGCCTGGTCGGTCGGGGGCATCACCCGGCTGGCCAGTGGCACAGAGGCGCTCGCCGAGGCCCGGCCCACCGCGCCGGCCGCCGACTCGGCCTCCTGCGCCGGTACGACCGCGCGGCCCGCTCCGGACTCCGGAGAGGTACGCGGGGCGGGCACCACGGCACCGCCTGCCGGCGACTCCTCGGCCCGACCCCAGGCGGCCGGCTCCGCCTCGTACTGCGCGGCGGCGTCCGGGGTCTCCCGCTCGGCGTACGACGGCTGCTCGGGGATCGCGGCGAACGGGGCGGGCGACGCGTAGTCGACCGGCGGAGCGGCGGCCAGGCTGGCACCCGGCACGCGCTGCTCCTGCGGGGGCAGCGGCACGGCGTTGGCCGGCGAGATGCCCGGCGCGGGCCCGGGCTGGTAGGCCGGCGGCTCGTCGCCCCGGTCGGCCTCCCAGCCACCGCGGGGCTGTGCGGAGGCCTCCGCCTCGGCGCGACCCCACACCTCGCCGGGCGCCCACGGCTGGGCATCGGGCACACCGGCGCTGCCCTGGGAGGCACTGTCCGGGGCGGCGGCCCAGGCCGGCGACCCGTCGTTGCCCGGCACGCTGGCGCTGGCCCGCGCCGCGGTGCCGGTCTGCTCCGGGGTCCACGCCGCCGGCTCGGGCCGGTCGGTCGGCTGGTCCTGAGCCGACAGCACCCAGTCCGGCTGCTGCGGACGGCCCTCGGCGCCACCCCAGGCGGCCGGCTGCCCGGCCTCGTCCTGCTTCGCGTCGGCGCCGTCGCCCCACGTGCCGGGCTGCGCCTGCTGCTGCTGTTGTGCGGCCCAGCCGCCGGAGCGGGCCGGGTCGTCCTGGCCGGGCCAGTTCGCCGCCGGTGCGGGCACCTGGGCTGCGCCACGGGCGGCGGCCGGCTCGGCCTGCCCCCAACCGGGGGTCGGCTGCTCGGTCGGCTCGGCGGCCTGGCCCCACGTCTGCGGGGACTGGTCGGCCGGCGTCCACACGGGCTGGTCGTCGCGCGCGGCGGCGCCGGTGGCCCAGCCGCCGGAGCCGGCCGGGTCATCCTGCTGACCGTTGCCGGACCAGCCGGTGGCCTGCGCCGACTCGGGCTGCTGCGACTCGGCGCCACGCCAGTCACCGGCGGGCGGGTTGGACTGCGCCGCACCGCCCCAGCCACCGGAGCGGGCTGGATCGTCCTGCGGGGAGTCGGTGTTCCAGCCGCCGGAGCGGGCCGGGTCTTCCTGGGCCGGCCAGGTGGCGGTGGCCGGTGGCACCTGCGCGGCACCCCGCGCGGCGGCCGGCTGGGCCTGCGCCCAGTCGGGCTGCTCGGGGGCACCGGCGGCCCAGGCGGGACCGCCCTGCTCGGCTGGCGTCCAGCCCTGCTGCTGCGCGCCCCACTGGGCGGCCTGCGCGTTGTCCGGTGCGCCACCGTTGCCGGGCCAGGCGCCGGGCTGCTGCGGCTCGCTCGCGCCACCGCCGTTGGCCCACGCCGGCTGTGCCGGCTCGGGGGGCTGCGGCGTGGCACCGGAACCCCAGGCGGGGTTCGGCTGCTGCTCCGACTGGGTCGCCCACGCGGGTGCCGGCGGGTTCTGCCGCGCCGGCGGTGGGGGTGCCCAACCCAGGTCGGGACCGGCGGCGTTGTAGCCGTTGTCCGGCTGCGCCGGGCGGTCGCCGTACGGCGCCGGTCCGCCGGCGCCCGGTGACACCTCGTCCGGCTCCTGGCCGGGACGGTGCGGGCCCTCGGACGTCATGGGTGCGCCTCCTCCATCACATGTCGGCCGCCGGTGCCGATCGGTCTCCTCGGCATGGCTGCCGGCGTCACCGGCGTACGGCCGTGCCGGCTCCCCGCACGGTATCCGGTGGCCGCACAGCGCGTCCAAGGAGCACCGGTCGTCACTCCGCGTTGCCGGTCGGTGTCGAGCGGCTTCTATCGGATCGGCTGGTGCCGGGCCGGCGGGCGGTGACCGAAGCCCACCGTACCGGGCGCTGCGGCAGGGCGGAATCCCGGTGCCAAGAGGTGGTGAAACGCCGACGGCCCGCCCGGCGGACCGGGCGGGCCATCGATCTGGAGGAGGTGAGGAAAGTGGTGGAGCGTCAGCTCATGTGACGCTGGGCGATGACGAGGAGCTCCTCGCGGACCGCCGGCGAGGTCGCGGACCGCAGCGCGTGCTCGATGGCACGGGCACGGCGGGTGGCGTCGCGGTGGTTGCGGATGCGCTCGATCATGCTCATTTGTGGTTCCCCCTGGTTGTCAGCCCCTGATGTCTCTATTCAACCGCAGAAGCCCACCAACTTCCATCGATTATTAGGTGAGCTGAGACACCTGCCTAACAATCAAAGGTGAGAGGGCTCGCCAACCAGTGTTTCCGTTGCCGAACGGCCACGGCCGGTGTGCCGGGCGTTAACCCGTGGCACACCGGCCGTGGCCTGGCGTTCGGACGGTCAGGTCCAGGCGAGCAGCGCCGCCTCCGGGTCGGCGAGGAAGTCGCCGATGTCGCGCAGGAACTTCGAGCCCAGCTCACCGTCGATGATGCGGTGGTCGAAGCTCAGCCCCAGCGTGGTGACCTGACGCGGCTTGACCTTGCCCTTGTGCACCCAGGGCATCTCCCGCACCGCGCCGAAGGCCAGGATGGCCGACTCACCCGGCGGCAGGATCGGCGTGCCGGTGTCCACCCCGAACACCCCGACGTTGGTGATGGTCAGGGTGCCGCCGGACATGTCAGCCGGTGAGGTGCGCCCCGACTTCGCCGTCTGCACCAGGTCGTTCAACGCGTCCGCCAGTTCGCGCAGCGAGAGCCGGCCGGCGTCCTTCACGTTCGGCACGATCAGGCCGCGCTCGGTGGCCGCCGCGATACCGAGGTTCACGTACTCCTTGACCACGATCTCGTCGCCGGCCCACGTCGAGTTGACCATCGGGTGACGCCTCACGGCCAGCAGCACCGCCTTCGCCACCAGCAGCAGCGGCGAGACCCGGACGTCGCGCCACTCCCGCCGGCCCCGCAGCCGGTCCAGCGCCTTCATCGCCCGGGTCACGTCGACGGTCAGGAACTCCGTCACGTGCGGGGCGGTGAACGCCGAGCGGGACATGTTCTCGGCGGTGAGCTTGCGGACCCCCTTGACCGGGATGCGCTGCTCGCGGTCCGCGCCGAAGCTCGCGGCGCTCGCCGCCACCGACGTCGTCGCGACCGGCTCGGCCGCCGCCACGGACCCGTTCGCCGCCTGCTGCACGTCCTCCCGGGTGATCGAGCCCAGTGGGCCCGAGCCGGTCAGCGTGCCCAGGTCGACCCCGAGGTCCTTGGCGAGCTTGCGTACCGGCGGCTTGGCCAGCACCAGTCCGCCGCTCGTCGCGGCGCCCCGCCCGTTGGCGACCGGAGCCGGAGCGACCGGAGCCGGAGCCATCGGAGCCGGTGCGACCGGCGTGGTCGTCGGTGCGGCCTGCTCCGGGACGGCACCCTTGCGCGGGCGGCGCTTCGCGGCGGTGGTACGCGGGCCGTAACCGACCAGCACCGCGGTCCGCCCACCCGGGGCCGGGCCGCCGATCAGGCCGGGCTCGACCATGCCCTCAGCCGGTGCCACCTCCACCGCGGCCAGCGAGGCCGCCGACGGGGTGGGCAGGTCGCCGCCGGGCGTGGACGTGGTCGACGGCGCGTCCAGCGGGCCGGCACCCGGGTCGGTGTCGATCGCGATGATCGGCGAGCCGACCTCGACCGTCGTCCCCTCCGGGTGGAAGATCCGGTGCACCTGACCGGCCCACTTCGCCGGGATCTCCACGGCCGCCTTGGCCGTCTCCACCTCGACGATCGGCTGGTTCAGCTCGATGGTGTCGCCGACCTTGACCAGCCAGGCGAGGATCTCGCCCTCGGTCAGCCCCTCGCCCAGGTCGGGCAGGTTGAACTCCTTGATCCGGGACATGTCGATCACCAGCCGAACGAGCGGTCGACGGCGTCGAGCACCCGGTCCAGGTCGGGCAGGTACTCCTCCTCCACCCGGGCTGCCGGGTAGGGGGTGTCGAAGCCGGTCACCCGCAGCACCGGCGACTCCAGGGAGTAGAAGCACTCCTCGGTGATCCGCGCGGCCAGCTCGGCGCCGATGCCGATGTTCGACGGAGCCTCGTGCACCACCACGGCGCGGCCGGTGCGCTTCACCGACTCGTACGCCGCGCTCAGGTCCAGCGGGGAGAGCGTGCGCAGGTCGATGACCTCCAGCTCCCGGCCGTCCTCGGCGGCGGCGGTCGCCGCGTCCAGGCAGGTCCGCACCATCGGCCCGTAGGCCAGCAGGGTGACGTCGGTGCCGGGTCGCACCACCCGCGCCGAGTGCAGCGGGTACGCGTCGGCCAGCGGCGCGTCCAGGTCGACGGGACCCTTCTCCCAGTAGCGCCGCTTGGGCTCCAGGAAGACGATCGGGTCGTCCGAGGCGATGGCCTGCTGGATCATCACGTACGCGTCCTGCGGGTTGGCGCAGGACACCACCTTCAGGCCGGCGGTGTGCGCGAAGTACGCCTCCGGCGACTCGGAGTGGTGCTCGACGGCGCCGATGCCGCCGCCGAACGGGATCCGGATGACCATTGGGATGCTGAGCTTCCCGCGCGAGCGGTAGTGCATCTTCGCCACCTGCGACACGATCTGGTCGTACGCGGGGTAGACGAAGCCGTCGAACTGGATCTCGCAGATCGGCCGGTAGCCACGGATGGCGAGGCCGACCGCGGTGCCGATGATGCCCGACTCCGCCAGCGGGGTGTCGATGACCCGCTGGTCGCCGAAGTCCTTCTGGAGCCCATCGGTGATCCGGAAGACGCCGCCGAGCTTGCCGACGTCCTCGCCCATGATGATGACCTTGGGGTCGTTCTCCAGGGCGCGGCGCAGACCGGTGTTGAGGGCCTTGCCGAGGGTGAGCGTCTCCGTGGCCATCAGTGGGCGCTCCCCTCGAACGACTCCATGTACTTGCTGAACTGCGCGCGCTGCTCGTCGAGCAGCGGAGACCCGTTGGGGTAGACGTGGTCGAACATCGTCACCGGCTCCGGGTTGGGCATGGCGAGCACCCGCTCGCGCAGGTGCACCGACTCCCGGCGGGCCTGCTCGTCGACCTCGGCGAAGAAGGCCGCGTCGGCGATCTGCTGCTTCTCCAGGAAGGCCTTCACCCGGGAGATCGGGTCCTTGGCCTGCCACGCCTCGACCTCGCTGGCGATGCGGTAGCGGGTCGGGTCGTCGGAGGTGGTGTGCGCACCCATGCGGTAGGTGTACGCCTCGATCAGGCTCGGGCCCTGCCCGTGCCGCGCGTTGTCCAACGCGGTACGGGTCACCGCGTAGGTGGCCAGCACGTCGTTGCCGTCCACCCGGATGCCCGGGAAACCGAAGCCGGCGGCCCGCTGGTAGAGGGGGATGCGGGTCTGCCGCTCCAGGGGCTCGGAGATCGCGTACTGGTTGTTCTGGCAGAAGAAGACCATCGGCGCGTTGAACACGCCGGCCCAGACGAACGCCTCGTTGACGTCGCCCTGGCTGGTGGCACCGTCGCCGAAGTAGGCGATCACCGCTTCGCCGTCGTCGGTGCCGGTCTTGCCGTCCATGTTGATGCCCATGGCGTAGCCGGTCGCGTGCAGGGTCTGCGCCCCGATCACGATCGTGTACATGTTGAACTTGAACTCGTTCGGGTCCCAGCCGCCCTGGTCGACGCCGCGGAACAGGCCGAGCGGCATGATCGGGTCGATGCCCCGGCAGTAGAGGACGCCGTGCTCCCGGTACGTCGGGAAGGCCATGTCCTGCGTGCGCAGTGCCCGCCCGGAGCCGACCTGGGCCGCCTCCTGGCCCAGCAGGCTGGCCCAGATGCCCAGCTCGCCCTGGCGCTGCAACGCGGTCGCCTCGGCGTCGAGCTTGCGGACCAGCACCAGGTCGCGGTAGAGCCCCCGGTACTCCTCGTCGGTGAAGTCGACGCGGTACTCGATGCCGTCCGGGCCGGTGACGCTGTCGATCCGCTCGCCTTCGGGGGTGAGCAGCTGCACCAGCTCGGGGTTGCCGGTCGCGCTCTTCCTGGAGCGGGGTGCCGCCCGCCTGCCGCGGGTGGTGCCCCCGGGGTCGCCCTTTGCCATCCGTCTCTCCCTGTCGTGTCTGCGTCGGCACCGGGGGGTCACCCGGCCGCGCAACTCGTGCGCCTGTCCGGCTGCTGCCGGACCGGTTCCTGGCGGCCGCGCCTAGCCCCGGTGGGGGTTGCCGCGCGGCGTGAGCCGGATTCTGGCCGAACCCGGTTCGGGAGCGCCGGCGCTCAACCGCGCCTGCCGCGAGGGTGCGCGGAGGTCACGGCTGCGTTGCCGTCGTGCTCCATATTCGCAGAGGAGGTGAGCGCGCCCACAGTACGCCCGCCCCGCATTCCGACCGCCCACCCTTTGCTGACCTTTGTCGCCATGATGCCGGGAAGCGATCGGCGGGCGATACGGCGACGGTTCGTCACCTTTCGGTCATCTCCGCGTGTCGACACGCGGTGGAGGTTGGCTGACGGAGGGTAACTAGGCGAGGCTGATTACCGCAGGATCGCGCCGATCGGGTGTTTTGCCGGTGTTTTTCAGCCGACGGTGTCCATCCGCGTCCTCCAACGGCCGACGACAAGGGGTGTGCGGTGCACGAGCCAGGTGACGGTCCCGGCACACCGGCGCTCGGCCGGCACCGGTCGCCCGGTGGATACCGCCCGGTGGTGGGCGCGCACCGCGCGCCCGGCGCCGGCGGCCCCTCCCGGGGCTACCTGCTCACCGTCGCGCTGCTGGCCGGCACCGCCTCGATGCCCATCCTCGCCGCGATCAGCGCGGGCTCGGCCACCCCGGGCAGTACCGCGCTGCCGGACAGCAGCACCCCGTTCATCCCCACCCCGTCGGTCGGGCCGGTGGTGATTCCGCTGCCGATGACCAGTCAGCCGGCGCTTCCGCCAGCCGGCACGCCCAGCGTCGGCCCGACCGCGACCGGTGGTTGGCTGCCCGCCGCTCCCCGACACAGCCCGGAGGGGTCGAGGCCCGGGTCGGCCGCAGACGATCCGGGGCCCGCACCCCGGGCCGTGCCGCGGCCGACGCCGAGGGCGACCCGCAGCACCCCGCCGGCCGCGCCGCCCAGCCCGTCGCCGGTGCCGTCACCGACCCGTACGCCGACCGACCCTCCGGATCCCGACCCCGACCCGACCCCCACGGCGAGCCCGACGCCGACCGTGCCGGCGACCCCGACCGGGACCGACTCCTCGACGCCGACCGCGGTGCCGACCAGCACCCTCTCCGTGCCAGCCACCAGACCCACGCCGCCGGCAACCCCCGCCTCCTCGGGCAGGCGACCCAGCCCCACCAACCCGCCGACGACCCTGATCAGCCGGTCGCCGCTGGCCGGACCGACACACCCCACGGTGTCCCCGCCGGTACGGTGACGATCAGGCGCGACCAAGCCGGCGCCGGCGGTGGTCGGCGGTAGACGCGTACCGGAGGGGGCGGCGTGGGCGGCGGTGGGGAACTCCGCCCGGTCACCACCCGACCCGGCCCGGGGCTGCGGGTCGCGCGACTCGTCACCGAGGTGACCGCGCCGGCCGTGCTGGTGTCGCTGCTGATGGTCACCGTGAGCTGGCACAGTGCCCCGGTCGCCGCGCACGGCCTGGCGTGGGGGCTGCTCGCGACGATCTTCGTCACCGGCATCCCGTTCGCCTACATCGTCGGCGGGGTACGCCGTGGCCGGCTCACCGACCACCACGTCGGCCGCCGGGAGCAACGCCGGGTGCCGCTCCTGGTCGGCCTCGGCTCGGTCGCTGCCGGCCTGGCCCTGCTCGCCCTGCTCGGCGCACCCCGTCCGCTGCTGGCGCTGGCGGTGGCCGGTCTGGTCGGCCTGGTGGTCGCCGTGTCGGTGAGCCACTGGTGGAAGATGTCCATCCACTTGGCGGTGGCCGCCGGCACGCTGGTCATCCTGGCGCTGACCTTCGGTGCCCGGCTGCTCGTCGCCCTGCCGCTGTTGGCCGTGGTCGGCTGGTCCCGGGTGCGGCTGCGTGACCACACCGTGCCGCAGGTGCTGGCCGGCGGCGTGCTCGGCGCGCTGATCGCCGGGGTGGTCTTCGGCCTGCTGCGCTGACCGGGCCTGAGATCCGGGTCGGCGGCACGGGGCCGCCGACCCGGATGCCGTCAGGCGCCGTCGTCGGCGAGCCGGTGCCGGTTCGCCTCGATCCAGGCGTCGAGCGCGGCCGGGTCGTCCGGGTCCACGCCGTCGGCCATCAGCTGGGCGACGGCCGCCGTTGCCGGGCTGCGCCGCTCACCGGTGGAGTAGAGGCGGGCGAACTCCGGCACCATCTCCTCGATCGCCTCGTCGGTACGCGTGGCGGCCGACTCGGGCAGCCCGCGCTGGCGGGACGCGTACCGGGCCCAGGCGCGCAGCACCCGGGGCAGCATCGCCGCGTCGTCCATGTCCAGCACCGCGCGGCGGTGCACCCAGTCGAGCAGGAAGAGCCCGGACATCGCGGGGCTCCACCGCATCGGGTCGGCGTCCGGGAACGTCGCCGAGTGGTCCAGCAGCAGACTCAGGCAGAAGTGCAGTGATGCCAGCTCGGGACCGTCGACGGTGTCGAGCCCGAACCGGGCCGCCTCCGGGGCGGCCAGGAACCGCCGGACCAGGTCGGTGCGCTCGGCGGCGGTGAGCGGCTCGACCTCGGCCGGGCCGGTCGGGTCGGCGGCGGTGGGCAGCACGGCCAGCCGGGCGCCGACCAGCGCGCGGTCGGTGGCGAGCGAGCCCTCACCGGGCAGCTCGCCCAGGTCGTCGGTGACGGCGAGATGCCGGGCCACCTCACCACGCAGCCGGGCCGGGTCCTCGGTGCGGAACCAGGTCAGCTCGTCGTCGGCGCACATCTGGCGGACCTGGTCCAGGATCCGTTCCGCCGGGCCGCCGACGAAGATGTCCTTGGTGATCCCGATGTTGTGGTCCACCAGTGCCACCAGCGCGTGCTCGGGGCCGCCGGTGGCGTCGTCGTAGGCAAAGGTGGCGAGGTAGGAGGTCTGGTCGCCGTACACGTCGCCGTACGCCCAACTGCCCGTGAGGTGCACCCGGCCGAGCTGCCCGGACCAGGCTGGCGCCTGGCTGCCCGGCCGCACCCGCTCGGTGCCCTCGGCGTTGGGCACGAGCGCGGCGAAGACCTGGCGGATGGTGGTCGCCGCCACGATCCGGCGGCGGGCGGTGGCGGTGAGGAACCCGGTGACGAACTCCCGTACGGCGGTGTCGCGGTCGGTCTCCGCGATCGAGTAGACGCTACCCAGCAGCGCGCTGCCGAGCATCTCGGCATCCAGCGCGGACTCCAGCTTGGTCACGTCGCGTGCGGCGTGCAGCACCGCGTCGTAAGGGGTCTGAGGCGTGGCCATGCTTCGACCCTACGCCGCCGGGCGGGTACGCAGAGGGGTAGCGAGCCGTGCGGGGCCTCAGCGCCGGGCGGCGTCCTTCAACGCGTCGCGTGCCTGCGCGTACGAGGCGAGCACGATCCGCACCGGTGCGAGCACGTACTCGTCGCCCACCCGGGCGACCTCGGCCGTCAGCCGCTGGTCGGCGCGGGCGCGGGCCCGACGGGCCGCCCAGCGCACCAGCGGCCGGGTCAGCGCCGCCACCAGCAACCCGGCGAGCAGCCCGCCGAGAAGCAGGAGAGTGGGCAGTGGCACCTGCCCGACCATCGGGTTGTCCAGGGCGGGCAGGCCGAGTGCCCGCAGCGCGTAGCCGAGCACCAGCCAGCCGAGCCCCACCACGGCGGCCAGCGTCACCAGCCACTGCACGCCGCCGACCAGCCGCCACCAGAGCGGTCGTCGGCCCAGGCCGAGGTCGGTGCCGGCGACCGCGCGGTCCAACGCGTCCGGCAGGTCGCCGAGGCGGGACCGGGCGGCGGTGGTGACCGCGGCCGGCCAGGCGGCGGGCAGGTCGGCGGCGGCCCGGTCGGCCACCGCGCGGATGGCCAGGCCGAGCGCGGAGCGCTGGGCGGCCGTCGGGTCGGGCACCGAGGTCGCCGCGACCAGGCTTTCGGCCGGGTCGGCCTGGTCGCCGGCCGGGCCGGGCAGGTGGAGCCGGCGCAGCGGGTCCGGCCGAAGCCGTCGCCAGCCCCGGACCACCGGCCAGCCGGTGGCGGCGCCGGCCCGATGCCGGTACGCCTGCTCCACCGCCTCGGTGACCGCCGGTACGCCGGCCGCGCCGGCCAGTGCCCGGTTCAGCCCGTCGACGGCGCCGTCGTCCGGTCCGCCCGCCGGTCGGGCCGAGCCGACCAGTTCGTCCAGCGCGGCGACCACACCGTCGACGTCACCGGCGAGCCGGCGCAGTGCCGCCTGTCGCTCGGCGACCGTCTGCTCCAGCGCGGTGCGCAGCCCGACCATCCCGGCCGGGTCGATGGCGGTGGTGGCCAGCAGGGGCACGTCGGTCAGCCCGTCGGCGTCGAGCAGCCGGCGCAGGTCGTCCAGGACCCGGGGAAGCTCGGCCGGGGGCAGCCGGTCGGCCTGGTTGAGCACGACCAGGGTGACGTCGCGGTGTCGGTGGAACTCGCGCAGGTAGCTGTCGTGGATCACCCGGTCGGCGTACTTCTGCGGGTCGACCACCCAGACCACCTGGTCGACCAGGCCGAGCAGCCGGTCGACCTCCAGCCGGTGGGACCGCTGCACCGAGTCGAAGTCGGGCAGGTCGAGCAGGATCAGCCCGTGCAGGGCGGTCTCGTCGTCCGCGTCCAGCGCGCTCTCCCGGACGAACCGGTGCCGGGGCAGTACGCCGACCCAGTCGAGCAGCCGGTTGGCGCCCTCCAGCGGCCCCCACACGCAGGCGTGCGTGACGCCGGTGGTCGGCCGGCGGACCCCGACGGGTGAGAGCTCCAGCCGGGCCAGCGCGTTGAACAGGCTGGACTTGCCGCTGCCGGTGGCACCGGCCAGGGCGACCACGGTGTGGTCCCGGGACAGGGCGAGCCGGGTGCCGGCCCGCTCGACGAGGGTGTGCGCGGGCACCAGTTGGGCGTCCGGCAGCAGGCCGTCCACCGCGGTCAGGAACCGGCGTACCGCGTCGAGGCGGGCGATCAACGCGTCCGGGTCGACCCGCTGGTCGCCGCGGAACGCCTCGCGTATCCGGCCGGTGATGTTGCTCACCGGGACCCCTCCTCGTCGGCGGCCGGCAGGCTGTCGTCGCCGGAGGCCAGGCCGCTGCGGTGCCGGGCCAGCTCGACCCGGCCTGCCGCCCGGCGCAACCCGTCGCCGGCCTCGGCGGCGGGGCGGGCCTCGGCGGTGCGGGTCAGGAAGCGGTCGGCCTCCGCGTCGAGCAGCGTCCGCACCCGGTCCAGCAGGTCGGCGCGGGCCTTGGCAGCGAGGGTACGCACCGCCTGGTCGCCGAAGATCGCCTGGAGTACGGCCTGCGCGGCGACCGTGGTGCCGGCCCCGGTGGCCAGCTCCAGCCCGGTCGGGATGAACGCGGTGGAGGCGAACACGGCGATCATCACGGCGAGCCCGGTGGCGTTCACCGCGTACGCGGCGGTGCGGGCCACGAACCGTTTGTCGCCGCCCTCGACCCGGACCAGCTCCAGCACGCCGCGCTGCCAGTCCCGCACCATCCGCTCGGCGCGTTCGGGCAGGTCGTCGCTCGGGTGGGCGAGCGCCGGCTCCAGCAGCTCCGCCCCGGCCGGGTGCGCCTTCCACCCGGTGTACGCGCTCTCCGCGGCCTCGGAGGCCACCCCGCGCAGCAAGGTGACCAGTTGCGACTCGATGGCGTTGCGCAGCTCGGTCGAGGGCGCCGGCCGGCCGGTGACGGCGGCCACCACGCGATCCCGCAGCCGCCCGATCCGCGCCTCCAGGGTGCGGAAGAGCTCCCCGGTGCCGACGAACTCCTGCCACCGGGCGAGCACCTCGCCGCGGAGCAGCCGACCGTCGCGCAGGCCCTCCTCGACGGTCCGTTCGGCGCCCCGGTAGGCGGCCCGGACCCGTTCGTCCAGCGCGTCGGCGGCGGCGACCTGCTCGTCGGCGGCGTCCGCCAGCTCCTCGACGGCCGGGTGCACCGCGGCCAGCGCGCCGTCCAGCGTCTGCCGGACGACGGCCGCCCGGGCGTCGGCGTCGGCGGCCAGCCGGGCGAACCAGTCGGCCAGCGGCGCGGTGACCGCCTCGGGCAGCAGCCCCTGGCCGTCGACCCACGTCTCGGGCAGCACGAACAGCGGTGCCCGGCCGAGGCCCTGCGCGGCGAGCATCTCGGTCAGGTGCGCGGCGATCTCGTCGCTGGCCTCGGCGGGCACCCGGTCCAGCACCATGGCGATCACCGCGCCCCGGGCCCGGGCGCTGCGCAGCAGCTCCCAGGGCACCGCGTCGGCGTACCGGGCGGCGGTGGTGACGAAGAGCCAGAGGTCGGCGGCGGCCAGCAGTTGACCGGCCAGTGCCCGGTTGGCGTCGACCACCGAGTCGATGTCCGGCGCGTCGAGGAAGGCCAGCCCGGCGGGCAGGGCCGGGGCGGTGACCAGGTGCAGGGCCCGCGGATCGTCGCTCGGCTCGGTCGTACGGGTCAGCCCGGGCAGCAGCTCGCCCTGGCGGAACCAGGCGGCGTCGGCCGGGTTGCACACCAGCACCGGCGAGCGGGTGGTCGGCCGGAGCACGCCGGCGGCGCTGACCCGGGCCTTGACCAGGCTGTTGACCAGGGTCGACTTGCCGGCGCCGGTGGAGCCGCCGACGACCACGAGCAGGGGCGCGTCGAGCCGGGCGAGCCGGGGCAGCAGGTAGTCGTCGAGCTGGTCGGTGAGGGCGGTGGCGGTCTGCCGGGCAGATCCGGCGGAGGGCAGCGCGAGCGGGTACCGGGTCGCGCCGATCGCGGCCCGGAGACCCGTCAGCGCCCCGGGGAGGCTGTCGTCCCCGATGGTGGCGGGCTGCTCCTCCGCGGCGTCCGGCGGGCCGGTCCGGGCTGCGACGGCGGGCGCGCCGGAGCGGGTGGCGGGATCGCCGGGCGTCGTCACCGCTAAAGCGTGCCCGACCGATGCAAGGGAAGACAACCGGACGGTAATAACGGCTGGGTTGCGTCGGGTCGGCTCAACCCAACTTGACGATTCGTCGGCGCGTGGCACTATTGAGTCAAGTTCACTCAACTTGTGGTGTGGTCCGCTCCGGGCGGTGCCCGCCGGCAGCCCGCGGGCAACGCCCGTCACCTGCACAACCTTACGAAGCGAGGAAGCGAAGATGGCACGTGCGGTCGGTATCGACCTCGGCACGACGAACTCCTGCGTCAGCGTTCTCGAGGGCGGTGAGCCCACCGTCATCGCCAACGCTGAGGGCTCGCGGACGACGCCGTCGATCGTCGCGTTCGCCCGCAACGGCGAGGTGCTCGTCGGTGAGGTCGCCAAGCGCCAGGCGGTGACCAACCCGGACCGGACGATCCGGTCGGTCAAGCGCGAGGTCGGCACGAACTGGTCCGTCGACATCGACGGCAAGAAGTACACCCCGCAGGAGATCTCGGCTCGGACCCTGATGAAGCTCAAGCGGGACGCCGAGGCGTACCTGGGCGAGCAGATCACCGACGCGGTGATCACCGTGCCGGCCTACTTCAACGACAGCCAGCGGCAGGCCACCAAGGAGGCCGGTGAGATCGCCGGCTTCAACGTGCTGCGGATCGTCAACGAGCCGACCGCGGCCGCCCTGGCGTACGGGCTGGACAAGGGCTCCAAGGAGCAGACCGTCCTGGTCTTCGACCTCGGCGGCGGCACCTTCGACGTGTCGCTGCTGGAGTTGGCCGAGGGCGTCATCGAGGTCAAGTCGACCAGCGGTGACAACCACCTCGGTGGCGACGACTGGGACCAGCGGATCATCGACCACCTGGTGAAGACCTTCCGTGGTGAGCACGGCATCGACCTGGGCCAGGACAAGATGGCCCTCCAGCGGCTCCGTGAGGCCGCCGAGAAGGCCAAGATCGAGCTGTCCGCCGCCACCACCACCAACATCAACCTGCCGTACATCACCGCCGGCTCCGCCGGCCCGCTGCACCTGGACGTGACGCTCAGCCGCGCCGAGTTCCAGCGGATGACGCAGGACCTGCTGGACCGCTGCAAGGGCCCGTTCGAGCAGGCCGTGAAGGACGCCGGGATCAAGATCTCCGACGTCGAGCACGTGATCCTGGTCGGCGGTTCGACCCGGATGCCCGCCGTGACCGACCTGGTCAAGCAGCTCACCGGCCGCGACCCGAACAAGGGCGTCAACCCGGACGAGGTCGTCGCCGTCGGCGCCGCCCTGCAGGCCGGTGTGCTCAAGGGTGAGGTCAAGGACGTCCTGCTGCTCGACGTGACCCCGCTGAGCCTGGGCATCGAGACCAAGGGCGGCATCTTCACCAAGCTGATCGAGCGCAACACGACCATCCCGACCAAGCGCTCCGAGGTCTTCACCACGGCGGACGACAACCAGCCGTCGGTGCTGATCCAGGTGTTCCAGGGCGAGCGGGAGATCGCGGCCTACAACAAGAAGCTCGGCACCTTCGAGCTGACCGGCCTCCCGCCGGCGCCGCGCGGCGTGCCGCAGATCGAGGTCGCCTTCGACATCGACGCCAACGGCATCGTCAACGTGCACGCCAAGGACCTCGGCACCGGCAAGGAACAGAAGATGACGATCACCGGCGGCTCCTCGCTGCCGAAGGACGACATCGAGCGGATGCGCCGGGACGCCGAGGAGCACGCGGAGGAGGACAAGCGCCGCCGCGACGACGCCGAGACCCGCAACGTGGCCGAGGCGCTCCAGTGGCAGACCGAGAAGTTCCTCGCCGAGAGCGGTGACAAGCTGCCCAGCGAGAACCGGGAGCAGCTCAACGAGGCGCTCGGCGAGTTGCGTGGCGCCCTCGGCGGCCAGGACATCGAGAAGATCAAGTCGGCGCACGAGCGGCTGGCGCAGGTCTCCCAGCAGGCCGGTTCGCTGCTCTACTCGCAGCAGGCCGAGCAGGGCCAGCAGCCCGGCGGCGAGGCCGGCCCGGGTGCGACCGGTGCGACCGGCCCGCAGGCCGGCGGTGCCGGTGGCGCCGACGACGTGGTCGACGCGGAGATCGTGGACGAGGACGGCAAGAAGTGACCGTCGGCCTCCGACACGTGTCCACTGCGAAGGGGATGAGGTAGCCGCATGACGCAGAAGCCACGAGCCGCCGACCCGGGCGACACCGGGTCGGCGCCGGGTGGCTCCGCGCCCACCGAGCCGGCCACCGGCGACGGGGAGCGGGTCGTCATCCGCAACAACCGCAAGCTCACCGACACGACCGAGCCCGAGGGCACGGCCGCCGACGCGGGGACCGACGTCGCCGCGGAGGGCCTGGTCGAGGACGCCGAGATCGTGGTCGACGAGATCGAGATCGAGTCGACCTCGGTCGACGGTCCCACGCCGTCCGGTCCGCCGGTGGTGGACGCTCCGGCGCAGCCGGTGGGCGGCGGCGGCACCGGTACGCCGCTCGGCGCCGAGCTGGAGGCGCTCCGGGCCGAGTTGGACGAGCGGACCCGGGACCTGCAGCGGGTGTCGGCGGAGTACGCCAACTACCGCAAGCGGGTCGACCGGGACCGCAGCCTGGTGCAGG
The DNA here is from genome assembly GCF_052601155.1 of Micromonospora yongxingensis. Lineage (NCBI taxonomy): Bacteria > Bacillati > Actinomycetota > Actinomycetes > Micromonosporales > Micromonosporaceae > Micromonospora > Micromonospora yongxingensis. Next base: position 306,008 of record NZ_JBQXEO010000004.1, read on the forward strand.
AGCAGGCGACCGGTTCGGTGCTGGCCGCACTGCTGCCGATCCTGGACGACCTGGACCGGGCCCGGGAACACGGCGACCTGGTCGGGCCGTTCGGCACGGTGGCGGAACAGCTCACCACCGCGCTGGGCAAGTTCGGCCTGACCGCCTTCGGCGAGCAGGGCGACCCGTTCGACCCGACCCGGCACGAGGCGGTCGCGCACCAGACCTCGGCCGAGGTCAGCGAGCCGACCTGCGTGCAGGTCATGCGGCGTGGTTACCAGCTCGGTGAGCGGCTGCTGCGCCCCGCGCTGGTCGCGGTCGCGGATCCGGAATAGTGCGAAACGGTGACCGGGCCGTCCCGTCCGCTGCGATGCGGCGGGCGGGACGGCCGGGCCACGACGGTAGGAAGGGGGTGGACCGGTGAGTTCGAAGGACTGGCTCGAGAAGGACTTCTACGCCGTGCTCGGCGTGGACAAGGCCGCCTCCGCGGATGACATCAAGAAGGCGTACCGCAAGTTGGCGCGGGAGTCGCATCCGGACCACAACCCGGGCGACCCGAAGGCCGAGGAGCGGTTCAAGGCCGCGTCCGAGGCGTACAACGTGCTGTCGGACACCGGCCGTCGCCGGGAGTACGACGAGATGCGCTCGCTGTTCGGCTCGGGCGCGTTCCGGCGCAACGCGCGGGGCGCGGGCCAGCCGGGCGGCATGCCCTTCGACGTCTCCGACCTGTTCGGCGGCGGGGCCGACGGCGGTGACCGTCGTTTCGGTGGAGCCGGTTTCCAGGACCTGTTCAGCTCGATCTTCTCGGGTGGGCAGGGTGGTGGGCAGGCCGCACCGCGTGGTCCGGCCCGTGGCCGGGACGTGGAGACCGAGGTCGCGCTGGACTTCGGTGACGCGGTGCGCGGGGTGACTCTGCCGCTGACGCTGCGCGCCCCGGGCGTCTGCGACACGTGTCACGGCAACGGGGCCAAGCCGGGCACCCAGCCGCGCACGTGCCCCGCGTGCCACGGCGCCGGGGTGACCACCCGCAACCAGGGTTCGTTCAGCTTCTCCGAGCCGTGCCGCACCTGCCAGGGCGTCGGCACCGTGGTCGAGGAGAAGTGCCCGGAGTGCCACGGCAGCGGCGGGGTCACCAAGACCCGCACGCTGAACGTGCGCTTCCCGGCCGGGGTGGCCGACGGTCAACGGATCCGGCTGGCCGGGCGGGGCGAGCCTGGCGAGCGCGGCGGTCCGGCTGGTGACCTGTTCGTGCACGTCAAGGTCCGGCCCGACGAGCTGTTCGGGCGTACCGGCGACGACCTGACGCTGACCGTGCCGGTCACCTTCGCGGAGGCCGTGCTCGGCACGGACCTCCGGGTGCCCACGCTGGACGGCGCGGTGACCCTGCGGGTCCCGCCGGGCACGCCGAGCGGTCGGGTGCTGCGGGCTCGGGGCAAGGGTGTGGTCCGCCGCGACGGGCAGGCCGGCGACCTGCTGGTCACCCTCGACGTGGTGGTGCCGGCGCGGTTGTCGGACGAGGCGCGCGCAGCGCTGGAGGCGTTCGCCGAGCAGAGCCCGCCGGCGGCGCGGGAACATCTCGACGCACGGGTGCGTCGGGTCGGTTAGTCCGGTGGGATGGACGCGGAGGTGAGCGGGATGTCGGGCGAGTTCCTCGGTTCGGGTGACCCTGCCTACGAGGCCAAGGTGTTGATGATCTCGGTCGCGGCACGGATGGCGGGGATGCACCCACAGACCCTTCGCCAGTACGACCGGCTTGGGCTGGTGCAGCCCGGCCGGGCGGCCGGTGGTGGGCGTCGGTACAGCGTCCGCGACGTGGTGCTGCTGCGCGAGGTGCAGCGGCTCAGTCAGGACGACGGCATCAACCTGGCCGGGGTCAAGCGGATCATCGGGTTGGAGCGGTTGCTGGAGCAGGCGCAGCAGCGGGTGGCCCGGCTGGAGGCCGAGCTGGACGCCGCGTACCGCCGGGTGGCCGAACTGGAGTCGCTGGCCCGCTTCCCGGGCCGGGATCTGGTGCCGACCAACCGCACCTCCACCGCGCTGGTGGTCTGGCGGCCGCGCCGCACGCCCGACCGCTGACCAGACCCGCACCCGGTTCCGTTTCCTCGGCCCGGTCCGCGCCGGATTTCCCGGCGCGGGCCGGGCCGTTCCGGTTAGCCTGGCGATACGGGTTCTATCGTCTTATTTCGGACCTACCGCCATGGCAGGGGGAGCGATGACGGAGCCGGCGAAGCAGGTGGCCCAGCAGACGGAGGACCGGCTGGAAGACCTGGCCGACACCGTCCGCGAGAAGTTCGACAAGGTGACCGACGGAACCTTCCGGGACAAGATCGTCAAGGGACGGTTCGCCGACCAGGGAGACCAGGGCGTCGACCCGGGCCGGACCGAGGCCCCCGGGAAGCAGGACTGACCGGTAACCGACGTGCGGGTCGGGACCCACGGGGGGTCCCGACCCGTTCGCCGTTCAAGGAC